>AFXB01000001.1 GCA_000238815.2 SAR116 cluster alpha proteobacterium HIMB100 | reverse complement strand
AGCTACCGGGGACCAGTGCGGTTTAACGACAGCAGTTATACATCATCACTTGTAAAGTGCAATCCCCTTTTTTCACCGCTTCTTTAATCTTCTGAGACAGGTGCCTGATCGCCAAAGGAAGACAGAATTTGTGCAGCCGATTTCTGCATTTCTGCAGCCGAGCATTCTGGTTGTGTGATCTGCAGCCGCTGAGTGCGATTGTGACGGTTTACAGACTGGTCATATGCCGGATCATAATGCGTGCTTAACAAGGCTTCTGCCAACCCGCACCAGTTACCCTCTTGCATCAATTTCTGCCATTCACCGGTAACTTCATACCCATGTCGGCGGACCATACCACTGATCAGGCGTGAAAGATCGGCAGTATCTGTTGTCAGGCGGTCATAAACAGACACAAGATAAGCCGCACGTGCTTTCACAGGAACGTCAAGCGTAATCAAAGGTGCAGTTGTCATCTGGCGCCAAAGCACAGGGGGGATCTGAAGATTGCCGATGCGTGAGCTTTCAGATTCCACAAATACCGGCTGATCAGGGTCAAGTTCCAAAAGTGCGTCAATCAAACAGCTTTCAAATAAGCGTTGGCTGGGTTGAGGACGGCCAGGGATCTGGCCCAAAAGCGAGCCGCGATGCGCTGCCAGATCCTCTAGGTCCACTATCTGTCCCCCTTTTTGCTGCAGATGCTGGAGCAGGGCGGTCTTTCCAGAACCAGTGCGCCCGGCAATGATCTGTAGATTCAGAGATGGGGGAATGTCTTTCAGCCTGTCCAGAATATCGCGACGATAGGCTTTGTAGCCGCCGTGTAGGAGATGTGTTGTCCAGCCCACCTCGCTCAGCACAAGGGCAAAGGCACGCGAGCGTTGGCCGCCACGCCAGCAATGGATTAGCGGACGAAATCCGGACGGCTTGTCCTGCAAAACAGTGTCCATGTGACGGGCAATATTCCGTGACATGATCGCAGCCCCGGTTTTGCGGGCTTCAAAGGCAGATGTCTGTTTGTACAATGTGCCGACTACAGCTCTTTCTTCATCTGACATGGCAGGCAGGTTTACTGCCCCTGGAATATGGTCATCAGCAAATTCAGATGGCGAACGGACATCAATGACCATGTCATAATGCCCAGCCTTCCAGTCTGTTGTGGTATGAATGGGAGCGCTCATCTTAACTCATCTTATTTTGGTCGATGATCGTCAGGCCAGCTGTGCTGGACAGGCTGCCAATGAGGCTGGCTTCGCTGTATCCGGCCAGCTGAAGCTGTCGCAGACATGATGCCGCCTGCTGCTGAGGAACAGCAGCCAGCACGCCGCCTGAGGTTTGTGGGTCAAACATCAGTTGTGCTGCTGCCTCCTCAAACTGTCCGGATGCTGGGATCAGGCCTGCAGCATTATTGTGAAACAGGCTAGATTGTAATCCTTGTTCAGAAAGTGCTTCAGCGCCCTCTATGAAGGGGCAGGCCTCTGGGCATATATTGACACCTGCTGCACCTGCACGGCGCGCAAGATTAACAGCATGGCGAACCAGACCAAAGCCCGTCACATCTGTCATTATGGCACCGGGAATATTTGCGATAATTTGCGTTGCCTCATAATTGGACTGCAACATGACCGCAACAGCCGCCGCATAGCTGTTGGCCGGACAAAGCTGGCGCATTTCGGCTGCCAGAATAACCCCCGTACCGAGCGGTTTGGTGAGGATGAGAACAGTTTCATCTGCTGCCAGTTGTTCCGGTTTGTCGCCGGCTGACCTCTGCGCAAAGCCTGTTACAGCAAATCCAAGACCTGATTCGTCTGACAAAGAGGTGTGGCCGCCGACAAGGCGCGTGCGGTGATAAGACAGCTCTGTCAGGCTTCCGGCCAGCATCTGTGCCAGGTCATCTGCCTGCAGATCGCTGTAATCACGGCGCAGGATAACTGTCGCCAAAGCCGAAAAGGGCCGGTGACCTGAAACAAAGATATCAGATAAAGCATGCAATGCGGCAATCCGGCCAAAACAGAAGGGATCAGAGATATGCTGAGAGATATAATCAACAGACTGGCTGATCACTGCCTGGCCGGGTGGGAGTTCCATCTGTGCCTGATCTGAGCTCAAATCCAGCTCAGGGAAATAAGCTGGATCAGCTCCCATGGTCGCCGCCATATCACAGGCCCTGCGCATTGCCTTGAGTAGTGTGTCAGCACCTGCTTTTGCCCCACAAGCCGCACAGAACATCTGTTCATCACCCTCGGGAACGCGGCCAAGCTGGTGCGCAAGAGACGGCAGGATATCTGCAGATGAAGACATCTGCGGCAGGTCAGAAAATTTTGTCATAAACCGGCGGTCAATTATGACCTTCAGCGCCCACCAATATGACCCTGCAGCTGCAAATGGCCCCCAACTCGCCAAAGCCTGTCCCCCGCCAAGTCCCACAAGAGCCAGATATTGGCGTTGCGGGCGCCATGATTTTAACGGACGAGCATGTAGTGAAGCGCGCAGATTATAGCTGAGGACAGGGCCAGCCCGGACCGCGAATACACCAGCCTTTTCACGATTGAAACCCTGAAGGCTGGCAATATCCCCGGCGGCAAAAACCCGGTCATGGGATATCGATTGCAAGGAGGAAGACACAGCGATAAAGCCGTCATTGTTTTTTTTCAAAGCAAGCTGGCTTGTCCAGTCTGCAGGACGTGCCGCGGTCACCAAAAAGACATGCTGAGCCGTCAGTTGCGTTTCATTTTCAAAATGAAGGGCATCAGCGGTAATTTTTCGGACAGGCTGGCCAAGGTGAAGCGTTATATTCGCAGCCATCAGTGCTTTATGCAGTAAGTGGCTTGCGCGGACTGTCCGGGTCGGCAGAACCCTTGGCGAGCGGCCGATCAGATGAATGGCTAAATCAGGCCCGTATTTGCGCCGGAAGGCTAATGCCAATTCAGCTCCTGCTGCTCCTGCACCAACAATACAGACTGGACCATTTACAAAAGCCGGGTCTGGCAGTTTCTGCAAGAACTGGGAAATGGGTTTCACCGCTACCGCGAACTGGTCAGCGCCGGGGATGGCATTTAAATCTGGCGATGCCCCACAATTGATCGAAACAATATCATACCTGATAATAAGATCGTTTTCTAAAATAATGTTTTTATTCTTTAAATCTATATTTTTAACAGGCTGATGGATAAGGCGGGCTCCAGCGAAACGGGCCAGCTTGACCAAATTGATATGCATGTCCTTATAGGACCATATGCCTTCAACATAGCCAGGCAGCATGCCCGAATAGGGCGTGTCCAAAACATCCGTGATTAGGGTCAGTCTGACCCCGGCTTCCGGTTTCATTGCAAAATCTTTTAAGACCTGTGTCTGGGCGTGGCCACCACCAATTAACACAAGGTCAATATAAGCCGGGCCAGTATTCATGAACCTGAAGCCCTAGGGCGCCTGAACAGGTTACCCGGCAGCACATCTGCGATCACAATCGCGGCAAAAATACACATACATCCCATACCGGCCATCACAGTGAGGCTCTGGCCCAATAACAGCCAGCCAGAAATCACTGCAAATACAGATTCAAGTGACAGAATGAAGGCAGCCAGGGTGGTTGAGGCATAGCCCTGTGCCATCATTTGAAGTGTATAGGCGATGCCGACAGAAAATATACCAGCATAGAGCAATTCTGGCAAAACAGGCCAGAAGTCTGCCAGCTCTGGGGCTTCCAAAATAAGCATGGGCAGCCAGCCGAACAAAACACATAAGCAATTCTGAATGAAGGCAAACTGAAACGGCGTTTTCACTTTCGTCATGACCAGTCCGATTAAGATGATGTGGCCTGCCCAAAACAGCGCTCCTGTGGCGACCAGAAAATCACCCCATTGGCTGAGCAGGCTGGAGCTGCCAGATAACAGCCAGGACCCGCCAAGTGACAAAATCACCGCCAACCAAACCCGCCCGGCAATTGGTTGTCGCAGGAGCAGCCATAACAGAAGCGGCACAGCCGGTACATAAAGTGCTGTCAGGAAGGCAGCATTAGCCACTTGGGTATATTGCAGGGCGACCTGTTGCAGGGCTATGCCGCCAAACATCATCACCCCTAAGCCCACAGTCTGGAGCCGCAGGGCGGGCTGCGCCCGTAAATATGTGCCTAGATTCACCCGTCTGCGTTCATGAAGTGCCAGCGGCAACAGCACCACAGCGCCAATAAGATAGCGAACGGTAGTAAAGGCAAATGGCCCGATCGTATCCATACCTGTGGTCTGGGCTACAAAGGTCGTTCCCCAGATCAAAGCTGCAATCAGCATCAAGAAATGCGCAGTTGATTTGCTCACGTTAAAAGGCCCGCCGGGTTGGTTGGATTGCCACGTTCTTTGTGTGTTATAGCTGATACGACAGCTTGTAAAGCAGCAGATGATAAGCAGAACCAGCGCATAATGTTACTGGCGACGTTTCATGGATTTAATGGTCTTTGCAATAAACAATGACGTGCGCGGAATATAAACATATTGACGCCGCGGGGCTAAATCCGGCCTGATCAGCGCGCGATAACCTGTGTACATCAGCAAAATCAAGTGCAAAGCAGCAAAATAGAGGAACATGGCATCCGTACCAAAGGCATCAATGAGATAGCCTGCAAAAATTGGTGAAACAATCGCCCCAACTGCAAAAATAAAGATCAGCGAGGCGCTGAGTGCGGTCATCTGTCTGGCAGGGATCAGATTATTCGCGTGAATTGCGCAAATTGAATAAAGTGGCATTGTGGTCAGACCAAAAATGAACACCAGAACAAATAAGGTGCGGATACCGAATATTTCCTGGACGTCCATCATGTTGATCCCAACAGATGCAATGATGGTCAGGCTGCTGAACAGGCCAAGAAGCTGGCGTGGGCTGAACCGTTCAGACAAATAGCCGACCGGAAGCTGAATCACCGCCCCACCAATAATGAACAGGCTCAAAAACAAGCCGATTTCTACCGGCGCAAGATTAGATTGATACGCGAATAACGGGCCGATCATCCGGATAACCGATCCCGTTGCACCGACAATCAATACCCCAATCACGGCCAAAGGCGATATGCGCAACGCGAATAAGGGGTCTAGTTTGCCCGTTTCAGGCAGTTCAGGTTGCACAGATTTCGTCAGTCCCAAAGGAAGAAGTGACACAATCAAGATAATGGCCAAAAGCATATATGAAAAATGTTCAACCGGTACCAATATCGCAATAAGGGACTGGGCAATCAACGCACCGGACATATCCATCATCCGGTAAAGAGAGAAAAACCGGCCTCGGTTTTTATTTGTCAGTTTTGCGTTCAGCCAACTTTCAATAGCTGTAAGCGAGGTGGCAATCGCAAGGCCGGCAAACACGCGGAACAGGCACCAGGCCCAAAAAACGGGAAATATCGGGTGCAACAGAATGGCAATCACAGATAACGCCACAGTAACAATATAGGCCCGGGCGTGACCAACCCGGCGAACCAGTGCAGGCGCTCCAAAACAGCCAATAATAAAGCCAGTAAAATGAGCTGCGCCAATAATGCCAATCTCAACTGTGGTGAAGCCAAGTTCAATCCCGGACAGCGTATCAAGAGGCCCGAGCGCGCCTGTGCCCATCTGCATCAGAAGAACTGTAATCAGAAGGGCAGAGATGGATAATAATGTGGTCATATACCCTCAAAAATAGTCTTTACAGGCAGGATAAGCCCGCACCGCAGGGATATCCATATTGCGAGATGTCACCAGAGTGGTTATCAGTGTCATATGATAAATAAACCCTTCTTGAAATGGGTCGGCGGCAAGCGCCAACTTTTGGCCGATATTGCGCCTTTAGTCCCAGACCAGTTTACACGCTACATCGAACCGTTTGTTGGCGGCGGAGCTGTTTTCTTTCACTTGTCTGAGCAGCTAAATGATAAAAAGACCCCCAGCCTGATTAATGACATTAACCCAGAGCTTGTCAATTGTTATCAGATGGTCAAGGCTCAGACTGATGAGCTGATCGAGTTGTTGAAAACACATCAACATGACAAGGATTACTATCTTGAAATCCGGAATTTGGACAGGCAAGAGGGCGGCCTGGCGAAATTAACCCCTTTGCAACGAGCAAGCCGGTTTTTATATCTGAACCGAACCGGGTTTAACGGCATGTACCGGGTGAATTCAAAAGGGCTGAATAATGTGCCGTTCGGGCGGTATACTAACCCGTCCTTGGTGAATGAGGAGGTATTGCGGGCAGCTGCGCGTGCGCTGCGTTTCACAGAGATACAAAATAAGACATTTGAGGCGTGCCTGGAGCAGGCAGAAGAGGGGGATTTGATCTATCTTGATCCGCCTTACGTTCCGTTGAATCACACATCCTATTTTACCAGCTATATGACTGACGGGTTCGGCATGGCTGACCAAAACCGCCTGGCTGAACTGGTGCGGGAGGTGGACAACCGCGGTGTTAAATTTATTGCGTCTAACGCCTGTATGCCGATTGTCAAACAGATGTATTCTGGTTTCAGACAAATAGAGGTAAAGGCAAAGCGCACGATAAATGCCAACGGCAAAAAGCGGCAGCCGGTATCCGAATTGCTGATCACAAATATGTGACGAAAAATAGCTGACCTGTTCAATACACAGATGCCAAAACAGCAAATGAGCTTAAGCTGAGCAAAAGAGACAGCCAGAGATGGCGCGTAACCAGCATACAGACCAGCCCAATGCCAAGACAAATCAGCCTGTCATCAAGGCTGGTGGTGGCCAAGACACCGGTCGGATAGACCATAATCAGCATTAATACCGCGGCGACCATCGCATGTGCGACCGCATTTACCCACAGCATAACCCAGCTGTCAGGTGCGATCAGATCAGCCAATAACAAACCAGCCAGCCGCCAGCCACCGGTTGCCAGCGCCGCAAGCGCAATTATAAGCCAGCTTTCATAAACAGAATAGCCCATTATTGTTCTGCCTTATCACACCGGAGGCCGACTGTGCGGGCAAGCTGGATCAAAAGGGCTGCTGTGCCGCCAACACATCCGGCTACTAAAATCGCCCAGTCCCCAACGATCATATAGATAAAAGGTGACAAGGCTGCGCCAAAGAACCCTGCCAGTCGGTTGATGGTCTGGCGGGCATTCACCAATAACAGCAGAATATAAAGCGGCGTGACATAGATCACCAATCTGAGGATATGTGGGGGAAGTAAGTCATCAAGAAAAAAACCTGTCATCGTTCCTGTCAGGCCACAGGAAAACAGAACAATACTGAAGCCTTTATAGTAGGTCAGCAGCTGGTCAGGCTGATAAGTTGATTGTTTGAAGGTCAGCTGTGCCCAGTTGGTGATCGCCATAAAATGCATGATGAAAAAACGTTTATAAAAGGGCAGGTTATGCTGTTTTAACTGCAGCATATCTGCGCCTGAGATCACCATCAGCATCATTCGCATATTGGCAAGTGCAACCGCAACCACCATTAAAAACATAGATGAGCCTGTGGCATAGAGGCTGACAAAGGCGACCTGACCCGGCATGCCCCAGACCGATAATGTGGTCAAAGTTGTCATCCAGAAGTCAAATCCGGCTTCACGGGCAATCGCGCCAAATCCCATCATGGTACTGCCAAGTGCAAGGGCTGGCAGGGCAAGCGCGTCAAGCGCCCCACGAAGGGCAATCTGGCGGTCAGAGAGTGGAGGCGACATAAATCACTAAAAACTGGAGGCCCGGACCGGAATTGAACCGATGTCCACGGTTTTGCAAACCGCTGCATAACCACTCTGCCACCGGGCCTTGGTGCACAATGTGTCTTAGGTCTCTAATTGAAGTTGCCGCAGGCGTCAATATTGTTCATTGAAAATTACCGTAACACCGGATATATAATAGTCTCATTCCGGTTTCATTTTTACAACGGGTAGCGGCACGATCAAGACGGGGGTCTTAGCGCATGAACGACATGCCATTTTCAGAATTACGAAAAGCTATGGTAGACAGCCAAATCAGGCCAAATAAGGTGATTGATGATGCGGTGATCGCAGCATTTGCCACTGTGCCCCGTGAATTATTTGTCAGTCGTCAGATGCAGAATCTGGCATATATTGACGAAGATATCCCCTTGTCAGGCGGACGTTTTATCATCGAAGCAATGGTAATGGCACGGATGATACAGTCCCTTGGGTTACAAAAGACGGATAATGTGATGAGTATTGGCGCAGGGACAGGCTATGGATCAGCTGTTCTCTCGTCTATGGTTGCGTCAGTGATAGCGATTGAAACACGTACGCAGATGGTCGAAAAAGCACAGCAGATCGTTGCCGGTCTGGATATCGGCAACGTTGCTGTGGTGAAATCACGCCTGCAGGACGGATATCCGTCTGAGGCGCCTTATCAGGCAATTATTATTGAAGGTGGGGTAGAACATGTCCCTGCTGCCTTGTTTGAACAACTGTCTGAAGGAGGGCGGCTGGTGTCTGTTTTACGTCCACAAGGGCGTGAAGTCGGCGAGGCAACCATCTGGGAGAAGCGTGCCGGTCATGTCACATCACGCGCTTTATTCACTGCCCAGGTGCCGGTACTGGACGAATTTAAAGTGAAGCCTAAATTTACATTCTAAGCCTGTGCGTTCAACAGCGAACCTGTTACCGTTAAGCTATTGTCAACGCACTCTCGGTATTGAGGATATTTCAGATGCTGTTGCCCAACAGATATACGTACTTAATTGCTGTAAGCTGTCTTAGTGGGGGATTGTTTGCGTCTACGCTGTCTGTTCAGGCGGCAAATTGTTCTGGGCAGCTTGACCAGACATCTTGCGGTGAAACTGAAAATACGGTGTCATGGGTGTTCAATACAGATATTGCGACAAGTCAGACCAGCATACAGCAAGATGCTGAACAGGTTATTCGTCAAAACCCTCTGGTGCTGGCATCATCAAGCGAGCCGACCGCTTATGCAGATCTAAGCTCAAGCCCTGAAGGCGGTCCTGTCACAATAGAGGACAGCCTGTCCGCAGGGCTCAGCCAGTCCAATATTCTGGCAGCGTCTCGTCAGGCGTTTGTTGTGGCAAGGCAGGCATCTGGCACCGCAACCGCAGCCAATGACCTGACCGGCAGGTTGTCTCTTAGCGGGTCAGATATCCGCACAGATACAAAGGTCCGTGCAGGTGGATTTGTTCGTGATGAAAGCAGGGTCGGGTCTGTAACAATTAATAAGAGAATTTACGATTCCGGCGAGTCAGAAACACGTTTACGTGTCGCAGAGCTGGACCTGAACAGAGCCCGTGCGGAATATCAACTGGCAGAACAAAATGTCATTTTTGACATCATTTCTGCGCATTTGTCTGTGCTGACAGCGCAAAAGGCCTTTGCCATTCAAGATGAAAATACGCGTCGGTTAGCAGCGCATACAGAAGCTGCACGCATCCGCCTTGACGCTGGCACATCAACACCGACACGTTTGGCGGAGGCAGAGGCCAGGTTGGCCCGCGCACAGTCTGATAAAATTTTGGCAGAGGCCGCGCTGCAAACAGCCCTTGAGGCGTATCAGTCGCTGACCGGTCTGGATGTGCAGTCGTTAAGCGGATTTGATGGTCCGGCTGTTTTACCGCAATCAATGGCTGATGCTGAAACACAGGCCAATACAGAACACCCGTCCGTGGTCGCTGCTGTGCTAGGAGAAAAAAGCTCCGGACTGCAGTTCAGAATTCTGAAGCAATCTGTGTTGCCTAAAGTTGATTTCAGCGTCTCTGCGAGCCAGACAGACCGAAAGGGCATCGCCATGGACAAAAGCGAAGTGACAACCCAGCTTCAGTTGTCGACGCCGTTTCTGGTCACCAACGGAACACGTTCTGCGGCCAGAAGCCGACTGGCAAATCATACCCGCGCCCAGCTGGATACAGCAGAAAGCCGCCGCGTGGTGCGGCTGGCCGCGCGCCGTGCTTTTCGTGATTATAAAGCCTCCGTTGCGCAGCTTGAGGCTGTAGAAACTGAATTGGTGGCGGCAAAATTAGTTGCAGAAGGAACCGCCACAGAAGTTGAATTTGGCTTGAAAACCTTTCTCGACCAATTAGATGCAGAGCAGGATTTATCTGATGTTGAATTACGTCGCGTTCAAGCCCAACAAGCGTTTGTTCTAAATGGCTATGATGTGTTACGCGCGACAGGCCAGCTGGCTGTCTTATTATTTACCTTAGCCGAAGTGCCCCCACTTCTTGATTCAATTTCTGACCCGTCAAGTCGTTATCCTTACATGCTGCCTATTGCGGCAGAGTAAAGATAATCAGCCATGCGTGTTCCGTTCGAGGCAGCATTGTTGGCACAGGCAACAGGAAAAGATGATGAGCCAAGAGAATGTCCGGCATATCCATGAGATATTGGCCTCTATTGAAGCCTTGAACGCTCAGGCAGATAGATTAGGCCGTGATAAAGCAAATTCTGGTCATGGGCAGAATGGCATGCCCCGTTCTATGGTTGCTGAGATGGCCGAACATCAGGCGGATATTGTGTTGCTGGACGAGATTTACTGGAAAGGCGGCGCAGAGGGCGATCGGGCCGTCCGCACGGCAGCCGAAGTTCAACATGCAAAGCCGAAATCAAAGCTTAACGCAAATGATGATGCCGCTTCCGATGCTGAATTTGACGAAATGTTATCAGCATTAATGAAGGATATGCGACCGCCGCAGGCAGCATCCTCATCAAAGCCAGTTGCTGATGAACCTCGTGCAAATCTGGATGCCCGTTCAGGCCAGGACAGCCTGACTGATCTGAAGGCGGATATTGATGATTTGCTGTCGCCTTATTTAGATGTACCTGCAGCCCGTATTCAGACCAGAAGGCGGTCAGGAGCAGAACAGGAAATGGCAAAGCGTGAGGTGGGGGCAGAGCGGTCAGCACCATTACCGCAGACCGAGACCATAAATCAGGAAAAACCTGCAACACCAGATAGTTTGATAACGGCGGTTGTGACAGACCAGATGAAAGATGAGATATCTGCCTTTGTGTTGCAGGAAATCAAGCAACAGATTTCTGTCTGGATCGCGCAAAATCTGGATAAGATTGTCGAAGATGCCTTGCGTTCGCTACCGACAGAGTCTAGAGATGCTTCAAGGACTCGTTCTGCAGGCTAGCAAGCGGGTCAGACTTTTTGTTCTGAAGTTGACCCAATGATACGTCATGCTTGAAAAAACCTATTCTCCTGAATCAATAGAGCGCAAATGGTATGAAAAGAGTGAAGGGGAAGGGCAGTTTGCCTGTGATCCGGCCTCTGCACATCCGCCTTACACAATCATGATGCCGCCGCCAAATGTTACGGGCTCGTTGCATATGGGGCATGCGCTGACCTTCACCTTGCAGGATGTCCTTATCCGTTATAACCGCATGCAGGGTCGAGACGCGTTATGGCAGCCCGGGATGGACCATGCCGGAATTGCAACTCAGATGGTGGTTGAACGCCAGCTGGGCCAGCAGAATATCAGCCGACGTGATTTAGGCCGAGAGGCTTTTGTTGAAAAAGTCTGGGAATGGAAAGCCGAATCCGGCGGAACCATTTTGCATCAGCAAAAACATATCGGCGCGAGCGCAGATTGGCAGCGCAGCCGTTTTACAATGGATGAAGGGCTGTCAAAAGCAGTGCGCAAGGTGTTTGTGAAACTGCATAAAGACGGGCTGATTTATCGCGACAAACGCTTGGTGAACTGGGACCCTAAGCTCTTGACTGCGATTTCTGATCTGGAGGTTGAACAGAAAGATGTGGCCGGAAAGATGTGGCAGCTGCATTATCCGGTCAAAGGTTCTGATCAGGTGATCACAGTTGCAACCACCCGTCCCGAAACGATGTTCGGTGATATGGCGGTCGCGGTTCATCCAAATGATGAGCGGTATTCAGCATTAGTGGGCAAAAAGGTAGTGCTGCCGATTGTAGGCCGTGAAATCCCGATTGTAGCTGACGACTATTCGGATATGGAAAAGGGTACTGGGGCTGTAAAGATCACGCCAGCTCATGATTTTAACGACTTTGAAGTCGGGCGCCGCCACAATCTGGAGCTGCTGAATATTTTTGATGAGCATGCCGCTCTGAACGAAAATGTTCCCGATGCTTATCAGGGGCTGGACAGGTTTGAGGCGCGCAAGAAGCTGATTGAAGAGATGGACAGCATTGGCGCACTTGGCGAGATTGAGGATAATCAGCATGCCGTGCCGCACGGGGACCGGTCAGGCGTCCCGGTGGAGCCCTGGCTGATGGATCAGTGGTATGTGAATGCCGAAGTTTTGGCAAAACCAGCAATTGAAGCGGTTCGTGACGGGAGGACCAAATTTGTCCCGCAACGCTGGGAAAAAACATATTTTGAATGGATGGAAAATATCCAGCCCTGGTGTGTGTCGCGCCAATTATGGTGGGGTCACCGTATTCCGGCATGGTATGGGCCTGATGGAACAGCTTTTGTTGAGGAATCAGAAGCTGAGGCTGTTGCGGCGGCTGCGGCGCATTATGGCCATGATGTAGAGCTGGTTCAGGATGAGGATGTTCTGGATACCTGGTTTTCGTCTGCACTCTGGCCTTTTTCAACTTTGGGCTGGCCGGAAAACACACCCGAATTGAGCCGCTATTACCCAGGAGATGTGCTGGTCACCGGATTTGATATCATCTTTTTCTGGGTCGCCCGCATGATGATGATGAGCATGCATTTCATGGATGGTGAGGTGCCGTTCAAAGATGTGTATATTCATGCGCTGGTGCGTGATGAACATGGCCAGAAAATGTCAAAATCAAAGGGTAATGTGCTTGACCCGCTTGATTTGACCGCAAAATATGGTGCAGATGCGTTGCGGTTCACCCTTGTCGCCATGGCCGCGCAGGGACGTGATCTGAAACTGTCAGAAACACGCATTGAATCATATCGAAATTTCGCAACAAAACTGTGGAATGCGGCACGTTTTCTGGAGATGAACGGCAGTACCAACCCGCAGCTGCCCGACGATATCAGCCTGCCAGAAAATAAATGGATATTGGCAGAGCTGAATAAGGCGTCTGCACGCACACAAGCTGCGGTTGATGGTTACCGGTTTAATGAAGCAGCAGATGCGATTTATCAGTTTGTCTGGAACAGCTATTGTGATTGGTATATCGAATTTATTAAGCCAGGCCTGAGCGAGACCGAAGAATCGCGCCGCGTGGCAGGTTATGTGCTGCATCAGGTCCTGCATATTTTGCATCCCTTTATGCCCTTTATTTCTGAAGAGCTGAATGAGAAGATTTTCAGCTCAACAGAGATGCTGATCGGTGCCTCCTGGCCTCAGGCTGTTGACGAGGGCGAGGGACAGGCAGACTTATCAGTTGTTATCGATTTAATCAGTGAAATCAGAACGATGCGGTCTGAAATGAATGTGCCGCTGAATGCAAAGCCTGTTTTGGAAATAAAATCAGCACAGCCTGAACAGAGATATTTGATTGAGCAGATGCGCACAGCTGTTCTGCGGCTGGCCCGCGTAGAGGCGGTCAGTTTTGACAGTGAAGGCGGGTTTGTCAAAGGCACAGCCAGAACCAGTCTTGCCGGAATGGATATTGGCCTTCCTTTGGCAGGCATATTGGATTTTGAGGCTGAACGGGCCCGGCTGAACAAAGAAATCAAAGCCTGTGAGGCTGAAGCGGGTAAAATGCGGGGCAAGTTGTCAAATGAAGGATTTTTGGCCAAAGCTCCAGAGGCTGTCGTTGAGGAAAACAGACGCCGTTTGCACGATGAAGAAACGCGACTGTCCGGGCTTCAGGCGGCGTTAAACAGGCTTGATGCGGAATGATAAACAGCCCTATCATGCGGGCACAGATGTTTTGCGGAGGATGAAATGAGTGATACCCCTAAAATTAATAAGGCGAACCTGCCCAGCCGGCATGTATCTGTCGGGCCGAAAAGTGCACCGCACCGCTCTTATTATTATGCAATGGGGATGACAGAAGAAGAGATTAATCAGCCTTTGGTTGGTGTGGTCTCTACCTGGAATGAAGCTGCTCCATGTAATATTGCGCTGGCCAGACAAGCACAGTCTGCAAAACGTGGTGTAAAAGACCATGCGGGCACACCGCGTGAATTCACCACAATTACCGTCACAGACGGGATTGCCATGGGGCATGCCGGGATGAAATCGTCGCTGGTCAGCCGCGAAGTTATTGCTGATTCAATCGAGCTGACAGTGCGCGGGCATTGTTATGATGCTCTTGTCGGTCTTGCTGGTTGTGACAAATCGCTTCCGGGCGTGATGATGTCTATGGCGCGGTTGAATGTGCCCTCTGTGTTCATGTATGGCGGCTCAATCCTGCCGGGTCAGTTCAAGGGCAAGGACGTAACCGTTCAGGATGTGTTTGAAGCAGTTGGGGCACATGCTGCTGGCAATATGTCTGATGAAGATTTGCATGAACTGGAATGTGTGGCCTGTCCGTCTGCCGGGTCTTGTGGCGGCCAGTTCACCGCCAATACAATGGCTTGTGTGTCCGAAGCGATTGGTCTGGCTTTGCCAGGCTCTGCTGGCGCGCCTGCACCTTATGAAAGCCGTGATGAATATGCATACCATTCTGGCCGCGTGGTAATGGAACTGATCGAAAAGAATCTGCGCCCGCGTGATATTCTGACCCGTAAAGCCTTTGAAAATGCGGCGACTGTTGTGGCCGCTTCTGGCGGGTCCACCAACGCGGGACTGCATCTGCCCGCATTGGCTGCGGAATGCGGAATTGAATTTGATTTGCATGATGTTGCGGAAATTTTCAAATGCACGCCTTACATTGCTGATCTGAAACCAGGCGGCAGATATGTTGCCAAAGATATGCATGCTATTGGCGGCGTTCCGGTGCTGATGAAGGCCCTGCTGGTTGGTGGCTTCCTGCATGGGGACTGTATCACCGTGACTGGTAAGACGATTGCAGAAAATCTGGCTGATGTTGAGTTTCCGGCAGATCAGAAAGTAATTTACCCTACATCTAACCCGTTATCACCCACAGGTGGTGTGGTTGGTCTGCGCGGAAATCTGGCTCCCGAAGGGGCAATTGTGAAAGTTGCCGGGATGCAAAAGCTGCAATTCACCGGGCCTGCCCGTTGTTTTGATTGTGAAGAAGATGCTTTTGCCGCAGTTGAAAAGCGGGATTACAGAGAAGGTGAGGTCCTGGTGATCCGCTATGAAGGACCAAAGGGCGGCCCTGGTATGCGCGAAATGCTGGCCACCACCGCCGCGCTGTATGGTCAAGGGGCCGGTAATTCAGTTGCGCTGATTACGGATGGCCGTTTTTCAGGGGCAACGCGTGGGTTCTGTATAGGTCATGTCGGGCCTGAAGCTGCGGTTGGCGGGCCTATCGGTCTGCTGAAAGATGGCGATATGATCTCGATTGATGCGGTAGAGGGCACAATCACTGTTGATCTGAGCGAGGAAGAGCTGGCTGAACGGCGTAAGTCGTGGCAGCCACGGACCACAGATTATCAGTCAGGAACCATCTGGAAATATGCCCAGACTGTTGGTTCAGCCGAAAAAGGGGCGACCACGCATCCAGGCGGCGGAGCCGAAACCCATATGTATGCCGATATTTAAAAGGCAGATAAAGCACATTGAAAAGAAAGCAGGGCAAAAGCCCTGCTTTTTTATCTCCGGTCAGTCAATTCGATCCAAACAGGAGTGTGATCAGATGGCCGTTCAAGGCCACGTGGGGCTTTATCCACCCCAGCATTCTGCAGGCGGCTGGCTGCTTCAGGAGATAACAGCAGATGGTCAATCCTGATCCCGTTATCCCGCTGCCAGGCTCCGGCCTGATAATCCCAATAGCTATATTGCGCCCCAAGCGGATGAATGGCACGTATCGCATCAGTATAGCCGAGATTTAGAAGTTTGAAAAAAGCAGCCCGGCTGTCAGGATGCCAGAGCGCATCTCCTTCCCATGCCGGCGGATCATAACAGTCAATCTCCTGCGGCATGACGTTATAATCTCCCGCCAGAACCACAGGTGTTTCCATAGCCAGCAAGGTTTCAGCGCGGGCCTGAAGACGATACATCCAGGCCAGCTTATAATCAAATTTAGGTCCCGGACAAGGATTACCGTTAGGCAGATAAATCGCACCCACCCGAACATCCTGAATGGATGCTTCTATATAACGGGCTTGTTCATCTGCCTTATCTTCTTCAGTCAGGCAGGGCAGGCCGCGCGAAATGTCGGAAATTTCATGCGGGCTGAGAACAGCAACCCCATTATAGGTTTTCTGGCCATGACAGGCGCTGTTCCAGCCGATAGACGCAAATTTATCATGCGGGAAGGCTTCATCAGTCAGCTTCAGCTCTTGCAGCAGCAAACAATCTGTTTGGCCAGAGCGGCAATAGTCCAGTACATGACCAAGGCGGGCTTTCAGGGAATTTACATTCCAACAGGTGATGCGCATATCAACGCGCCTAGACCGAAAAAGATGTCCCACAGCCGCAATTGGCCGTGGCATTTGGATTTTCAACTGCGAAATAAGAGCCGATCAGCTCTTCTTTATAATCAAGCTGGGCTTGCTCTAAAAAGGGCATCGACATTTCATCAATAAGGACAGTCACACCATGTTGGGTAAGCTCGAGGTCATCTTCATTTTTACTGCTGTCAAAATCAAATTTATACTGAAATCCCGAACAGCCGCCACCATCCACCTGAACCCGAAAGTAAGGGCCTGTTTCTGTCTGCAACAACAGCGCAATCCGCTCTGCGGCTGATTTCGTCAGCGAAAAAGCCGGGGCAGGGGCAACATCATTCATCTGTTCTGATCCAAATTCGTCAATGAAGTTCATGTCCTTTGAATATGACAATGACGCCGCGTGAAATCAAGATGGCACAAGTTTTGTGGCTTCCAGATAAAGATGAAGATCTGATATAGTTTACAAACATTGTTCATCGCCCTTAACACCAGAGCTACATTATGACTGCCCCGTCACCCTCATCCTTTGCTTCTTATGCCTGTTTTGCCTCAAAAAAAGGGCGGTATATCGCAGAGACAGACAGTCCTGCCGGCCCCTTCAGCCGCAACGAGTTTCAGCGGGATCGTGATCGCATTATCCATTCTGTAGCCTTTCGCCGGCTGAAACATAAAACACAAGTCTTTTTGTATCATGAGGGAGATTATTACCGTACCCGGCTGACCCATTCTTTGGAGGTGGCGCAGATTGCCCGCACTATGGCAAGAGCCCTGAGCCTGAATGAAGATATCGCAGAAGCAGTTGCGCTGGCGCATGATCTGGGTCACCCGCCCTTTGGCCATGCCGGTGAGACCGCGCTGAATGAAGTGATGACAGAATATGGCGGCTTTGATCATAATGAGCAGTCATTGAGGGTGCTGACCCTTCTGGAAGAGCGATATGCCCAATTTAATGGGCTGAACCTCACTTTTGAGACTATAGACGGGGTGATTAAACATAACGGGCCGATTACAGGCGATGTGCGACCAACACTTGCTGCATTGGACAAGCAATGGGGGCTGGATTTGACACTCTGGCCGAGCCTGGAGGCACAATTTGCCAATTTGTCTGATGATATTGCGTATATGTCACATGATTTTGATGATGCTTTACGAGCTGGCCTGATCTCGATTGAGCAGATTGAAGAGCTCCCCGTGGTTGGTTCAGTATTGCGTGAAATTGATTGTCAGCATGGTCATTTAAAGATGGGCCGGCTGACCCATGAACTGACCCGGCGTCTGATCAGCTATTTTGTCCAGGATGCACTGGTGAATACGACGGCGCGGCTGGCAGATGTGCAGCCTGAGACGCTTCAGGATATTCGCACCGCCGGACAGGCTTTGGCCAGCCATTCAAAGCAGGCTGCAGACGAGCTGGCAGCTTTGCGCAGTTTTCTGATGACCCACAGCTGGCGGCATTACAAAGTCAACAGAATGACCAGTAAATCCAAAAAGCAACTGGCAGCTTTGTTTGACAGGCTGCTGTCTGAGACCAACTTGATGCCTACTGAATGGCAACATAAATTGACAGATCAGCCAGAGGCTGAAAAAGCGCGCATTATTGCTGACTATGTGGCTTCCATGACAGACCGCTATGCGCTATTAGAGTATGAACGCATTTTTGAAACAGGTCCTATTCTTGTCTGACATGGATATTTTTTCCCGCTTTGCCGATTTCGTCACAACTTCTGTTCATGAGCTGATCGAAGAGGGAAGTCTATCGCCGCAACAAACCGTCAATGCAAATAAGTTGGTGGTTGAATTGCCGCGAGATGAAAATCACGGCGATTTAGCCTGTAACGCGGCGATGGTCCTGGCAAAGCAGGTTGGCAAGGCACCGCGCGATTTGGCCGGTTTGCTGGCAGAAAAGCTGAAGGCACATTACCAAGTCGCGGCTGTGGATATCGCCGGACCTGGATTTTTAAATATCACATTAAGGCCTGGCGTCTGGCCAGCTGAGCTGACTGCCATTTTGTCTGCGGGTTCCGAGTATGGGCAGTCTGATATCGGCAGCGGACAGGCAGTTAATGTGGAATTTGTGTCTGCTAATCCCACCGGCCCCCTGCATGCCGCGCATGCCAGAGGCGCGATTTTCGGTGATGCGCTTGCGAATTTACTGGATTTTTGCGGCTTTAAGGTCACCCGTGAATATTATATCAATGATGCTGGATCTCAGGTTGATACGCTGGCGCGTTCTGCGTTTTTGCGCTATCGCGAAGCGCTGGGAGAAGACGGAATTACTATCCCTGACGGTCTGTATCCAGGCGAATATCTGAAGGATGTTGGCGAAGCGCTGAAAGCGCGTTATCAGGATAGCCTGCGGGACCAGCCAGAAACCGTGACCCTGCCTGTGGTCAGAAGCTTTGCCATTGAGGCAATGATGGATGGGATCAAGGCAGATTTACGCGATCTGGGTATTGAAATGGATGTGTTTTCATCTGAGCGCCATCTGGTTGAACAGGGACGGGTTGATGAGGCGATGGCAACCCTGCGTGAGCGTGGCCTTGTTTACCGCGGCGTCCTGGCCCCGCCAAAGGGGCAGTTGCCAGATGATTGGGAGGAACGAGAGCAGCTTCTGTTCAAGTCAACTGATTTTGGGGATGATATTGATCGTCCGCTGCAGAAATCTGACGGCAGCTGGACCTATTTTGCCTCTGATGTGGCTTATCATGCAGATAAGCTGAACCGCACTGGCGGGGCACTGATCAATGTCTGGGGTGCAGATCATGGCGGCTATGTGAAGCGAATGACAGCTGCCACGCAAGCCTTGTCTGAACAGACAGATATGCTGGATGTAAAATTATGTCAGCTGGTCACCCTGTTGGATAAGGGCAAACCTGTGAAAATGTCAAAGCGGGCAGGTACCTTTGTGACGCTGCGTGATGTGATGGATACAGTTGGTGCAGATGTGATGCGCTTTATCATGCTGACCCGGCGAAATGATCAGACTTTGGAATTTGATTACGCAAAAGTTACTGAAAAAAGCCGGGAAAACCCCGTTTTTTATGTTCAGTATGCGCATGCCAGAGCCTGTTCAGTATTGCGTCAGGAAGATGTCCGCACATTATCCGAACAGAAAGACGCTGACCTGTCTGTTTTGTCTGATGTGCATGAGGTACGTTTGATTAAACAGCTTGCCAGTTGGCCATCTTTGGTTCGGTCCGCAGCATTAACCCATGAGCCGCATCGCCTAGCATTTTACCTCATTGATTTGGCCGCTCTGTTCCATGGATTGTGGAATGCGGGCCGGGATAATCCAAACTTAAGGTTTATTTTGGAATCTGATGCAGAGCTGACAAAGGCCAGATTATCTCTGGTGACTGCCAGCACGCATGTGATCAAGGCGGGTTTAAGCTTGTTGTCTGTTGACGCTCCAGAAGAAATGTAGGGGCGGCACAAAGATGGCTGCAAGTGAGAAGTCAGAACATGCTGTAGTGAAGCGGAGCAAGATGAGACGCTGGATAATTCTGATTGTTCTTGGGTTAGGTGTACCAGCAACTTGTTGGGTCGGCTGGAGCTATCTGTTCTACGGCTCGCCTGAAGATGAGCTGGTTGTTTTGCGGGCTGATCCTACACCATTCAGGGTAAAACCTGCAGAGGGCACACAAGCCAATGTCCCCAATCAAGATTCAACCTTCATGAATTTAATTGATGGTAACAGCGGGGAAAATGATCAGTCTGAAGTGATTTCACTGTCTGATCCTGCTCCTGAACTGCCGCCTATTCCTTTGACATCTGTAAACACAGAACAGGACAGCATGACATCAGATGCTGCAGATGAGGGGCAAACAACTGATCAGACAGCCGATCAGGGTTCCGAGCAAACTATGCCTGAGCAAATCGTCACTGCTGAACCATCAGTATCTGAAACAGATGAGGCTCGTCCTGAAATTGAGAGCGAGACGGTCGCTACAGCCGAAGGCGCCGGGCAGGGACCAACAGACCTGACGGCCAGCCTGACGCCGCCAGCGGTACCGAAACCGCGTCCTGCTGGAGCAAAAGACAGACGGGACTGGATGATGGTACAGCTTGCTGCATTTCGGGAAGAAGATAAAGCACAGACCGCTGCAGCCTTGTTGAATGAGAAACACAAGGCGCGCCTGAGCGGGTATCGTCTGGGGGTCAGTTCAGTGACGTCAACAGATGGTCAGCTGTTTTGGCGGGTCATCACAGATGCGCTGCCAAAACAAGATGCTTTGTCGTTGTGTGAGGAGCTGAAACGGGCTGGCCAAGATTGTATTCTGCGTCAACAACAAGAGCAACGCCCATGAGCGACGCTTTTGAAGACGATCAGACAAGCACGCCAGCAGATGAGCAGTTAGCGTTATTTGTAAATCTGGATGGTTTTGAAGGGCCGATAGACCTGTTGCTCTCTCTGGCCCGTGAGCAAAAAGTTGATTTGGGTAAAATCGCGATTTTACCTCTGGCTGAACAATATCTGCGGTATATTGAAACCGCCCGCGAACTGAACCTGGAGATTGCCGCAGATTATCTGGTTATGGCAGCTTGGCTGGCCTACCTTAAATCTCGCTTGTTGCTGCCTGACCCTGAACCAGAGCAGGCAGAAGATATTGTAGATATGACTGATGCGCTGCGATACCAGCTGGTACGGCTGGAGGCCATGCAATCTGCCGCTAAGCGTCTCACAGACTTGCCGATGTTGAACCGCCATAGATTGGTCAGAGGCCAGCCCGAAGAATTTGAACGTAAAGAGCAGATTGTCTGGCAGGCAAGACTGTATGACCTGTTGTCCGCTTATGGCGGTATTGTGTCCTCTGATGAGGCTGAAAAGCTGACGATTGCGGCAACAAGGCTTTATTCTGTGCAGGAAGCCGCGGGTCGTTTGCAGAATCTGTTGCCTCGCACACCAGGGTGGGCAGAGCTGTCAGCATTTCTGCCAGCTAACCTTTCTCAGCCACTTGACAGGCGGTCTGCTGTTGCGTCTCATTTTGTGGCCTCGTTAGAGCTCGCTAAGGATGGGGTGGTGGCGTTGCGTCAATCCTCTGCCTATGCGCCTTTATTCCTCCGCTTGAAGGAGACGGTGAAATGAGTCTATCTGAAGACTTGACTGAAACAGATTTGGTCCAAACCGCACGTATTATTGAAGCGTTAGTATTTGCATCAACCAAAGCTGTGTCTGTGAAGTCCATTCTGCCTTACCTGAAAGATGAGACACAACTGGCGGAAATAATTGACATTATTCAATCTCGATATGATCAGCGTTCAGGTCTTCGGTTTGAGGTCAGTGGCGATCAAATGGCGTTCCGCACAAAAGAAGATGTGGCGCGCTATTTGTCCCTGAACAGGCCTGTACAAAAACCCCTGTCGCGGGCGGCTTTAGAGGTTTTGGCGATTATCGCTTATCATCAGCCGATTACCCGTTCAGAAATCGAAGATATCAGGGGCATAAGCTTGTCACGCGGGACATTGGATATTCTGCTCGAGCTGGAATGGATAAAACCTCGTGGGCGCAGGCGTACACCTGGTCGTCCCCTGACCTGGGGAACAAGTCCGGCATTTCTGGATCACTTTGGCCTCAGTTCAGTGGAAGATCTGCCAGGTATGGATGAGCTGAAATCTGCTGGATTATTACGAAAAGGCCAGATTTTGGGCGGCTTGGGAGAGGCGGTCAGTGAAGATGGGGCAGAGGATGACGAAGACGGGCTGTTAGACGAAGTCGATCTGCTGGACACAGAATTTGAAGATCAATTTAAAGATGAATTTGAAACAGATAGTGATGAAGACTAAGATCAGAAGGTCAATGACGATGATGTCAGGAGCGCCGATATGATCAGTTTTGAGGATATATGCCACAGCTATGGCCAAGTGCCGTCAGTAACGGATATTTCCTTCCAGATTGAACAAGGCCAGGTGGTTACGCTTCTTGGCCCGTCTGGATGCGGTAAGACAACTTTATTGCGACTGGCAGCTGGTTTTGAGCGCCCGCTGAGTGGTCAGATCACCCAAGATGGAGAGGTGTTATCCAGCCCAAGCGGCCTTGTCGCCTCAGAACACCGGCAGATGGGGTTGGTATTCCAGTCTTATGCGCTGTTTCCGCATATGACCATCGGCCAGAATATCCGCTTTGGCCTGAATGAGACAGAGCAGGGAACAAGGCAAAGAGTGGCTGATCTGTTGCAAGAGATGGATCTGGTCAATATGGAAGATAAATTTCCGCATGAGCTGTCAGGCGGGCAACAACAACGGGTTGCCCTTGCGCGGGCCCTTGCGCCGTCACCACGTCTTATTTTACTGGATGAGCCCTATTCTGGTTTGGATAGCCGTTTGCGTGAACGTGTCCGCGATAAGATGCTGCATGTTTTGCGGCAAACCGGAACAGCCGCGCTGATGGTTACGCATGACGCCGAAGAAGCCATGTTTATGTCAGATAAAATCATTGTGTTGCGGGATGGTCAGATTATGCAGCAAGGACGGCCGATTGATTTATATTGTCGGCCAGAAAATGCGTTTGTCGCCGAATTTTTTGGTGAGGTAAATCATGTTCCAGCGCGTGGTCGTGACGGAATGGCAGAGAGTGTGTTTGGTGCGTTTCCTTGTGCAGGTATTGAAGATGAACAACCTGCGGTCATCTTAATTCGGCATGAAGGGCTCCACGTCAGTCTTGAAGATACTGGACTTAAGGCACAGGTGATGGAAAGCCATCTGTTGGGCCGGTATTCGCTGTTGCATCTGAATTTATCGGAAGATATGGGCTATGCTGAAGACCTGCATTTGCATGCGCGTATCCCGGGGCTGAATTCAATTGCTGAGGGTGAAGTCGTCAACATCGATATTGATCCGGCGCAAATATTTGTCTTCTCACAGCCTTAAAAAAAATGAAACAGACCACTGCTAGCTGTTGCCGCCATGGGCAAGCGTGTCTATAGTCATGTCGTAATTTCAATTCAGCCGTAATGGGCATTGCACATACCATTGGGGCTATGACCTTTTTTTCAAGGGGATGATCATGGGTTTTACGAGCATCTGGCACTGGATTATTGTTCTGGCCGTCGTTCTGATTTTATTTGCACGTCCAGGTAAAATTTCAGGTATTATGGGTGATTTCGGAAAAGGGCTGCGCAGCTTCAAAGAAGGGGTAAAATCCCCGGAAGATGAGGCAGAGGCTGAGCCAGAAGCCATTGAGGCTGCTCCCGTAAATAAGGCACCAGCAAAAAAAGCGGCAAAGAAAAAGGCTGCACCAAAAAAAGCAGCTAAGAAGAAAACAGCTGCGAAAAAGGCTGCCAAGAAAAAGACGAAAGCCTGAGGCTGAACCTAACCATTAAGACTGATTGTCTGTTTACGTCCATGTCGCCATTCAGGCGGTATCTAAGCTGAACGGGCCGTTTGAGCAAGGAGACTGAAATGTTTGATTTCGGTTGGCAGGAATTCATGATGATTGCCTTCGTCCTTGTGCTGGTTGTGGGCCCGAAAGACCTGCCTAAAGTTTTGCGTGGATTTTCAAAAATCACCGGCCAAGCCCGTCAGATGGCACGTGAATTCACCCGCAGTCTGGAAGATGTGGCGTCTGATGGTGATATGAAAGAGGTGAAGAGCATGGTTGCCGATCTGAAGTCAGGCAACCTAGAGGATATGGCCCGAATTGTTGATGATACAGTAAAGCCTGAACTGTCGAGCGCCTCTAAAGAGGGGAGCCTGGCTGGTCTTCGCGAGGATATCGAAGCGGTAAAATCAGCAGGACGTGAGGCAAGTGCCGCAGAGGCTGACAAAGCATCACAGGATAAAGCCTGATGGCAGACACAACACAGCATGATGAAGGGGCAATGAGCCTGTTGGATCACCTGACCGAGCTGCGTAACCGGTTGGGTATTGTGATGATTGGCTTTGTGGTGATTTTCCTGGCCTGTTTCATCCGGCCATTTGGCGGAGAGAGCCAAAATATTGCTGATGCGGTTTATCTGTTTTTACAAGCCCCGTTGGCGGAACGCTCAGAGGTCAGCCGGATGATTTTCACCGGCCTCCACGAAGGATTTTTCACCCAAGTGAAGGTCGCCTTTTTTGTCTCTATTTCAATCACATTTCCGCTGATGTTGCTTCAGGTCTGGAAGTTCATTGCCCCTGGTCTTTATCAGAATGAACGCAAGGCGATTTACCCGTTTTTGCTGGCAACACCTGTGCTGTTCGCCTTAGGGGCAGCGATGGTTTATTATGTCGTCATCCCTCTTGCATGGGATTTTTTCCTGTCTTTTGAGGTACAGGGAGGAGAAGGGGCTTTGCCGATTGAGGTTGAGCCGCGTATTTCAGAGTATTTAAGCCTTGTTATGCGGCTGATGTTCGCTTTTGGCTTGTCATTCGAATTACCGGTCATCCTGTTGTTATTGGTTCGGGCTGGATTGATGACAGCTGATGGTCTGGCCAGCAAGCGCAAGTATGCCATTTTATTGGCCTTTGTTGCCGCTGCCATTCTCACGCCGCCTGATGTTATCTCTCAGGTTCTGTTGGCCATACCTGTAATCCTGCTCTATGAGTTATCTATCTTAGGCGCGCGGATTATCCAGAAACGCGAGCAACCTGATGCTGAGAGTGAAGCTGAGTAAGTGACTTTGTCTGAGGACAATTTCTGTAAAATTTTGGGGGCCAGGGGGTGTTATTCGCATGCATGATATCCGTTTTATAAGAGAAAATCCGGCAGTGTTTGACGCAGCATTAGCACGTCGCGGTTTGCCTGCTGTTGCAGATGAGATTTTAGGGCTGGATACACGCCGCCGAGCGCTGCAAACAGAATTACAGGAAAAACAAGCCCGCCGGAATGAGGCCAGCCGCGAAATTGGTCAGATAAAGGCGCAAGGCGGTGATGCCAGTGCGGTGATGGCAGAGGTTGCTGATTTAAAGAAATCTGTACCCGCCATGGAAGCTGAAGAAGCAGCCCTCGCCGCACAAATTGGTGAACATCTTATCTCGCTTCCGAATATTCTGGATGCGGCAGTACCAGACGGTGAAGATGAGGAACAGAATGAGCTGGTAAGGTCTGTTGGTGACAAGCCTGTGTTTGATTTCACACCACGTGACCATGTCGATATTGGTGAGGGGCTGTCAGCCATGGATTTTGCGGCAGCAGCAAAGCTGTCTGGTGCCAGATTTGTTGTTCTGAAAGGACAGCTGGCCCGGCTTGAGCGCGCTTTAGCCGCTTTCATGCTGGATATGCATACAACAGAACATGGCTATACAGAAGTTTTGCCGCCGGCGCTGGTGCGTACCCAGACAATGACCGGAACCGGCCAGTTGCCAAAGTTTGCAGAAGACTTGTTTCATACAACGGATGACAGATGGTTAATTCCTACTGCTGAAGTGCCTCTGACCAATCTGGTTGCAGACAGTATCGTACCTGCGGATCAGTTGCCTTTGCGGATGACGGCCTTTACCCCCTGTTTTCGGGCAGAGGCAGGTTCGGCGGGGCGCGATACACGCGGCCTTATCCGCCAGCACCAATTCTCAAAGGTTGAGCTTGTATCTGTCGTTGCTCCTGATCAGTCTGAAGCTGAACTGGAGCGGATGACAGGCTGTGCGGAGACGATTTTACAAAAGCTGGGGCTTGCGTATCGCGTATTGCGGTTATGTTCAGGTGACACCGGCTTTTCAGCTCAGCAGACACTGGATCTGGAAGTCTGGCTGCCTGGACAAGATGAAGGGCGCGGGATGTATCGTGAGATTTCATCCTGTTCAAATTGCGGACCGTTTCAGGCCCGCCGTATGAAGGCCAGAACCAGAGCCGATGACAGGCAAGATACTGAATTTGTACACACATTAAACGGGTCTGCGCTTGCTGTTGGGCGGTGTATGATTGCTTTGCTGGAAAATGGGCAACGTGAGGACGGAACTGTGGTGTTGCCAGAGGTTTTGCATAGCTATATGGGAACAGATGTTCTGATTCCTGAAAAGAGCTGATCAGCTGTGCGGATTTTAATCACGAATGATGATGGTATGGATGCAGAAGGTTTGCATCTGCTTGAAGATCTGGCGCTTCAGTTCACAGATGAGGTCTGTGTTGTTGCACCGTTAGCCAACCAGTCAGGTGTTGGCCGGGCCATCAGCCTGCATAAGGATATTGAGTTTGTGCGCCGTGATGACCGTCATTATGGTGTTTCGGGTACACCAGCAGATTGTGTGATGATGGCATTGAATCTGTTATATGCGGATAATCCGCCTGATTTGGTGCTGTCTGGGATTAATCACGGGATGAATGTTGCTGACGATGTGGGCTATTCGGGTACAGTGGGCGCCGCCATGGAAGCCGCAATTGTTGGTATTCCGGCTGTCGCTTTGTCACAGCGGTTTTATCAGCGTCAGATGGATTTCACACCTGTAAAATCCTGTGGCCATGATGTATTAGCAGCAGCTCTGGAAACCAAACTGCCTGAACGTACTGTTCTGAATATCAATTTTCCAGAGGCTCATCTGGGTCCGGTAAAAGGTATCCGTCAGGCAATTTTGGACGAACATAAATTTTCAGATGAAATTTTACCCGGAGATACGCCAAACAGTTACCGAATTGGCCCTCTGGTCATGCGCCAACAGGTGAATGAAGGGTCTGACAGATGGTGGCTGAATGAAGGTTATGTCACCTTCACACCCTTGCATATGAACGCAACCCATATGGGACTTTTGTCCAGCCTTCCTGAAGCTGATTTTTAGCCAGAGAGATGGTTTCCGAACTTACAGATGATTATCTGCCTCAGAAAGCTCGCTTGGTAATGACATTGCGGGCACAGGCTGTAATGAACCCAAATATTCTGTCTGCTATTGAACAGACCCCAAGAGAAAAATTTGTGCCTGATCATTTGAAGGCTCATGCATATGAAAATGCTTCACTGCCGATCGGGAATGGCCAAACTATCAGCCAGCCCTATATCGTGGCAAAAATGACTGAATATTTAGAGCTGAATAAGCGGCACAGGGTCCTGGAAATTGGTACCGGTAGCGGCTATCAGGCTGCTATATTGGCCTGTCTGGTCAGGCGTGTCTACACAATGGAACGGTTGCGCCCGTTAATGGTACAGGCTGAGGCCAGGTGTAAGCAACTTCACCTGTCCAACATTACCTACCGCCATGCTGACGGCAATAAAGGATGGCCAGAGGCCGCCCCTTTTGACCGGATCATTATCACCTGTCAGACTGAACATATTCCTGCAGCATTATTGGACCAGCTGAAAGTCGGCGGCATTCTTGTTGCCCCGGTTGGGCCATCTGGTCAGGAAGAGTTGTTTCGTGTAAAACGAAGGGAAGACGGGTTCGAAACAAACTGCCTGATGCCAGTCCGCTTCGTGCCTATGGTTGATGGCACAGACAGCTGATAAGCTGGGACACAACAACAGGACGACATTATGATAACCAACATTCAGCCAATGAAACACAACATTGTCGGTTTTTGTGTGCTGGGCTTTGTGTTGGCGGGATGTCAGGCTCCACAACTGGACGAAGTCAAACGGCAATTGACCTTAAAGCGGGAAACCCCTGCTGCTCTTGAGCGTGCGCCCCTGCGTGAGGCTGTTCAGGCGATCCCTTTGTCTGGTGAAATTATGGTGCAGGAGGGTGATAATCTGTACCGTGTGGCGACACGATACCAGGTCACCCCGCAATCCATTATCAGAAGGAATAATTTGGCCGCGCCTTATGAGGTATATGCAGGGCAAATTCTGCGCGTGAACCCAACCAGGACGCATGTTATACAACCCGAAGATTCATTGTTCAGCCTGTCTCAACGCTATGCTGTCAGCCAGTTTGAGCTGGCCCGGTTGAACCAGTTATCTGCGCCTTATGAGCTGACGGTCGGACAAGAGCTGCGGTTGCCGGATTCAGTCGATCTGTCTGTGCTGGAGCTTGAAGGACTTGATACAGACAGCGTGACCACAATTGCCACTCCAGCCCCGGCGAAAACAGTTGCAGCAAAGCCTGCTCCCAAAGCTCCGGCGAAATCATTTGTTGCCCCAGCTCTGGGTCAGGGCGGCTTTACCTGGCCTTTAAAAGGGGAAGTGATTACAGAATTCGGACCAGCTGGACGCGGTGTGCATAATGATGGGGTGAATATCAGCGCCCCGTCTGGATCTCTTGTGACCACTTCTGCTGCGGGTACAGTTGCGTTTGTGGGAACGGGTTTGCGCCGTTTTGGCACACTTGTGCTGGTCAAACATGAGGGCGGATATATCACCGCCTATGCGCATCTTGACAGCCTGTCTGTGAAAGAAGGAGACGTGCTGGGTGAGGGAAGTGTTATCGGTCAGGTGGGCGCAACCGGCCGTGTGGAAACACCGCAGCTGCATTTTGAAATCCGCAAAAGTCGTGCACCTGTAAACCCGCGTGAGCTGATTTCCTAAGGCAAAAAGGTCAGATTTTCACCCCATGCTGCATCGCCAGATTTAAGATATACTGAAAGGCGGTCCGGCCTGATCGGTTGCCGCGCCCCATTGCCCAGGTCAAAGCCTCTTGCCTTATAACTTCAAAATTAACCGGAATTTTGTAATAGCCAACATACCAGTCGATCATGGCAAGATAGGTGTCCTGATCAACAGAATGAAAGCCAATCCACAGGCCAAAGCGATCGGACAAAGAGATTTTTTCTTCTGCAGCCTCAGACGGATTAATCGCTGTCCCACGTTCATTTTCAATCATCTGACGGGGCATAAGATGGCGACGGTTTGAGGTGGCATAAAACACAATATTTGCTGGCCGTCCCGAAAGCCCGCCCTCCAGAACGGCTTTCAGAGATTTATAAGAAATATCATCCTGCTCAAACGCCAAATCATCACAGAATATAATAAACGGACGATCTGTCTGAGCAAGAAGCACCATCACATCAGGCAGGTCGTTGAGATCTTCACGCTGAATTTCAACCAAACCAACATTATACCCAGTTTCAAGCAAATGGCCGTGAACCGCTTTCAGAACTGAGGATTTACCTGTTCCCCGGGCGCCCCATAACAAGGCGTTATTGGCGCGCAGACCCCGCGCAAAGTTTACGGTATTTTCCAACAATAATGTTTTTTGCTGATCAATGCCCTGCAGGCTGTCTAGAGGAAGTCTGTGAATGGCAGACACCGGCCTGAAGGCTTGTTTTTCCGAATCCCAAATATAGCCTTCATGCTGATTTAAATCTGCCTGTTCAAACGGGGCTGGGGCCAACCGTTCCAGCGCTTCTGCAACACGAAGCAAAAGGGCGTCTGTGGTATCATTACTGCTCATCAAACTGTCCATTTTTTATTTATTAAAACCGGCAGATCAGCCAGCATCACTATACTAGACGATATTCGCCAGAAGCAATCGCTGATATAACCTTTCATTGCCTGTTTTGCTGTTGCCGCCAGATAGACAAACAGGTATTGTGCTGCGATATTCAATACCAGTGTTTTCATGATTGATAGTCTGGTTCACCCGCCCGTGACGTTCTTTTTTGACGTGCAGGCAACAGGAGTTATTGAGATATGATTATCAGCCCAGCATATGCCCAGGCCGCCGGTGGTGCCGGTGGGTTATCTTCATTGCTGCCATTTTTGCTTATTTTTGTGGTGTTCTATTTCTTTTTGATCAGACCACAACAAAAGCGGGCTAAAGAACACCGTGAAATGGTGAATAATGTAAAACGGGGAGACAAGATTGTGACCTCAGGCGGATTGTTGGGCACCGTGTCCAAATCAGTAGAGGGACAAGAGAGTGTTGAGGTCGAAATCGCAAAGGATGTGAAAGTCAGCGTGATGAGAACGATGATCGCTGATCTGCGCGATAAAAAAGAAGCGCCGAAAGCAGACAAGGCCAAAGAAGAGGCCCCTAAAGGCTTGGCCGGCTTATTCGGAAAAAAGAAATAAAACTTGTTCCAGATTGGCTTAAGGCATGAGCTGTATGCATGCTGAACCAGGTCAATCAGGGGGCTTGTAAAGAAAAAAGGTAGACATGTTACAGTTTGAAGGTTGGAAAAAGACACTTGTCCTGTTTGTCATTCTGTTGGGATGTGTCTATGCGGTTCCAAATCTGTTCAGCACGAATGGCGACGAATCCTCCCGTTCTGGTGCATTAAGCTGGCTTCCTGGCGAAGCGATCAATCTGGGTCTTGATTTGCAGGGTGGCTCACATCTGTTGTTGCGGGCAGATCTGCCTGCTGTTCAAGAAGAGCGGATGACAGGTGTTGCCGAACAGTTACGTCTGGCCCTTCGTGATGAAAAAATTCAGTTCAGGGGCTTAAAAGCTGCGTCCGAGACGGTCGTATTTTCTCTTCGCAAGCCAGACGATCAGAGCAAATTACAGCCCATTTTCAATGAATTAGGGCGGGAATTTCAATTTTCCAATGAGGCTTTGGCCTATACAGTCAGCTTCACTGAAGATGGCTTGCAAATGATGGCGGATAATACGGTTGACCAGGCCATCGAAATTATCAGAAGGCGACTTGACCCCGATGGCACTAAAGAGCCGATTATCCAGCGCCAAGGTAAAGACAGAATTCTGATCCAACTGCCTGGTGTAGATGACCCAGAGCGGATCAAGCGTTTGTTGGGCAGAACCGCTCGGTTAACCTTCCAGCTCGTCGATACCCGCACCACAGCCGATGAAGCACGTCGGACCGGTCGTGTGCCGCCGGGAAGCCAGCTGTTGGATAGCGTTAATGAGGGCGAGCCCGGATATGTCGTTGAAAAGCGAGTGATGGTCAGTGGTGAAATGCTGGAAACAGCCAGCGCCGCATTTGACCAGAACAGCCGGCCATCAGTTAATTTTCAGCTCAACGCAGCCGGGGGACGGAAGTTCGGCCGCGTGACAGGCGAGAATATCGGCCGGCCATTTGCCATTGTCCTTGATGGTAAAGTCGTGTCTGCCCCTGTCATTCAGGCTCAGATTTTTACCAACGGCCAGATTACCGGCAATTTTTCTGTAGATGAAACACAGGAATTGTCACTGATTTTGAGAGCAGGGGCCCTTCCTGCACCTCTGATTGTGCTTGAAGAACGTTCAGTTGGTCCGGGCCTGGGGGCAGATTCTATTGCTGCCGGTCAAATCGCCGCTGTTGTCGGTATGGTGTTGGTAATCATTTATATGATCGCCAGCTATGGCCTTTTTGGCAGTTTTGCCGTCGGTGCGTTGTTAGTGAATATCGTGCTTATCTTGGGCGCCTTATCCGCGCTTCAGGCCACGCTCACCTTGCCTGGTATCGCCGGTATTGTCCTGACTATGGGCATGGCTGTTGATGCAAATGTTTTGATATTTGAACGAATTAGAGAAGATCTGAAGGGCGGGCGAAAGGTGCGTGCTGCCATTGAAGCCGGTTATACAAGAGCCATTTCAACGATTGTTGATTCGAATCTCACCACGCTATTTGCAGCGTTGTTTTTATATATTTTCGGGTCAGGTCCCATTAAAGGGTTCGCGGTTACGCTGTCTCTGGGGATCGTGACGTCAATGTTTACAGCGATTATGGTCACCCGGCTTCTGATTGTGTTGTGGGTAGACTCCAAGCGGCCTAAAGGGCTGGTGCTGTAAAGGAAAAGGACAGATAATGCTCAGACTGAAACTTGTTCCTGATAATCCTGCTTTTGATTTTCTGCGCCAGTTAAAAATTACAACCAGCGTCTCTGTGTTACTGGTTCTGGCGTCAATTGGCCTGTTCTTTGTTAATGGTCTGAATCTCGGTATAGATTTCCGCGGCGGTATATTACTGGAAGCGCGTTCAGAAGCGCCAGTTGATATTGCTGATGTGCGTGCAGATCTCAACCAGTTGGCTTTGGGCGATATATCAATACAGACTTTTGGCAATGAGCGTGACGTGCTTATTCGTGTCCAACGTCAGGATGGAGACGAAAAAGCGCAAATTGTTGCAATTCAGCGAATTACCGCTGCTTTGGGTGAGGGGTTTGACGTCCGGCGGACTGAATTTGTGGGGCCGACTATCGGAGCTGAATTGGCGGAAAAAGGCGTGCTGGCGGTCGGTTGTGCCTTGCTGGCCATCATGATTTACATCTGGTTCAGGTTTGAATGGCAATTTTCAATTGCGGCGATTACTGCGCTCAGCCATGATGTGCTGTCAACTGTCGGGCTGTTTGCGCTGTTGCGGTTTGAATTTAACCTTGCAACAGTCGCTGCGATCCTGACCATCGCAGGCTATTCGATTAATGACACGGTCGTTGTATTTGACCGCGTGCGGGAAAATTTACGTAAATATAAGACCTGGGATCAGAACAAAATCCTGAATAAGTCATTGAATGAAACCTTGTCCCGGACGGTCATGACATCGGTAACAACTTCTCTTGCATTGCTGGCGATTATTGTTTTTGGTGGTGCGGTATTACGTGATTTTGCACTGGCGATGTTGTGGGGGGTAACCATCGGTACTTATTCTTCGATTTTTGTGGCTGTCGGGCTGATTTCCCGATTTGATCTGAAGCGAAGTGATGATGAAGATACCACAGCGCCGGTTCCTGAATATGAACGTTAAGCGGCTGGCCTGCTGAGCGATTGCCCGGTTTGAAAGGCAAACATATGTCCAGACCAACCACAGATGACCACAACCCGTTGGTTTCAGTTCAGGAGTTTCCCACCGACAGCCAGTTGCAGGTTGTAAACAGCTATGGCGGTGGCGGGTTCAGGATTGCCAAACAAAGTGTTACTGGCAGCCAGTTTGTGTTGCCGCGGCAAACTGCCGAATGGCCGCCGCGAACAGAAGCGGATATTGATATTGACGATATTCTTATGCGCCTGACCGAAACCGGCACTGATTTGTTGGTTCTGGGCGTAGGCGAGCGGCCGCAAAGCAATCTGCCTCATTTGGCAGCCGCTTTACGAGACAAAGGCATCAAGTTAGAAGTGATGAGCACATCAGCCGCCTGTCGGACCTGGAATGTGCTGTTAACAGAAGGCCGGGCTGTGGCTGCGGGTTTGTTAGCGGTTGATTGAGCTGGCCTATATAAGATGCGGCCGATGAAGCTGTCGGCTTATTCAGATCTGCGCCGCCACGCGCCGCGTTTGGCCTTAACCCTGTTGTTTCAGACTGAAGAGCAGAAACAAATACTTGCTTTTTTACTTTTGTTCGGGCTGGAACTTGATCGTATATCTGCGCTGGCATCAGAACCTATGCTGGCGCTTATCCGCCTGAAATGGTGGGAAGATCAGCTGGAGGTCAAAACAGATGAGGCTGGCCCATTAGCGGGCTATCTTCATCAACAGCTTTCATCTGCCCACCTGAAAAAGGCAGATGTTATAAAGCTGATTGACCTTTGGACAATGTCAGTTCAGGCCGGTCAGGCCGACCAGTCTGAAAATTGGGCAGAATTAATCGATTTGATGGCGGCCAAAGTCAATGTGCAGTCATCTGAGCTGGCGCGCCAGATTGGCCGGGCAGTTGCGCTGAGCCGATCCGGTCAGCCAAGCGGCGTGATCCCCTCTGCTCGAGATATTCACAAGGCTTGCGGGCAGGGGGCAGAATTTTTGATTTGCCTTGCATATCTGGCGGCAGAATCACAAAAACGGGATCTAAACAGCTCCCCATTTCTTGTTCTTGGGCTTTTAAAACAGGTTCTGTTTAAGCCTGCCTCACGCTGAGGCTGCAAATATTTCAGGTAATGCAAATGTGTTGTTTCCTGACCAGTCTTTCATGCTGAGTAATGCACGTTTGGCATAAGCTGCCTTGCGGTCACGGCCGCGCAGACGGCGCCTGCCTGTTCCGGCGTTTTCAAGCTCAGGAAACAGACCAAAATTCACATTCATAGGCTGAAAAGTATCTGCCATGGCCCCGCCTGTGATATGAGACAAGAGCGACCCATGTGCGGTGTCAGCAGGTGGCGGTGTCCATGTGACGCCGGCAAGCGCAGAAGCTGCCATGCGTCCCGTCAGCCCGCCAATTGCAGCAGATTCAACATAGCCTTCAACACCGGTGATCTGACCTGCAAAACGGATATGAGGCTGTGTCTTCAGCCGCATCTGGCTATCCAACAACTTTGGGCTGTTAATAAAAGTGTTTCTGTGTAAGCCGCCAAGGCGTGCAAATTGAGCGTCTTCCAGCCCAGGAATCATCTGGAAAATCCGGACCTGTTCTGCATATTTCATTTTGGTCTGGAATCCGACCATATTGAACAGCGTGCCAAGTTTATTGTCCTGACGCAGTTGCACGACAGCATAAGGCCTGCTGCCGTCATGCGCATTTGTCAGCCCGACTGGCTTCATCGGTCCGAACCGTAATGTCTCCCGACCTCTATCTGCCATCACTTCTACCGGCATACAGCCGTCAAAATAAGGCGTATTTTGCTCCCACTCCCGGAATGACATTTTTTCAGCTGCCAGCATTTCATCCGAAAACTGGTAATATTGCTGTTCGTTCATCGGGCAGTTGATGTAATCTTTGCCGTCACCGCCCTCTGAGGTTTTGTCATAACGAGACTGAAACCAGGCCACATCCATATTGATACTGTCAAAATAAACGATCGGCGCAATTGCATCGAAAAAGGCCAGATCATCTTCACCTGTTTCAGCTCTGATGGCGTCAGCAAGGGGTTGTGAGGTCAGAGGGCCGGTTGCGATAATCACCTGACCCCAGCTGGATTCCGGAAGAGCAGCAACCTCGTCCCGTTCGATTGTAATGTTCGGATGAGCTTCCAGGCAATCCTGCACACCTTTTGAAAACGCCTCTCTGTCCACTGCCAAAGCTCCGCCAGCTGGCACTCGGGCGGTATCTGCCTCAGCCATGATAACAGAATTCAGCATCCGCATTTCGGCATGAAGGACGCCAACCGCATTCGCTGTTGCGTCATCAGAGCGAAATGAGTTTGAACATACCAATTCAGCCAGCTGATCTGTTTGATGGACATCTGTTTTTCGAACAGGCCGCATTTCATGCAGAACTACAGATGCACCCATTTCTGCAGCTTGCCATGCGGCCTCTGACCCTGCTATACCGCCGCCAATAATGTGAAGTTTGTTATCTGACATAGTTGTCTCAGGATACTTTTTTCTGTTTTGTATGGTCACCCAGCAATGGGGCAAGGTAACGGCCAGTATGCGATCGTGGCTCGGCGGCAACATCTTCGGGCGTGCCTGTGGCAACAACCTGGCCGCCACCATCTCCACCTTCAGGCCCCATATCAATGATATAATCAGCAGTTTTAATCACATCCAGATTATGTTCAATGACAATAACAGTGTTGCCGCCTTCAACCAGTTCCTGGAGCACGTCCAGCAATTTGGCTATATCAGCAAAATGCAGCCCTGTCGTTGGCTCATCAAGGATATATATGGTTTTGCCTGTGGCGCGCCGGGACAGCTCTTTGGACAGTTTGACACGTTGTGCCTCACCGCCAGATAATGTGGTGGCCTGCTGGCCAATGCGTACGTAACCAAGTCCTACACGAAGCATTGTCTGCAGCTTGTCCCGAATTGAGGGGACAGCCTTGAAATACTCTACGCCTTCTTCAACTGTCATATCCAGAACGTCTGCTATCGACTTGTCCCGCCATGTTATTTCCAGTGTTTCACGATTGTATCGTTTTCCTTTGCAGGTATCACAGGTCACAAAGACATCAGGCAGAAAATGCATTTCAATTTTTATAACGCCATCACCCTGACAGGCCTCACAACGCCCGCCTTTTACATTGAAGCTGAATCGGCCAGGGTTGTAGCCTCGGCTTTTGGCCTCAGGCAAACCGGCAAACCATTCCCGGATGGGTGTAAAGGCTCCTGTATACGTCGCAGGATTAGACCGGGGAGTGCGGCCAATGGGTGACTGGTCAATATCAACAACTTTATCCAGCAAATCCATACCAGTCAGCTTGTCATAAGGGGCAGGTATCTCGCGGGCTTTGTGTAATTGACGAGATAAGGCTTTCCACAATGTTTCCAGAACCAAAGTGGATTTACCGCCCCCGGACACGCCTGTCACACAGGTCAGGACACCAAGAGGAAAGCTTGCCGATACATTCTGCAGATTATTCCCCGACGCCCCAACCAGACTGATTTGGCGTTTTTTATTTATCTTGCGTCTTTGTGCAGGGATGTGAATGGCCTTTGCCCCGCTGAGATATTGGCCGGTTAAAGAATCCTGATTCTCCATAATCTGATCAGCCGTACCCACCGCAATCACCTGGCCGCCATGCACACCGGCCCCCGGGCCCATATCAATCACATAATCCGCTGCCCGAATAGCATCTTCATCATGTTCAACAACCAGCACAGTGTTACCCAGGTCACGCAAGCGGGTGAGGGTGGCCAGAAGCCTGTCATTATCGCGCTGATGCAGACCAATAGAAGGCTCATCCAGCACATAAAGAACGCCTGTGAGGCCAGAACCAATCTGAGAAGCCAGTCTGATCCGCTGAGATTCTCCTCCTGACAAGGTGCCTGAATTACGGGACAGATTCAGATAACGCAAACCCACATTTGACAAAAAACCCAGCCGTTCATTGATCTCTTTTAAAATGCGTACAGCAATTTCAGATTGTTGCGCTGACAAACCGTCAGATAATTGTGTAAACCAGTCAGCAGCATCACCAATTGATAATGCAGAAATATCTGAAATATCCTTATCATTGATGCGCACCGCCAAGGATTCAGCTTTCAACCGCTTGCCCTTACAGCCTTCGCAAGGCTGAATGGCGCGGAATTTTTCCAGCTCATCGCGCACCCAATTTGAATCAGTCTCGACATATCGGCGGGTCAGATTAGGCAACAGACCTTCAAACGGTTTTGTCGTCCGGTATGAACGCAGCCCATCATCATAAATCATTTCAACCGCCTGATTTCCACTGCCGTGTAGCAGAATATGCTGAACCTGTATGTCCAGCTCTTCAAACGGTACATCCAGTGAAAAGCCAAAGGTCCTGGCCAGGCTTTCAAGGGTTTGAATGTAATATTTGGAAGTGGATTTTGCCCAAGGTGCCAGCGCCCCCTGACGCAGCGACAAGCGTGAATCGGGCACAACCAGCTGAGCTTCAAAATGTGAGGACACGCCAAGGCCATCACAGTCAGGACATGCCCCGAAGGGGTTATTGAAGGAAAACAGACGCGGTTCTATTTCATCTATCGTAAAGCCAGAGACGGGACATGCAAAACGCGCAGAAAAAACGGTTCTATGGCCGCTTGTGGCGTCATCGGCATAGGCTAGACCATCAGATAAACCAAGTGCGGTTTCAAGCGAATCAGCAAGGCGTGTCGCCAAATTATCAGCATCAGGTTTTATAATTACGCGATCAACAACAATTTCGATGTCATGCTTACGCTTTTTATCCAGATCAGGGACCGCATCCAGCTCATAAAATTCACCGTCAATGCGCACACGTGAAAAGCCACGCTGAAGATAAGCGGCCAGATCTTTTTTATATTCCCCTTTGCGGCCACGCACGACAGGGGCCAGCAAATAAAGCCGCGTGCCTGTGTCCATAGACAGCAGGATATCGACCATTTGCGAGACAGTTTGAGAGGAAATCGGCAGACCCGTTGCAGGAGAATAAGGGATGCCAACACGAGCCCATAACAGCCGCATGTAATCATAAATTTCAGTAACTGTGCCGACGGTTGATCGCGGATTACGTGAGGTTGTTTTCTGCTCAATAGATATCGCAGGGGACAGGCCTTCTATCAAATCCACATCCGGCTTCTGCATCATCTCCAGAAACTGGCGTGCATAGGCAGACAAAGATTCGACATATCGTCTTTGACCCTCTGCATAAATGGTGTCAAAGGCCAGACTTGATTTTCCTGACCCGGACAGGCCGGTAATCACAACCAGCTGGTCGCGCGGCAAATCAACATTCACATCCATCAGATTATGCTCGCGTGCACCTCTGACAGAGATAATCCGTTGGTGAGGAGAACCCGGCGTTACTGACATGAGCTGATTTACCTCTGTTTTTTACATGGTTTAGGCGAGCTGTGGTGCATATCTTGTCACAAATATAGAGCGGCCAGAGCAACCGACACCCCACCCGGGTCTAAAAAATCAAGCAAAGGCTGTTTCGTTCGTCATGAACTATGCTAGATTAACCCACACTATAAAAATCCCCTTCTGTTTTGCAAGGAGCAATTGATATGGCGGGCAGCGTAAATAAAGTCATTCTGCTGGGAAATCTGGGCCGTGATCCAGAGGTGAGAAGCACCCAGGACGGCACAAAAATCGTCAATCTGAATATCGCAACGTCTGAACGCTGGAAAGACAGAAACAGCGGTGAGCAGAGAGAGCGTACAGAATGGCACCGAGTTGTGATTTTCAATGAAAACCTGGCCCGTATTGCTGAACAATATCTGCGCAAGGGCAGCACAGTTTATCTTGAAGGGCAGCTGCAGACTCGTAAATGGACTGACCAGCAAGGTGTTGAAAAATACACAACTGAAGTGGTTCTTCAGCGGTACCGTGGTGAGTTAACCCTGTTGGGGTCACGCAATGAAGGTGCTGCGGCGTTACCGTCTGACAGCGGTACGATGCAAGGCGGCATGGGGGCCGGTATGGGAGCAGCCGGGGTAACCTCTGGTGGTGCGATACCACCTATGGCCGGTGCAGATGATCTGGATGATGATATCCCGTTCTAAGGACTGAAAACATCTGCCTTAAGCTGCAAGCTGGCGACTGACCTCGGCGACACTGGCTCATCACGAAATAAAACAACAATATCTGGTGTTTTTATCCTGTTTCATGGTATAAAAACAGCAAGATATTGCTGGTGCACGGGCGACCTGTGTCCAGACTGGATGAGGAGACCAGCGTGAGCGATTCCGATGTGCCTACAGGCCCTGCAAACCCGGTAATTTCCATTTCTGACGAGATGCGAAAGTCTTATCTGGACTATGCGATGAGTGTGATTGTCTCTCGCGCACTGCCGGATGTTCGTGACGGCCTTAAGCCGGTCCACAGGCGCATTTTATACGCCATGATGGAAGGCAATTACGACTGGTCAAAGCCGCCTCGTAAGTCTGCCCGTATTGTCGGGGATGTTATGGGCAACTATCACCCGCATGGGGATAGCTCTATTTATGAAGCCATGGTCCGGATGGCGCAGGATTTTTCAATGCGCGTTCCTTTGGTTGACGGACAGGGCAATTTCGGGTCTGTCGATGGTGATCCGGCTGCGGCTATGCGCTACACAGAATCACGGCTTGCCCGCGCTGCAGAATCGCTGCTGCGCGATATTGATAAAGATACTGTTGACTTCATTCCCAATTATGACGAGACCCAGCAAGAACCGTCCGTTTTGCCTGCTGAATACCCGAATCTTCTGGTGAATGGGGCAGGGGGTATCGCTGTTGGCATGGCAACCAATATTCCTCCGCATAATCCAGGCGAAGTGATCCGCGCCTGTATGGGGCTGATCCGCAATCCTGAGATGAGTGACGAAGAGCTGCGTGAAATTGTGCCCGGCCCGGATTTTCCCACTGGAGCGCTGATTATGGGGCGCGCCGGGATCAGAGATGCTTATAGCGGTGGGCGTGGCTCAGTCATGATGCGGGCAAGGGCAGAAGTCCAGACCACCGCCCGCGATCGCGAGCAAATAATCGTCACTGAAATTCCGTATCAGGTTAATAAAGCTCAGCTGCTGGAGCGTATTGGTGAGCTTGTCCGTGAAAAGACAATTGAGGGAATTTCGGATATTCGGGATGAGTCCGATCGCAAAGGCATGCGCATTGTGATCGAGATTAAACGAGATAGCGCCGGTGATGTGGTGCTGAATCAGCTGTATCGACATACTCGTCTGCAGACCAGCTTTGCTGTGAATATGTTGGCTATGAATAATGGCCGGCCTGAACAGATGGGCTTGCGTGACGTGCTGAATGCATTTTGTCTGTTCCGCCAGGATGTGGTAACACGGCGTACCCGCTTTTTGTTGAATAAAGCACGGAACCGCGCACATGTTCTGGCCGGTTTGCTCGTCGCGCTTGCCTCTATCGATGATATTATTGAGCTGATAAAAAAGGCCCCAAATGCAGAGACGGCCCGCAACGATTTGATGGCGAAATCCTGGCCTGCACAAAAAGTTGAGCCGTTTATTGCGCTGATTGATGATCCTGGTCACAAGGTAGAAGACGGACATTACAGATTATCTGAAGCCCAGGCCCGGGCGATTCTGGAATTGCGGCTGCAACGCCTGACGGGCATGGAGCGTGACAAACTTGCTGACGAAACCAGAGAGCTGGCTGATCAAATCACAGATTACCTATCCATTCTGTCCAGCCATGACCGCCTTATTGAGGTGATACTGGATGAATTACAGGCAACGCATGACAGGCTGGATGAACCTCGCCGTACAGAGATTTCAGACGCACTTGCAGATCAGGATGATGAAGATCTGATCCAACAAGAAGATATGGTGGTGACCGTCAGCCACCGTGGCTATATTAAACGGGTAGCCTTGTCGGATTATCGCGCTCAGCGACGTGGCGGCAAAGGGCGGACTGGCATGAAAACGCGGGATGAGGATTTTGTCACCCGGTTATTTGTTGCGAATACCCATACGCCTATTTTGTTTTTCACCTCAACAGGAATGGTTTATCAGCTGAAATGTTACAAGCTTCCTGAAGCGTCTCCACAATCCATTGGCAAAGCGATGGTCAATCTGCTGCCGATTTCGCCCGATGAAACAATTCAAACGGTGATGCCAATGCCGCAGGATGTAGACAGCTGGAACAGCCTGAATATCATGTTCGCAACCGCGAAGGGTTCAATAAGGCGAAATCTGCTCTCTGATTTCACAAACATCATGCGAAACGGCAAAATTGCAATGAAACTGGCAGACGGGGACAGCCTCATTGGCGTGTTACCGTGCCAGCCTTCTGACCATATTCTGCTGGCTTCACGAAACGGCAAGGCTATTCGGTTTGCTGCAGAAGATGTAAGGCTGTTCAGAGGGCGGAATTCAGTTGGCGTGCGCGGTATACGCCTGTTGGCTGAAGACCAGCTGATGTCTATGTGCATCATCCGCGACCCCGAACAGGAATTTGTTCTTTCTATTACAGAAAATGGGTATGGAAAACGCACAGCGGTAAGTGAATACAGGCAAACTGGCCGCGGCGGGCAAGGCGTGGCGAATATTGAAACCTCTGCCCGAAACGGACAGGTCGTGGCCTCATTCACTGTTTTTGCCGAAGACCAGCTGATGCTGGTCACAGATGCCGGAAAGGTCATCCGTATTCGTGTCGATGGCGGCGAAGGTGATGTCATCCGCATTGCTGGCCGAAAGACGCAAGGGGTCAGGCTGTTTGAAGTGGATGGTGCTGAAAAAGTTGTATCTGTTGGCATTATCAGAGATGCTGATGATGGTCAGGATAATGAGGAAGAGCCGGAAGAGGGTACAGAACAGGTCACAAACGACAGTAAAACCAGCACAGAAGATAAAACAGTATGACACTTCATATCGGCCTTTACCCCGGCACCTTTGATCCCTTGACCCTTGGTCATCTGGATATGATCGAACGGGCCAGTCAAATATGTGATCGTCTGATCATCGGTGTGGCTGAAAATAGTGGAAAATCGCCTTTGTTCACATTAGAACAGCGGCTAAGCTTCGTTAAAGAACAAATTGATATCATTAAGAATAATTCAAACTCTTCTCCTGATATACAGGTTGAGAGCTTTACAGGTCTGCTTACCGACTTTGCCCGCCAGAAAGATGCTCGTTTTGTTATCAGGGGGCTGCGCGCAGTCTCAGATTTTGAATATGAATTCCAAATGGCCAGTGCCAATAAAAGACTGAAAGCTGATTTGGAGACCGTGTTTCTTACAGCTTCTGAAAGTCAGCATTTTGTCGCGTCATCTTTGGTCAAGGAAATTGCCCGGTACGGCGGGGATATCAGTTCATTTGTTCCGCCTGAGGTAGGCAGACAGATGAACGCGCTGTTTGCAAATATGTCAGATCATGACCGCGACTGAGGCGCTGTCACTGACGAATATCAAAGACTGAAAAACAGCTTCATAAAAGACTTTACAGCCCTGTCTGATGTCAGTATACCAGCGTTATCCGCATAGCGGATTTGCGGGCGGTTAGCTCAGTTGGTAGAGCAAGTGACTTTTAATCACTGGGTCACAGGTTCGAATCCTGTACCGCTCACCATTATTAAGCCAAGGAATAGGCCCGATTGTGGCAGGTTCCTTGGCTTTTTTATGCTGATATGTTTCAGCGTTGCAGAGCTCCTTGCAGATAAAGGAAACGCGTCTGTTTCTGTCGACTGGTCGGCTTGTTTCTTTCTGCTTGATTATGACGATATCAGCTTCCATGTTGCCGTGGCATGAGCGCATAATTTATCTTCTGCATTATATAGATGGCTCTCTAGAAAATTAATTGAACGCCCCTTTTTTATGAACCGGCTTTTGCAGATGACCTGTCCGTCCACGACAGGTCTGAGATACTGGATCTTCATCTCTATTGTTGAACCAGGCCCGATAGCTTTGTTCAGAAGATGGCCCATGGATATATCCAATACAGTGGCAATCATGCCCCCATGAAAAGTCCCCTGAGGGTTAGTGAACATCTCGTTTACATCAAAAGAAATTGTCAGCGCGTCATCATCCCCATAATCAAATGATAACCCGAGAAGCTTTGCTAAGAAGAAGCTTTCGAAAACCTGTTCATGACCTTCGATTGCGTGTTGAAATATGTTCGATGCTGCTGCTTTATCAATATATTTTTTTGACATAGCTTTATCCTGATTTTTTTGTATACCGGCAATCCTGACAAGAAAGCAGGATGTAATTAACCCACCTCAGGCCAAACAGTCAAAATATATACAGCACAAGCGCTTAAGATAGGGCTGGCGCCAACAGCCATGCCCAAAAGGAATTTGAGGCAGCCAGACAAATTGACCAAAAAACCAGCCCGTGCTGATTTGGCTCTCAAACATAATGCCGGATGCTGATGGCAGGCAGAGGCGTAAAAAAACCCCAGCCAGATCTTGGCTGAGGTTTTTTTATCTTTAGCACATTTCCACCCTAAAAAAGGGTGATCTGGTGCCGTAATGGAAAGTGGATCGGTAAGCCGACACCAGATCACGATTTACCTTGCAACTCTGATACCAATTTTTCACTGCGGCAGATTTTTTTTAATTTTCTTCTGCTGCTTTTGTGCAGGAAATACAGAACTATCTGATCTGATTATGAGTTTTTCCCTAAAATGCGTCTGATGATCAGGTGAGCAATCACAGCTGTTGAAACAAATAAGCCTGTCATTCCGGCTCTTTCAGCAAGGCTAGTGCTGGCGCCAACGGCCGGGTCTGTCCACAAATCAGTACACATAATCAGAGTAAACAGCCACACCACAGATAGTAAGGCATTTTGAAACACATTCATAATTTGACCTCTCCTTCACAAGCTCTTCATCTGTCGAATGAGGTTAAGCTGTGACAAAGCTGAACAGTTAGAGTGCATTGAATAAGACCATCAGATAGGCCCCGCCGGCAAACCCAACAGCAATCCAGATAATCATGCCTGCGCCGCCGCGCATCGCCCAGCCTCTGCTCCGGCATAGTCGATTCACCGCATCATAAGATAAAAACAGCCAAGCCACCATCACGAGCGGTAATAATATAGCGTCTACCCAAGTCATGCCCCGGTCTCCTCCATCTAATGCCTATTCTGTCAGGGGTCAGCTGAATTTGCATGTGAAAAAACAGTTACATATGCGAAGAAGCCCTTGAGATAAGCTCAAAGGCTTCTTCTTGTAACAATGTAACCTTTTGGGAGGAAGAGGAGGGAGATCAATTGGTTACATCATCACAAACTGTCCTGTTCGATCAAGAGCGATCACTTGACCGTCCTGAGCAAAAAAACAGGCATAATTTTCATCACATCCCATAGAGCTGTTAATATCTTCAACCAGCTGGCCCACAGGTTTGGCTGCAAATAACCGCCGACCTGTCTGGCTGTCTACAGATAAGGTTCTGAAGAAGTGAACCCTGACTAAATCTATCCGATATGGATTCTGATTTACTGCATGGCTGATCTTTCTGTTCGAATTGGCTAATACTTATGTTTCTTATTTAGACAAAAATAAATTAAATTTCCGTTTGCGCTTAATCACATTCGCGTGAACACAGAAATTCTAAGGCTCATTCGCGGATAAATCAGATAGAAGAGCGTTGTCTTAACGGTGCAGAGATATGGCAGAAGCGCCTAAGCGTTGCGCATCATCATGGTCATGAGAGATCAGTAAAACCGCCAGCTGATCTTCTGTCGCCACTTGGCGGATCAGGTCAATTGCGTCAATCCGTGCCTTCATATCCAAGGCAGAAAACGGCTCATCAAGTAAAAGGAGGGGGGACTTTCTGACCAGAGCCCGCGCCAAACCCATACGTTGGGCTTCACCACCAGATAATTCACCCGGTAGGCGTGCAGACAGATGATCAATGCTGAGCCGCCCTAGCGTGCTGTCTATCAGCTGCTGATCTGATGGCTTAAGCCGTCCTTTTGGTGATATCGCCAGCTCAATCGTTTTCCTGCAGGGCAAATGATCAAATAAATTGCCGTCCTGAAATAAAAAGCTGAGTGGGCGCTCCCAGACAGGCAGGTCCAGTAGATCAGCATTATCCCAACATGCCTGGCTACCAGGCTCTGCCTGCTCATAACCGGCCAGAATGTTCAGTAAGGTTGTTTTACCTACCCCGGATGGGCCATTGATGGTCAGGATATCTCCGCGCCTCACGCTGAAGCTAAGACTATGAACAGGACAGCTGCCTCCACCAAAACGCAGATTTACAACTTCAAGCATATGTTCTCCTGACCGCCAGCCTGTTCACAGCCTGATGTAAGCAGAAAAACAAACCAAGACCGTAAATCAGTAAAAAGACAGCAAGCAGCTCTGCTTCTGCGCCGCCATATCGGCTGGCATATTGATACAGCAAATAAGGCAAGGTTTGGAACTGTTCTGAGCCAAATAGGGCAATCACCCCAAAGTCACCGATTGATAAAGCAGCCGTCAACCCCAGACACAAACCGACTTCCCTGCGCATGGCAGGTAAGGTCACCCAGAAAAACCGTCTCCACCCTGTCAGGTCAATTTGCGCACATAATTTATCATGAACAGGTGTAATCATATGATAACGCCCATCTATCAGGCGAGTGGCAAAGGGGAGGGCCAGCAGGCTATTGGTGAGCAGTACCACAAAAAACACATGGTCAAACAGATTTACAATTGGCCGAAACACCAGAAAACTGGCAGTGCCCAGAACAATTGCAGGCAAAACCAGATAAACAGATTGCGAAAGGCTGATGACGGACCGGCCAAAGCGGGCGCTAATTGTTTGGCCCGACATCCGGTAACGACCTGCACATAAAATGAAAGCCAGTGTTGTCGATAGCAAAGCCGCGCTAAGTCCAAGAGATGTAGATGACCAGAATGCCTGCCAAAATGCAGACCGTTCAAATAAGCTTACCCCTTCGACCAGCCTGGAGGATAAAAACAGTGCCAGAAGTGGACAAACAACGATCAGGCAAAAACACCCTAAAATCAGGCCGTCTGCCAGTTTGCCTGACACAGATTGCGCATCTGTGCGTAACGTCCTACTGGCCAAAGACAATCGGTTTGTCCAGCTCGGTAATTGCCCTCTGGACAGAAGCAGAATAAACCCCCCGGCAATCATCACCTGAAGGGTGGATAAAATCGCTGCCTTTGGCAGATCAAAATCGAATCTGACACTGGTATAAATTGCCACTTCAAGTGTGCTGACGCCAGGACCACCCCCAAGCATCAACACCAAACTGAAAGAAGTAAAACACAGCAAGAAAATTAAGCTGAACAAAGCCGGCACCAATAATTTCAAACAGGGCCATTCAACGAATCTGAAATAAGCCAGCCGAGTAAACCCCAATTGAGCAGACAGACGCCAGTGATGTTCAGGCAATCCTGACAAGGCCGCAAGACCCACCCGCATGACCAGCGGTGCATTGAACAACACATGCGCAAGTATGACCATTTCAAGGCCGTAAGCCGGAAAAAATATATCCTGCCCGAACAGGCCATCAGCAAACTGGCGGATTGCCCCGTTTCGCCCCCATAACTGAACAAGGCCAATCGCAGCAACAGTAGTCGGCACAATCATGGCCATAAAAGACAAGGATAAAAAAAGGCCGCGCCCGAAAAACTGCCCCCGCCGATGCAGCGCGCGTGCGGCCGTCATTCCTAATATGACCGATAGGGCTGCAGATGTGAAAGCTTGCCCGCTGGCCCCAAGGATAACTGCCCATGTTTGTGCACCAGACAGCACAGACCAGGCCAGGCCAGCTGAAGGGGCGGCCAGATATAAGCTCGACACCAACAGCCCTGTCCCTGCAGCAATGAGGGACGCCAGTATAATAGCTGTTCTTAGGACAGCTTTATGGCTGGCGAGCAGGGCTGGGTGAGGGGCATGTATCATAAAGATTTACATCAGTTCTGACTGGCTTTTAACCATTCTTCAACCCAAGCGGCCTTATTGGCTGCTACATCTTCTGCTGTGTAAAGGAACTGACGCTCTGGCTGCACAAGACTGCCAAATTCAGCCGGAACAGCGGCCTTTGTGACCGGATACATCCAATTTGTTGTTGGGATGACCTGTTGAAATTCAGGTGAGTGGATAAACGCCATAAATTGACGCGCCAGTTCAGGTTGAGGGGCTGATTTCATCATCGCAGCTACCTCAATCTGGGCATAATGGCCATCAGAGAAAGCCGCAGCAGCATAATTGGATTTCCCTTCTGCAATCATGTGATAAGCGGGAGAGGTGGTGTAAGAGAGCACCATATCCGCTTCACCTTCCAAAAACAGTGAATAGCTGTCCCACCACCCTTTGGTCACTGTCAGAATTTTTGGCTGAAGCGCAGCCCATTTGGCTGCTGCCTGATCTCCATAAACAGATTTCATCCAGAGCAACAATCCTAAACCTGGTGTTGATGTCCGCGGATCCTGTATCGCGATTTTCAAATCTGCTGAACTGTTGATCAGCTCGTCAAACGATGAAGGCGGTGATGACAGGCGGGTTGTGTCATAAACAAAGGCAAAATTACCCCAGTCAAAAGGCAAAAACACATCATCAGAAAACGCAATCGGCAGATTATTAGCCTTGCTTTCTGCTCCATGAGGCGCGAACAAACCGGTTTCACGCGCAATTGAGGTCAAATTCGTGTCCAGACCAAGTACAATATCAGCTGCGCTGCCTGCGCCCTCGATCTGAACCCGCCCAAGAATTCCAATGGATGAATCAAGTGCTACGAATTTCAAATCGCATGCACATTCTGCTTCAAAGGCCTTTTCAATCACAGGCCCCGGTCCCCATTCAGACGCAAAGCTGTCATAGGTGTAAATCGTCAGTACTGGTTTATCTGACGCGAATGAGGCCGTGGCCAATGGTGTCAGGCAGAGGAGGGCTGTTGCCAATTTCAAAAGATGTTTCATTATGTCTATTCCCGCAATGATTATGGGCTGAACAATATGACCAGTGGCCAGTTAAACGGAGAACAGACATTTAGATAAAGCCTCTTTCCTACGCCAGCGTGATCTGGTTCAGGTTCCATGGGTTTAATCTCAGCCAATTAGTCCGTTTCAGGATAAAGGCACCCCAAGAGTTATGCACGTAAGCTGCATCACGCAGCCTAAGAGCCTAATTTAATTTAGTGGGTCTTCAGAAGAGTTTCAAGAGGGACAGGTCTGAATCAAAGACATTCGAAAATAAAATTATAGGCCTTACCATTCTATGTGCCGACACCGAAATTTCTACACATCTTTTTGTCGCATAATGTATATTATGTAAAATTCGGACATGCAGTAAAGAAGCAGATAAGCATTTAAAAAAGAGTAAGTTAGTTTTGCTTCTTATCATCCAACACAAAACTAAGCCCGTCATATCCCGGTTCAACATTGTCTGGGCAAGCTGCCTTCAATGTTTGATAATCTGCCTCCAGACCGAGATGAGTCAAGGCAGCATGCTTTGGCTTAACCCTGTCAATCCAACTGAAGGTCAGATCATAATGTGCATGTGCTTGATGGGGTACAGCGCGCAGCGTTTCAACAATCCACAACGGGATACCCGCTAATGCCTCAAAGTTTTCTTCTGGCATATCTTTCACATCTGTCGAATATCCACAAAGGCCGTTAAAAATAAACCCAAGCGACATAGATAACCCGTGATCCTGGTGCAGAACATCGATATCTATATCGCCAATCTGCAAGCTCTGGCCGGCAGCGATTTCGTGCAAATCCAAAGGCGGAACAAAATAGGTTGGCGAATCAGGCTTTTTCTCAAACATATAAGGTACACGCTGTTTGATATCACGGCCATGCTGTGCGGCTGCATAAACAGGCAGTTTTACTTTGTCTGGCCAAAAAAAGACGCGCAAATCATCCAACCCCGCAACGTGATCTGAATGGGTGTGCGTGATTAAAAGCGCATCTAATTTCTTCAGACCAAGCGGCAAGAGCTGATTTCGGATATCTGGTCCGGCATCGACCAATATGGTTGTTGTATCAGTCTGAACAAGCAATGCACAGCGTTGGCGTCTGTTACGTGGCTCATTCGGGTCACATTTGCCCCAACCTGCGCGACCCAAACACGGCACACCGACAGATGTTCCGCATCCCAAAATGGTAACTTTCATCTGCCCCATTTAGCGCGCCACCTGATCCGGGGCCAAGCGGGAAAACAGCCGCAATGTGTTGACCCGCGTTTGCGCCGCCATATCTTCAACAGTTGTCCTGCGAATATCTGCAAGCCGGTCCAAAACGTGACGGGTATAGCCTGGTTCATTTGTTTGTCCGCGATGCGGTGTCGGTGCAAGATAAGGCGAGTCAGTCTCTACCAAAATCCTGTCAGCGGGCAGCTCACTGGCAATCTGGCGTAAAGCTTCAGACTTATTGAAGGTCAAAATGCCTGAAAAACTGACATAAAAGCCAATATCAACAGCCCGTCTTGCCAGCTCTGCCCCTGAACTGAAGCAGTGCAAAACACCGGCAAATGCCCCCTTCTCCATTTCAGCCTCAAGAATATCGGCCATATCTTCATCTGCGTCGCGAGAATGAACAATAATCGGCCTGTCTGTCTGTCGTGCAGCCTCTATCTGAACACGAAAGCTGTTGGCCTGCGCCTCGCGCGGCGCATGATCATAAAAATAATCGAGGCCGGCCTCTCCAATCGCCACACATTTCGGGTGATCAGCTGCTGCCAAAACAGCCTCTAAATTACAGGCATCCGGATCATTGCCAGCTTCATGCGGATGAATGCCCGCACTGAACCATATATTGTCATAAGTTTCTGCCAGCTGGCGCGGCTGATGGACTGTGCTGAGCTTCACACCTATGGTGATGACTTCAGTGACACCCTGGGCCTTGGCACGGGCAAGGATCTCGTCTCTCTGCCCGTCAAACTGCGGATAGTCAAGGTGAGCATGTGAATCGATGATACCAAGCGGCGCAGTCATCAGCTGGCCTCTTCTTCAAAAAAGCGCGGAAACACGCCGACAGGCTTATCAATCGTACGGCCAATAGGCAAACGAGCGGCTCCGCCGATCCCTGCAAAGCTGCGTTCATCCGGCCCTAAAGACAGCTGGTCCAGGAGCTGTTCCGCACTTTTCGGCATAACTGGCTGAACAAGTATGGCAACCTGACGTATGGTTTCCACAAGAACAGCCAAAACCTCTTCCATCCGTTCAGGGTCTGTTTTGCGCAAAGCCCATGGTGCCATTTGATCAATATAACGATTTGCCGCTGCAATCACATCCCAGATTTGCCGTAAGGCGTCATGGAAGGATTGCTGATCATAAGCTGTTCGCACAGAGGCCAGAAGCCCATCTGCAGCAGAAAGTAAGGCTTCGTCGTTAGCGGTCAGTTTAGCTGGCAGGGCGGGCAGACGGCCTTCAAGATTTTTGTAAACGAGAGATAATGTGCGCTGAGACAAATTGCCAATATCATTTGCTAAGTCACTGTTTATACGCTGGATCATAGATGATCTGACAAAATCTCCGTCACGACCAAACGGCACTTCACGAAGCAAGAAATAGCGGGTTTGATCAAGCCCGAATTCATCAACCAGTTGCAAAGGGTCAATCACATTACCCAGTGATTTAGAGATTTTCCGCCCTTCATTTGTCCACCAGCCATGGGCAAAGACACGCTTTGGCAAGGGCAAATCAGCTGCCATCAGAAAGGCCGGCCAATAAACCGCATGAAACCGCAAAATATCTTTTCCGACCATATGCAAATCAGCTGGCCAGAAGCGGGCAAAATCATCGCCCTGCCCTTGCCAGTCAAGCGCAGTAATATAGTTGGTCAGTGCATCAAGCCATACATACATCACATGCTCAGGGTCACCCGGCACAGGCACGCCCCAGTCAAATGTCGTCCGGCTGACGGACAAATCCTTCAGTCCGCCTGAAACAAAGCTGATTACTTCTTTGCGTTTTGATTCAGGCGCAATAAAATCAGGATGTGCTTCATAATAATCAAGAAGAGGCTGTTGCCAGGCCGACAGATTGAAAAAATAAGATGGCTCTTCAACCCATTCCACAGGCGCGCCGGTTGGGGCTTTGCCATCGACCAACTCTGTCTCAGTAAAGAAGGCTTCATCACGAATCGAATACCAGCCCTCATATTTGCCTAGCTGAATATGACCTTTATCCAAAAGGCGTTTCCAGAGTGCCTGACAGGTCTCATAATGACGTTGCTCTGTGGTTCGAATGAACTGGTCATTAGAGAAATTCATTACTCCAAGCAGATCACGGAAATTCTGGGAAACCGTATCGGTAAATTGTTGTGGTGATACAGCCGCTTTTTCCGCGGCTGCCTGAACTTTTTGCCCATGTTCATCTGTACCGGTCAGGAATTTCACATCAAAGCCGTCAAGGCGCTTGAACCGCGCCAGAACATCGCAAGCCAACGTTGTATAGGCGTGGCCAATATGCGGCTTATCATTTACATAATAAATCGGCGTGGTGAGGTAATATGGTGTCATTGCTTCAAACGGGTCTTCATCAAACAGGTTGCAAGGCCAAAACATAATCTGGCCTGTGGTGTATAAAAAATATCCTCAGCCAAAGAACCAGCATCTGTTGTGGTCATACCCTATTCAGGCTGTGCTTGGCTATGTAATTTACACAGAAATTTTGCAAATACGGGGCTGAAATCAAGAAACAACTGCTCAACCTTTCTCAGATCAGCACAAAATTCCTGATGTAAGCAGGCCAAATCATCTGCCTTGTGACGCTGTATAAGGGCCTCGACAGTTTGCTGAACAAACCCAAGTGCAAAAAACGCATCTTCATGGTGTGGGGAAACATGACCAGCGGCAGCCTCTACGCTGGTGGTCGTTAGTAACCGATCAAACAAGAACAGAGCGGCAGCCCTGACCGCCCTGCCCTTATTTCCGGCAGGTCCCCATTTTTCGGCTATTGCCCAGAAATCTTGCGGCTGGCTCGCCGGATCACAGAGCAAATGACAACTGGCCTCAAATAAAGGTGCAGCCTCTGCTTCAGCCAAACGAACAGCCTGACCAGGAGCTCCCCCGCTCAATCCCGCCAAAATACGGATATAGGTCTCATCTCCGGCAGGCCAGAGCCGTTCTAAAACCTGAATTGTTTCTGCTTGTGGTAGCGGGTGCATCACCGCCTGGGTACAACGTGACCGAATAGTGGGCAGGACTGTTCCAGACCGGCTGTTCAGGACCAGAAGAAGAGCTTGCTTTGGCGGTTCTTCCAATATTTTCAGCATCGCGTTCTGACCGTTACGATTGACCAGATCTAAGCTGTCTATGATGGCAACACGCCAACCACCTCGGCCAGCACTATGAGCAAAAAAACTATTTAATTCACGAATTTGGTCTGTCTTAATTTGACCTGATTTGTTCTTTTCATCCTCTGAAGGGCTGATGATCAGCAAATCTGGATGCGTTTGCGTAAGCGCCAGCCTGGCTTCCGGGTGATCGGAGGAAAGCTGTCTGGGATCAGACAGTCCGGACATTATATCATCAGCAAATAAACTGGCTGTGGACTGATCCGGAAGTGCCAACAGCCATGCTGCAAGATGCAGAGCTGTTTTAAATTTACCGATACCTTCTGGGCCATTTAGCAGCCACCCATGATGCAGGCGCCCGGCAGCGAGATCACGTGCCATTCGTGTGAACAGATCATCATGTCCTAAGGGTATATCAGGCGGGCTGGCCATGGAGCTTCAGCCTGTTGATAATCTGTTGTTTGAACTGCTCGTCCGTTTGCTCTGCTGTGCCGCTTGCATCAATAATCACAAAGCGCTGAGGGTCTTGTGCAGCCAGCTCTATGAACCCATCGCGGACACGGCGATGAAAGGCCAAACCCTTATCTTCGAAACGGCTTTCGGCATTATTAAGCTGAAGCCTGTCCTCGGCTCTTTTCAGGCCCTGTTCTGGGGGGACATCTAGAACAAAGGTGAGGTCTGGACGCAAATCAGAAAATCCAAATTCATGGATAGACCGCAACAAATCGATATCTTTGCCCTGGGCGAGCCCCTGATAAACCAATGTTGAATCTGAAAACCGATCGCAAATCACAATGGCGTCACGAAGAAGCGCAGGTTGGATAATTTTTTGAACATGCTCTGTGCGTGCCGCTATCATCAACAGAGCTTCTGTCTGTACTGATAATTTATCTGCCGCACCATTCACCAGAATCGACCGGATTTCTTCAGCCTGTTCTGTGCCGCCCGGCTCTCTGGTAACGAGGATTTCACGCTCTGGAAAGACATCAGACAACCAGCGTTTCAACAAGCTGGCTTGTGTGGATTTTCCGCTGCCCTCACCGCCTTCAAGAGTAATAAATAGTCCAGCCATTGTCTGGTTCCTGTAGCCAAGGCGTTTTATGTTGCAGGGGCTGGCTGAACAGGCGCACCAAAAATCAGATATTTCAAGGCCTCTCCGATTCTGTCCAGCATACCCAACTGGCGAACATCTTCAGCGGCCAGAAGCGGCAATCTGTCTGTGATTTGACCATCTGTTTTCAAGATAAGCTCTCCGATTTTCTGACCTTTACTGATGGGAGCTGGCACAGGACCTGACCAGCTCACACTCAGCTCAGTTTTCGCGCGTTCTGAGCGAGAGAGGACCTTTGAAACCCCTTCTTCTAATACTAAAGACACATGTCGTGCCTCACCCAGCCATACTTCAGCCTGATCAATGACTTCACCTGATGCAAAGAAATTATAGTTGCGATACTCACGGAAAATGAAATCCATCAAACGGCGGGATTCTGATGACCGTTCCTTTTTTGAGGCCATTCCGTTCAACACCATGATAACCCGTTGTCCATCACGCTCAGCAGATGCGACTAACCCATAACCTGATTCTGACGTATATCCAGTTTTCAGCCCATCAACGCCGCTATTGGCAGCTGACTTGCCATATAATAGCGGGTTCCGGTTACCTTGCTTAATCTTATTTAATGTATAGGTCTTCTTGCCAAAAACGGGATAGAGGTCTGGATAGGTTTCTACCGGAAAATCACGGATAAGAGCCGTTGCCAATATACCCAAATCTTCGGCTGTCGTCGTCAGATCAGGATGTGGCCAGCCAGTGGCATTTGTGAATCGGGTATTTTTCATGCCCAGCTTTGTGGCTGTCATATTCATCTCAGCCACAAAATTTTCTTCACTGCCCGAAATACCTTCAGCAATGACCACAGCTGCATCATTTCCGGACTGGACAATTATCCCATGCAGCAATTCATCCAGCGAATAAGAACGACCAGCCTGCAAAAATGAACGTGATCCTCCCATCTTCCAGGCTTTTTCCGAAACGACAAACTGATCTGACAAGGCCAAGCTGCCTTCAGCGATGCGGTCAAACACAACATAAGTTGTCATAATTTTTGCCATTGAAGCGGGTTTCATAGGCAAGTCCTGTTGTTTTGCCATCAGCACCCGACCTGAATTAAAATCCGTCACAAACACATATTCAGCAACAGTGGGTACATCACTAGACGCTTTGGTTGGCGGCGCCATCACCGCTATTATCAGAATGCAGATAGCAAGAGGTAGCGTGCGGGTGACAGCCTGCTGTACAACCAGAATTTGCCGAATTGACCACCTGAACATAACACACCCTCTCCTCATGATATTTTTTGCTCAGACTGCGCTTCTGATGATGTTGCGTATCTGATGTCTGAACAGATCAAATATGTGACGTGATTGTAGCTAAAAACACGACGAAATAAAGGCAGAACAACCGTTTTTTAACCGATTTCGTCAGTCAACAACGATTTCTGCTCCGTCAAAACCGCGTTGCAGAATTTTATCCAACAGCCTGTCTGCTTCGGAAACTGTGTCCAAGGGGCCAAGACGCGCCCGATATAACAACCGCCCATCACGGCTGATTTGGAAAATTGTGCCCGGGCTGAGATTTTCAAATTTCTGCAGCAAACTCTGCGCATTTGTCTCACTGTGAAATGCGCCAACCTGAACCCAAATATCTGTCTGAACAGGCGCGGTCTCCAAAACCCCCAATCCCCGTGATGATGCCAGCAGCTCAACTGCTGACGAGCTGGATTTTGGCTTTTGTGCAACCGCTCTCGTGGTTTTTGCGCGCAAGCTTACAGTCGGCTTGCTGACCGCCACCGTTTCTGGAAGGGGCGCTTTCGATGCATCTGATAATAAGGGAAACTGGCCCTGTTTAGCTAACTTTTCCAGTCGCAGACTTTGCTCAGTTAATACCTGTACCCGAACCCGCGCGATGCCTTCATCTTTAAACCCTAAAAGACGAGCCCCTGCACGTGACATATCAATGATGCGGCCGCTGACATATGGCCCGCGATCATTCACTCTAACAACAAGTGATTTGCCATTATCCAGATTTGTAACCCTGACAACAGACGGCATTGGCAGTGTTTTGTGCGCAGCTGAAACAAGCTCTGGGTCGAATATCTCGCCATTTGCGGTCAGCTTGCCCGCAAACTGATCCCCATACCAGGACGCAATCCCCGTCTTATCATACCGCAGGTCGCGTTCGGGATAGTACCAGATGCCCGCGATTTGATAAGGATTGCCCACCTTGTAATGTGGTTGAGCGACAACAGATGTTGCTTGTTGAGTGGCTTCATCTTCTTTAGTGGCCTTGTTATATTTTTTGGCCATGTCGATAGCGAGTTCTGCTGTTGTACATGCTGCAAGGCCGAAAACAAGCGTCATTGGCAAAACGTTTCGTGCCAATCGCGCTAAAGATTGAGCAAATAATCCTGTCATCACCCTACCCTACTTTTGCCCCATTTCTTATTCGAACGCATCAATTTGGTCAGCCAGACTGCCTACGGCGATTGCAAAGAAATTTGACCGGTTCCATTTCAATATATTGTCATAATTGGCATAAGCCAGAAAGGCGCGCCCTTTCCCCCTGTCCGGAACAACAAGCCTGGCCTTTAAATCCCGCGTTGGCAGGTCACCGCCATCAGGAAGCCGCAACCCTAATCTCTGCCATTCTGATATTCGTTTAACTGTCTTTTTGTCTGACAGAGCTTTGCCATTTAATGTCTGAGGGAGCGACACCTCACGCCCCCAAGTGATGTCATCACGCCAGCCAACCGAAGACAAATAATTTGCAATAGAGGCAAACACATCTTTTCGGGTGCTCCATATATCGCGCTTGCCATCCTGGTCATAATCAAACGCATAATTCAAAAAACTGGAGGGCATGAATTGGCTCTGCCCCATTGCCCCGGCCCATGAACCCTTCATATTGGCTGCTGTTATGTGTCCGTCTTGTATAATCTTCAGAGCATTCAGCAATTCGCCTCTGAAATAAGCAGATCGGCGTCCGTCATAAGCCAAAGTCGCCAGAGCAGCGATTACTGAAAAGCCACCTGTATGTTGACCAAAATTAGTTTCAATTCCCCACAAAGCCACAATGAAGCGAGGCTGAACACCAAATTTTTCAGAGACCTCAGCCAGAATTTGTTTATGTTCTGAAAGCTTCTGACGGGCCTTTTTCACCCGCGTTCCGGACACAACTTTCGACAAATACGTTTCGAGGGTCATCGTGAATTCAGGCTGGCGACGATCAAGTTCAATTACCCGCTCGATTGGCTGCGCGCCAGAAAATGCTGTGTCAAACACAGTTGCGGTTATGCCTTTGGACAGGGCCTCGTTGCGTAACTCAGTCCGCCACGCTTCAAAAGTTTGGGGCTGGCTGGCTTTCGCTGAAACAGGCAACCCGTGAAAACCAAAAATAAATACAGCAAAAACAGCGCAATAGCGCCTCACAGCACACCAATCATTAGAGAAAATCAGTCGGAAGTTCATGTCTCCCCCCTCATGGTCAGTTCTGAACAGAACATATGTCCTGCCTACCCTAATTCGCCTCATTCCGCAGAGCAACCGACAATCGATAAAAAGACAAAGATTGTCCCTTTCTGCTTTCATCAAAATTCCCATCAAAAGCAGAAAAAACGGCGTTGACATCCTCAGCTTGTTTGACTAATGAGGATATCAGCGTCGCTGAAGGCAGGCCTCATTTTTTGCGGAGGGGTGGCAGAGCGGTTGAATGCACCGGTCTTGAAAACCGGCAAGGGTGAAAGCCCTTCGAGGGTTCGAATCCCTCCTCCTCCGCCACTTACTTTTTCGAAAAACTTATAGTTAGCTAGCGGTCAGTGCCGTGAGTGAGACAATAGATTAATTCAAGCCAGACAAGCGCAGCTGCAAATATACGGGAAGAGATCGCATGGTGATGAAACGATTAACCGGGCTTCTTTCAGCCATTTTGGTTCTTGGGACATCCTCAAGCTTTGCAAATGATAAATTCATCATAGAGACGCTAAAGCCGGGAAAAGGCGATATTGCAGCAGCTGGCCAACAAGTGTCTGTTCATTATGAGGGCAAGTTAACAGACGGGACAATATTTGATGCTTCGCGCCCACGCGGTCAGCCGTTTCGCTTCATCCTCGGCAAGGGACAAGTCATTAAAGGCTGGGACCAAGGTGTTGAAGGTATGGCCGTCGGGGAAACCCGCCGTCTTACCATCCCCCCCGAAATGGGTTATGGTGCCAGAGGAGCCGGTGGTGTTATACCACCAAATGCAACCTTAATTTTCGAAGTGGAGTTATTGGCTATCAACAAGCCGTTGACATTGGGGCAAATGACCTCAGTCGAATTATTAAAAGCGCAATCAGAAGGTGCTGTAATAATTGATATTCGCCGTGAAGACGAGTGGCAGGACACAGGCATTATAGAAGGCGCAAAAACAATTACCGCCTTTACCCAATCTGGCCGTCTGCATCCTAATTTCCAACAGGAATTTATCTCAATTGCCACGTCACTAGACACACCCATCGTGCTTTATTGCCGCTCAGGTAACAGAACCTCCAGTTTGGGGAATGCCCTGGTCAGTCAGCTTGGCTATTCTCGCCTCAGCCATCTGAGCGAGGGGATACTGGGCTGGGCCAGTGATGGCCAAAAAACAGTACCTTACGCAGAATAATCATTATCTATCTTTATTTTCGGCATAAGAGCCCAATCCAGTTTTCCGGATGACCGGACATGCCCGCACTTCTGCCGGCAAAGATGCGGATAACTGCCAGACCCTGACTGTTCACGGCGTCAACAAGCTCATCTTGAGTATAATAGGCATATAACCGCCCCAAATCATCACGCACATCTCCGGTTCCTGATTTTAAGGCAAGGTAAAATACGCCAGAAGGTACAAGTGCGGTTGCTGCGGCAGCGATGTGGTGTGGAAAATCTGAACGATCCGCATGAAGCAGACTAAAATTTGCCCATATCCCCTGATATAAGCTTACAGCGTCCAAGTCTGAGAATGATTCTTGCCGCGCTTCTAATCCGAAATCCTGCTGAGCTGCAGCCACCATTTCGAAAGATGCATCTACACAAACCGGATTTAGCCCGGCATCTCGCATACGCGCAGCCAGATAACCTGGCCCTGACCCCCAATCCAGCACAAATGCAGCTTTGGGCAATTCTGTAATAAAGGCCTGAAGCGGTTCCAGATCAGGAAGCTTACTGACCATTTTCTTATAAGTGCCCACATTACTGTCATAGGCATTGATTGTTTGTTTATCTGCCATTTCTCACCTGCCCGACAGGCCGGATTTCCAAGCCTGATAGCTGTCTTTTGGAATTCTGTCTAAGGTGTTGTAATCCACATACACAAGGCCGAAGCGTTTATCATATCCAAAGGCCCACTCAAAATTATCCAATAATGACCAGGCAAAATAGCCCTTCACCGGACAGCCTTGCGCGACGAGCTTTGCCACCTCGGTGAGATGGCTAGAAAAATAAAAGATTCGGGCTGTATCTTCAATTTTACCTTGGTTCAGGCTGTCGGCGTTTGCCATACCGTTTTCAGTGATATAGATCGGCAGCCCCGGTGCATAATCAGAAGCCAGACGTTTCAGGAAAAAAGACAAACCCTTTGGGGCAATTTCCCAACCCATATCGGTTTTGGGCAAATCACCGCGTATACAGGAAAAACCAAAATGTGGTTCTGATGCATCCGGGGTGATTAGCGAACGCGTATAGTAATTTATACCGACCCAATCCAAAGGCTGGCTGATGATATCCATATCGGCATGATAATCTGACGGCAGATATCTGGCCAAAACAGCCATCACATCATCTGGATAACAGCCCTTGAATATTGATTCTTCAAACCAGCGGTTATAAATGCCATCAAACAGAGCTGTAAGCCGCAGTGTTTCTGGTGTGTTATCGGCTGGTTCACCCCATTCTTTATTCAGAACACAACCGATATTCTTATGCCCATGCCCGCGCATCACCTGAACTGACAAACCATGGGCCAACTGGATAAAATGCATGGAGTTTGCAGTTGCAGACAAATCACGTAAACCTGGTGCATGCGCCCCCCAGTAATGTGACAGCCATGATACGCACCAAGGCTCATTTACCGGAGCTACAGTCTCCAGCCTGTCACCGAAATGACGCATTATAAGGTCTGTATAGTCAGCAAAGCGAAGCGGTGTCTCGCGCACCGTCCACCCGCCCTGCTCAGCAAGACGGCTGGGCAAGTCCCAGTGATATAATGTTGCAAAAGGGCGCAGCCCGCGTTCCAACATGCCATCAATGAGCCTGTCATAAAAGGCCAGTCCGTCTGGATTGACCTTGTGATCAGATTCAGGCAATAACCGCGGCCAGGAAAAGGAAAACCGGTAGGCATCAAATCCGGCTGAGTGGACAAGGTCAAGATCTTCTGCCCAGCGATGATAATGATCACAGGCAATTGAACCGTTTTGCCCCAGATAAGTCCGGCCGAGGTGTTCAGCGAACTGATCCCAGTGTGAACGGCCACAACCGCCAAAATCTGTTCCCTCAATCTGGTAAGATGATGTCGCCACGCCAAAAGTGAAACCTGCTGGAAATTTTGAAATCAGCTCAGCCAGCATGTTCGTTAAAAATCCCGGCTAAAATAAATGTGCTTCATCAGCATCAAAACGAAACCGAACCTCTTGACCAACAGTCAGGTCGGGCACATCAGCAGAAGCAAACCGAAATGGGGTGTCGTCCATATCCAGCAATTCAACTATGGTTTCCGTGCCCAGTCGTTCAACAAGAGTAATGCGACCAGACAATGGCCCCTTACTATCCAATCGCAGGTGCTGGGGTCTGATTCCTAAACGGGCCTGTGCCCCTTTTGTTTTTTCAGTTGATACCAAGCGAACCGGATTGGTTTTCAAACCGCCACCCAAAAATTTAGCCTTGCTTTTGTCTGCGCTGATTTCTGTAAGCGTGCCTTCAAAAAAATTCATCTTAGGAGAGCCAAGAAACCCGGCCACAAATTCATTTGCCGGTAATTTGAAAAGCTCCATCGGTGCGCCCACCTGCATCACCTCACCATCTTTCAAGACCACAATCTTATCGGCCAAAGTCATTGCTTCAACCTGATCATGAGTCACATAAATTGTGGTCGCGCCAAGCTGATTGTGCAATTTGGCAATTTCAACACGTGTGTCATGCCGCAAGGCGGCATCCAGGTTTGACAAAGGCTCGTCAAACAAAAACACATCCGGATTACGCACAATTGCCCGACCAATGGCAACACGCTGTCGCTGGCCACCTGAAAGGGCTGCAGGCCGCCGGTCAAGCAAATGTTCCATCTGAAGAATTTTGGCAGCTGCCTCTACCCGGTCTCTGATTTCAGCCTTTGAAAACCCTTGAAGATTCAAGGAAAAGGCCATGTTATGAAAGACAGTCATATGCGGATATAGTGCATAAGACTGAAATACCATGGCAATTCCCCGCTTTGACGGTGGCAAATCAATGACCGGGCGGTCAGCGATGACAATCTCGCCGCTGGTCAATGATTCAAGGCCAGCAATGAGCCGAAGTAATGTGGATTTTCCACATCCTGAAGGACCAACAAAAACGACAAATTCACCTTTGTTTATCTCTAGTTCAACGTTACGAATAACATTATTTTTGCCAAAGGCTTTATTCACGTCTCGTAGCTCTAGCTGAGCCATTTACACCTCCTCAAATGACGCTGAAAGGGCTTCGAAATCAAAGCAGCAGCGAAGGGTTTGCTGATCGCCAATACGGTCAAATATGATTTGCTTTGGCCCGCCCGAAACTGCAGTCATTTTGTTTGCGTTGATTAGTGCAGGTTGTGACTTCCGCCAGACCAGAAAGTCTGCAAGCAGAGAGTAAACTGACCCCGGACGTGCAGCCTGGTCCAGCCCTGCCCGCTTCAGGTGTAATTGTGCAACCGGAAGCCAGGGCTCAATGGCGTTGGAAAATCCGCCATTAGGCTGATCACCTTGCCAAACCATTGGGGTACGGCATGTGTCACGGCCAAGAAAAATCGGCGCAAATTCAATCCCCCATGGATCTTGCATTTTTTCTGGCGGAATGTCGCGCACATCATCAAGCGCAAGTTCTTCACCCTGATAAATGCATGTTGAGCCAATTAAGCTGATTTCCAGCTTCAGCAGCAAAAGTTGAAGTGCCTCTTGTTTATCCTCGCCTAGGCCCAAAGGAGCAAGCTGGCGGGTTGCTGAACGGGGAACATCATGATTTGAAAACGCAAAGGTCAGCCGCCCTGTGCCGTTAAAGGCCTGAATGACCCGTGTAATAGCGTCTTTGATGCCGTCAACATCCAGCCCGCCCCATTTCAGAAGATTGAAATTATAGGTCGCATGAAGCCGGCCAGGCGCAGTAAAGGTCTCACTGGCCAATACCGCATCATCACCATCAAGTTCACCCATTAAAAACCGGTCACCATCATAGCTATCCGCAACAGAGCGGAAAGCTTCACTGAATGTTTGTATTGCAGGTTGATTCAACTGGCCGGTATCATGTAATTGCCGGAAAAACGGTTGCTGGTCCTGGGGCAATGGACCAGGTACAAAATCAGGATTAGGTAAATTATCTTTATAAGGAGCTAAATCGGCGTTTATGGTATGCACAGCATCCAGCCTGAAGCCGTCCACACCACGGTCAAACCAGAACCGCGCCACATCTGTCATGGCGGCACGCACCGCGGGGTTTGCATGGTTTAAATTTGGCTGGCTGGGCAGAAAATTATGAAGATAATATTGCTGGCGTCTTGGCTCCCAGCTCCAGGCGCGTCCGCCAAAAAAGGATAACCAATTTGTAGGTGCAGACCCATCTGGCGTCGGGTCAACCCAATGGAACCAATCTGCCTTTTCATTATCCCGTGATTGCCGGCTTTCTTGAAACCAAACATGCTGGTCTGAACAATGGGCCGGCACAATGTCGATCATTAATTTCAAGCCCAACTGATGCGCTTTAGAAATCAAAGTATCAAAATCAGCCATCGTGCCATAATCAGGATTTATCTGGCAGTAATCTGACACATCATAGCCAAAATCCTTTTGAGGTGAGGCAAAAAATGGGCTGATCCAGATCGCGTCCACCCCCAAGCCAGCGATATAGTCAAGGCGCGATATTATTCCTGGCAAATCACCAATACCATCGCCGTTAGAATCCTGAAATGAGCGTGGATAAATCTGGTAAATTACGGCAGTTTCCCACCATTTCAATGCAGACATAACCTAGCCCCCCTTAACCGATCCAGCCAAAAGACCGCGGATGAAATAGCGCTGCATCGCCAAAAACACAATAACGGGGACGATCATGGAAATGACCGCTGAAGCATTCAGCAAATGAAGCTGATCTTTGAATGTGCCCAACTGTTGCTGAAGCCGGATGGGAAAAACCAAATCATCAGCATTATTCGGCCCGATATACAGTGCAACAATCAAATCATTCCATACCCATAAAAACTGAAAAATACTAAATGACGCCAGAGCGGGCACAGATAACGGTACAATCAATTTCGTGAAAATCTGCAGATGATTGGCCCCGTCGATACGCGCACTTTCCAACAATTCACGCGGCAAACCCACGATATAGTTGCGGAGCAGATAAATCGCCAAAGGAAGACCAAAGGCCGTATGGGTAATCCATAAGCTGGCAAAACTTTTTGACGCCACCTCACAGCTTTTTGTTGCTTCACAATCGGTCATCCATGCGTTTAGGGCTGTCGCCCATGACGCGATACCGCTAAATCCTTGAAGGATAGGCAAAAAGGCAAGTTGCGTGGGAACGACCATTAAGGAAACAACGACCACAAACAGCCAGTCTCTTCCCGGGAACCGCATCCATGCAAAGGCATATGCCGCAAAAGCAGCGATCGTGATCGGAATAATCGTTGCGGGAATAGTGACAATGAATGAGGAAATCAGGGCGTTTGGTACATGTTTGTTTTCAAACAGAACTTCTTCATAGGCTTCTGCTGCGAACACAGGTTCTTGGTCAATAAACACATCCAGCTTTTTGGGCCGGGGAACCGTTGGGGTTGAGAACGTCCATGTGAAATCACCATTTTGTTCAAATGTGAACACCCCTTCCCTGACATCCATCCCTTCACCGACCGGAACTAATTTTCTAATCAGCTTTGTTTTTTCGGGGTTTTCAGGATCAGCAACCCGTCCCTTGAACAAAACAGATTTCACCGTACCGGAGATTGGAAAGCTGTCTTCTTCACGGTTCAGCCGGTCAAAAATATTGCCGGTCATAACCAACATTTCTTCGGCATTGCCCTTATCATGCGTGCTGAACCGGTGGCCGAGTTCTGTAGGAGTAAAAGCAGTCCAGAATCCTGATGTTTTTGACGCCAGTTCTGAACGCAATGACGTCGTGACAAGTGCGATGAAGGGAACGACCCAGATAAATACGATCAGGGCGAGCACGGTGTGATGTAATGTACGGCTGATCATTGTTGCGCCTGCTCCTCCCTAGCTCAGATTTTTCTGCTCACGGCGGATGCGCCAGGCGTTAAAAACCATATTTGGAACCACTGTCAGCATCAGCATGACTGCGATTGCTGCAAACAGATTATCCACATTATCCCCGCCAATAGACCAGTTGTTGCGGGCATTTTCCATCATCACAGCCAGCAACAGCTTGTCATCATCATTTGCTGATAAAGCATAGGGAATATCAAAAACCTTCAGCACCAAAATGACCAAGGTGGTCCAGACCACCATAACTGTGGAATAGATTTGTGGCAGTTTGACCAGAAAGAACATCTGAAACGGATTGGCCCCGTCTATGGTCGCAGCTTCTATCGTGTCTTTGGGCACTCCGCGCAAAGCTGCTGAAAAAATAACCATGGCGAAGCCGGTCTGTACCCAAACCAGAATCCACATCAAAAAGAAATTACCCCAAAATTTGAGATTATATAATGGCTCATTATAATCAGCTGTATGGCCAAGCAGAGCTTTCAGCAACCCCACCTGATAAGAGGGGGTGGCCCCATTTATCGTCTGCAGAGCTTCAATGCCGCCGCCTGCAAAGATATTGCGCCAGATAACAGCCGCCCCAACAAAGGAAATCGCCAGAGGCACAAAAATAAAGGTTTTAGCAATCACACCCCACCGCACAGAATCAGCCAGAACAGCAATCAGCAATCCTAATGAAATACAGACGGTAGGCACCAAAATCAGCCACATTAAACTGTTACGCATTGCAAAACGAAATTGCACATAACCCAGCGCAGCAGGGTCCCATAAAAACGCGTAATTTTGTGATGTAAAGCTTCCACCAGCTTCCTGAAATGACTGTTTTACTGTCAGAAATCCCGGTACAAGAAGAAATAATAATAAAAGCATCAAAGCCGGGCCAACAAAAATCCACGGCTGAATCGCTTCAATGATGGTTGACTGACGTCCAAGTGATGATTTGGCTGAATAGCGGGCCAAACCCATGGTGAGCCAGTTGCTGACCCCATAATAAAAGAACGAGATCCCAACTGAAATCAGAACAATACGGAAAGCAAATCCAATTTTTGAAAATCTTTCTCTGGTCTCAAATATAGACGCTGACCAGTTGAAAACGCCATGCAACCACACCCCTAAATCAGACATCGCCCCATCCAAAGGTGCACTAGCAGCAAGCGCAAATATAGCGGTAATCGGCAAAAGACAAATTACCGTGAGGGCTATTGCAAGTCCGTTTCCAGCGATGAGCGGCTTTAACGAGCGCATGTCACCTTCCGCAAAATGAGGATATTCTATTGGTTTAAAAAATGAAGAAGAGCGCAGGTTTTATCTGCGCTCTTCTGTTCCGATTACATAGAAATATGGTTATTTAATGGCATCCCAGGCCGCCTGAATATTATCAGCAGTGGTCTGTGCGTCCTGGCCATTTGCAAATGCTGTCATCTCGCTCCAGAAGGCACCAGCCCCAATTGCGCCTGGCATCAGATCAGACGCATCAAAGCGGAATGTCGTTGCATTCACAAGGATTTCTCCCTGCTTGCGCTGTGCAGCAGATGCATAAGCTGACAGATCAGCACCCTTGTGCGCGGTCAGGAAAGCACCCTGCGACATCCAAACTTCATGAGCCTTTGCTTTGGTCAGATACTGGAAGAAAGCCCGTGTGGCTGGTGAATCCTTTGTGATTGTGTACAGCGTACCGGCGCCCAGAACAGGGTTCCCTAAATTTGCCTTTGCAAATGGCGGGAAATAGAAAAAGTCAGCTTCACCCGCTGTTACCTCTTCCCCTTTCTTTGGGAAGAATGCCGGAATGAATGACGCCTGCCGGTGCATCATGCATTGTGCAGGAGATGTAAACAGGCCTTTGGGCGCATCACCAAAGAATGTGGTTGCAACAGAAGCCGCACCACCAGCAACATAATCATCATTTCGTGAGAACTGACCATAAATCTTCATGGCGTTCAAAACTTCAGGGCTGTTGAACGGCAGCTCGTTTGACACCCACTGGTCATATTTTTCCGGGCTGGCCGTCCGCAACATCAGATCTTCCATCCAGTCTGTTGCTGTCCAACCGGTTGCATTACCTGATTCAACACCAATACACCATGGTGTGTTTCCGTCAGCAACCATCTGATCAGATAACGCGATCAGTTCTTCCATTGTTTTTGGAATTTCATAACCATTATCTTCAAACTGTTCCGGTGAATACCAGACCAATGATTTCAGGTCCTGTTTAAATGCAAAGCCATAAAAGCTCTCTTTGCCATCTGCACCGGTGTATGTGCCCAAATCGACCCATGATGATCCGGCACCGTAATTATTGCTCATCCAGTCAGCCAAATTATCACCAAGAGGAGACAAATAGCCTTCTTTTGCCATATCGCCTGCCAAACCTGGCTGAGGGAAAATCGCAATATTTGGCGCGTTATTTGACTGCAGGTCAGCTACGATCAAAGCCGCGAAGTCCCGTGACCCAGAATATTTAACAACCGCTCCTGTTGCTTTTTCGAAACAGCTTACAGTTGCCAGCAGATTTTCTTCATCTTTGCCCTGCATAGAGCCCGCTATTGTGATGACTTCGCCAGCGAAGCTTCCCATATCGCCAAGCTTAGATGGTGTATCACAGACATCAGCCTTTGCAACGCCGGTCATCGCGAACGATGCCAGCGCAACAGTGCCGAGCAGTTTACTGATTTTAGACATGTTTTCCTCCAAAAAACGTTCAGCGTAGACCGCCTAACAAGGTCAGCAGGCACCCTTATGCCTATCCCTACCTTACCGTCGTGACAATATCATCATTCTTACACTGCTCACAACACAAACACGCGCTTTTTGCCGCTTTTTTCGAAAAAACAGCAGGGCAATCAGCATCAAGCAATGTGACGCCTCATACAGCTGGTAATGACTGTAATCAGCACCTTAAATTAAGGAACCTCATGGCCATTTGCGGCCTGATAAATCTCAAACCAGCTTTGGCGGTCGATAGACACTTTCAACGCATCAGAAATGCGGCATATTCGTTCCAGATTGTTCGTGCCCAAAACCGGCATTATGCGCGCCGGGTGTGCCAGCAGCCAGGCAATGGCGACGGCAGCACCATCGACGCCTGTTTCATCTGCTATTGCTTGTAAAAGAGATGTAAGCAGCGATTGTTCCGATGGGAACAAACTTCCGCCTGCTAACGGAGACCAGGCCATTGGCGCAATTCCTCTTTCCTGCAGAAAGGCAATATCACCATTTGTAAAGGGCTGATTGGCCAAGACCGATATTTCTATCTGATTGGTAGCAAGTTTGTTGTGCATGGCTGACTGCAATAGAGACCAGTCATGCGGTTTGAAATTAGATACTCCGACCGCCCTCACCTTTCCGGAAGAAATAAGCTGATCTAATGTTGCGCCTGTCTCATGATGATCCATCAATGGGTCAGGTCTGTGGATCAACAAAAGATCAATAGTCTCTATACCCATCAGGCGCAGGCTATCGTCAACTGACTGCTGAATATGAGCCGCGCTGGTGTCATAATATTTTACTCGGGCCGAAGCATGACGGCCGACAGGTGCAATGATATCGCATTTTGTCACAATTTCGATCTGCTCGCGCAAATGCGGCGCTGCTTTCAGCGTATTACCAAACGCCTCTTCAGCCTCATATCCACCATAAATATCTGCCTGATCCATAGTGGTGATCCCTTGTTCAAGGCAGCTTTCAATCTTGGCCTGAATATGATCTGGGGATGTGTTGGCATCATCACATAATCGCCACATGCCATAAATCAGGCGAGACAAAGACAGGGTTTCGGTCAGCGCAATTTTTTCCATCAGTATCTTTCTCCGGCAGCAAGGGGGGTATCAGGCTGTTCTGCAGGCACACGCCCATATTCATGAGGCAAAGAGCATGTCTTTATATGTGGCAGTACTAGCTGGCCGATATAATCACATTCATCAAGATGAGGATATCCAGAAAAGATAAAAGAACGCATCCCCATTTTTTGATAAGATTCAAGCTCTGAGAGAATTTGGTCAGCTGACCCAACAAGAGCGGCCCCGCAACCGGAACGCGCGCGCCCGACCCCTGTCCATAAATGCGGCTCAATAAATCCGTCCATATCTGCCAATTCACGGTTGCGCGCCTGGCGCGCCACACCAAGAGAAGTGGAATCAAGAGCTCTATCTCGGATGGTCTTACCCGCTTCATCATCAAGCTTTGAGACCAGTTCTGCTGCATATTCACGGGCCTCTGTTTCAGTTTCGCGTACAATCATATGTACCCTTAGCCCATAATCCAATGTGCGGTCATATCCGGCTGCTTTTTCATGTACGGCCTTCATCCTGCCAGCTAAATCATCCTTGCTTTCTGGCCACATCAGATACACATCACAATGCTGTGCACATAAATCAATAGCAGCAGGGGAATAACCCCCAAAATAAAGCAATGGTCCGCCGTTCCGCTGATAGGGTCTTGCAGGTTCTGTTGACACATTTTCAAATTGGTAAATCTGACCGTGATAAGTGATCTCATCCTGTGTCCAGGCCTGACGCAAAATCTCAACCACTTCGCGCGAACGCTGATAGCGATATGCACTATCCTCAACTTGGCCCGGAAAATCAGAACTGATGATATTAATGGTCAGCCGGCCTTCAAGCATGTGATCAAGCGTGGCGACTGTGCGGGCCAGCATTATCGGCTGCATTTCGCCACATCGCACCGCCGCCAGCAAATTCATCTTTTCTGTAATTGGCGCACAGCCTGCAACAAAGGATAATGTGTCTTGACCGACCTGATATGAAGAGGGACATAAAATATTCCGGAATCCGTGATGTTCTGAGCGTTGAACAATTTCAGAGCAATGTGCCCAACTCGATTTCAATGTCTTATCTGGTACGCCAAGATATCGATAATCATCAGAACATAAAGCCGCGAAAAAGCTGACTTCGGCTGCATCTAAATCAGGGCTGGTAATTGGAACGATACTCATAGGTCGGGTCTTTCACATCTCTGAAATTGGATCAGGTTCTGCAGGACTGATGGATTGGCACGCTATCAATTCTGTTCCCTGAAATCAACGGCAACCAAAGACAGAACAGCGGCTCTTTATCAGAGCGTCGAACATTGCCTGCCCTCCCCTCAATCCCAGTCTGGTGCAATGGGCATGCGCGTTTTATCCACAATACGCAGGCCGTTCTGGCGCAGTTTGTCTATCGCTGCCATATCCGGTGCTGACAGGCTGAAATCCAATGCAGCAAGATTTGCTTTCAGATTTTCCAAATTAGTTGACATGGGGTTCGCAGAAACACCATTTTGCACAATCCAGCGCAGAATAATTTGTGCCTCAGTCCGGCTGTAACGGCTGGCTATCTCACTGATTACAGGATCGCCAAAAATCCTGCCCTTTGCCAACGGGCAATAAGCAGACAGCGCAATCCCTAGACGGCTGGCTGCTGCCAATAGCTTTGACTGGTCCAGATAAGGATGGAATTCAACCTGATTACATACAGGCACATCATCCAACAGCTGAACAGCCTGTTCCATCATTGCAATAGTGTAATTACTGACTCCAATTGCCCGGGCATAGCCTTTGTCTGAAGCCTGCTGCAGCAGCTCCAGCGCTTCACGGTTGTCGCCTGAAGGGGTCGGCCAGTGAAGCAGCAACACATCAACATAATCTGTCCTTAGCGCCCGAAGAGACTCTTCTACAGACGGCATAAATTTATCTGCACCCAAATGCGCCGGCAGAACCTTGGTGGTGATAAATAAATCTTCGCGGGAGCAGCCCAAACGTGCAAAGCTTGCACCTAAAGCTGCTTCATTTTCATACATCTGCGCTGTGTCAAAACCGCGAAATCCTGCTGTTAGCGCATGTTCAACAGCCTGGCTCAGCTCGTCCTCTTTTAAAGGAAATGTACCCATGGATAGGGGCACATTTTTTGAAAAATAGATGCTCATTCTTTCAACTCCTAAAGGCGCGTTTTACTGGTGAAACTTCGCTCAACAAACACCTCTTGACCCTTCAGTTGTTTCCAGATCACAGGCAACATTTCGCGATAAGCTGACCAAATAGAGGGGCTGGGTGACGGCAAATCATCTTTGATCACTTCATGCAGTCGGGGCAAATTATAGTACGGCACCAGTGGGAACATATGGTGTTCAATGTGATAATTCATATTGAGATACACAAATCTGCTGAACGGATTCATCAGCACTGTGCGGGTGTTTATCCGATGATCAGTCACATTATCGCGAAGGCCGCCATGCTGAAGATAACCGGTCATATTAAAATGCCAAGCCCCATACAGGCGAGGCGCACCTACCAGCAACAAAGGAACAAATGAGTGCATGACCACTGCGGCAGTCCCGACTGCCAGATAAATCAACAGCCACACCCGCGCAACAATAAAGGCACGGCGTTGTTCATGTTCGGGGACATACAAGGCCTCATCTGGCTGCAAGCGGCCCCGCACATGACCAGCCATCCGCCTAACGCTGTCAATGGTATCCGGAACTCCAATAAAATTCAGAATAAGGCACAACGCGGCTGGTGGGACCATAACCGCGATTTCCGCATCCCGGCCAACCAATAATGTGTCTGTGTGATGCCGTGCATGAGACCATTTCCAAGTCACCGGATTGCGCATAATCATAAAACAAGCCAAGTGATACACTATCTGATTAAGCCTTTTGGTCTTAAAGGCTGTGCCATGCCCGCATTCATGCCAGCGGGCATCAGACCCTGATGTGTATAACACGCCGTAAATCAGCCAAAACGGCACAGAAAGCCAAGATGGCATCAGACTGACAGCCGCAAGCGCTGCGCCAATCATCAGCAAATAGTAAGTCAAAATGTCCCGCAAAGGGCGTGCATCCTGGCGAACCAGAATTTGTTTCATCACTTGTCTGTCTACGTGGCTCTGGTACCATTTCGGCGTGACAAGCCCATGGGTTGGCCCGCCCGTTTGTGCGGTTTTCACCAGATCATAATTACGCATCTGCTTGTCCCTTACTGTCTTATGAAAAAGACTAGAACGGAGAAAAATCGTCTGTCAATCAGACGCAGTTACGCTTCACGCAGAGTAAAATCAGTGTAAATAAAGCCGCTTCGCTCAACTGTCTCACCCCGCTTTAAATCCAACGGTTCAGAAAATCCTGGCGCATTGGCTACAACAGTATGAAATTCGCCATTTTCGCCACAAGGGTCAATGCCTTCAGGCAGACTTTCCAGAAGCTCTGCATCAAACTTTTTTCCGCATAATTCTTTCGGTAATTTGCGGGGGTCAAGTGTTACAATATAGGTCTCCAGTCCACTTTCCAGCATTTCATCAGCCAATTCAGCAGTGTCACGCCCCCAAAGAGGCACATGAAGCGTAATCCCATGCGGATTATACAGATTTTCACGATAAGCGCGCACATCTTCTAGGAATAAATCTCCAAATATCCAGTCAGTAATGCCCTGTTCTTTTAACTGAAGCACTGTCTGGGTCATACGGGCTTCAAAAATCTCGTTACTGCATGGATGCGGCAAAGGAACATCAATTAGAGGCAGATTCAGAGCGTTTGCCTGGGCCCGGGCAATATTTTGCCGGGTACCGTGAACCGCAATCCGTTCAAACACCTCATTATAGCTGGAGACCAGCCCAACAATGTCAAATTCACCTGAATCCCGAGCTGCAGCCAGGGCAAAGGCACTATCTTTACCCGAAGACCAGGACATAACCGCTTTAGCTTTGCTTATGATAATGCTCTTTCTATTGCATCAAGCCCTTCTGTCAGGGCCGCCGGGCCGGGCTGGAGGATTAATGGTGATTTAATTTCGTGAATTCGCCCCTCTCTTACAGCCGGAATATCCTGCCATCCGGCGCGAGCGGCTATTTTTTCTGGCCGAACTTTCTTGCCACACCAACTTGCCAAGATCACATCAGGGGCAGCTTTGATCACATCGGCAGATTGGACAAATCGGTCCGTTGCTGCTTTATGCACGGACAAGTGTGGAAACACATCACACCCTCCGGCTATTTCCACAAGTTCTGACACCCATTTGATCCCCGAAATCATTGGCTCATCCCATTCTTCGAAATACACTTTTGGCCGGGGGGCATGCGCGCGGGCATTTGCAAGCTCAGACAAACGCGCCTCATATCCAGAGGCTAATTTCTCTGCCTCATTTGTTGCCCCCACCAGTGAACCTAAATGCCTGATCATCGCGAATATGCCGGCAATATCCCGCTGGTTATAGGCCATCACTGTGACCCCTTTCCGGATCAGTTCTGAGACAATATCTGCCTGCAGATCAGAAAAGGTCAGCACAAGGTCGGGATCGAGTGCCATAATCTTCGGGATGTCAGCAGAGGTAAATGCAGACACCCGCGGCTTCTGCTTGCGGACCTCTGGCGGGCGCACCGCATAACCAGATACTCCAACGATGCGGTCCTGCTGTCCCAGCAGATATAAGGTTTCAACTGTCTCTTCGGTCAGACAAATAATCCGTTCCGGCGGAAAGAGGCGCATAGACATAAGCGAGTTTCTTTAAAAAATGTGAGCGCGAGTAATTATCTTTATCCAACTAGACCTCAGCATCATTGTCTAAACAAGCCCGACAATTTAGACAACAAGCCCGACACAATACTGACTTAATCTACAGACAGGTCGGAGCCAGGAGAAAAATCACCCTCGGACTTTGTTTCCTCTATAGTCTGCAAAATATCCTAAATGAATAAATCCACAGCCCGCCGCCTGACACTTTCTGGTCGGGTAGCCAAATAAAATTTGGATACCCAAGAGAAGCTGTCTGCGCATAACAGGCGCAATTCACCTGTTTTAACCCAATTTTTGGCATAATGATCAGGTAATGCCCCCAAGAACCTGCCACTTGAAATCAACACAAATACGGCCTCCATATTAGAGACGTAAGCAAACGGACCGTTTTTTGCCCAGTATGCAGTTAGGCTGAGGTCATAGGTGCGCTGACATACTGGATAGCCAGACAGAACCTCAGCAGTAATCGTTTCAGCTGGTGCTGCATATAATGGATGGGTTTGCCCGCAATACAGGCTGTGTTCTTCTGAGAACAGCTCAACATAACTCAGATCAGAGACCCGGTTGCGAAACGGGGATATGCCAATATGAAGGCTTCCAGAAATCAGGCGTTGTGTCAGTTCAACAGGTGAAGCCATTATCAGCTCTAGACGGACCTGATCTGTGCGGGCATAAAACCGTTCAATCGCTGACGATAAGTTCAACTCTGGCAAGCTGCTGACCGCATCTACAAGCCTGACACGTAAATCACCTGTAATGACCTGCCTCAGTTCGAGTAATTCGGTATCAAAGTCACGTACTGAACGTAAAATGGACTGCGCTTTATTATAAGCAATTTGTCCCCGTTCGGTCAGATAAAAGCCACGCCGACCGCGCTCGCACACACGATAGCCCAGGATAACTTCAAGTTCCCTTATCCGGCAGCTGATCGCGCTTTGCGTGAGGCCCAGCTTATATTGCACATCTGTAAACCCGCTACACTCAACCACAGCACAGAATGTTTCTAGAAGTTTATTTGTCAATAATTTCATATAATAAAGAGGTTTTCTTTACATGATGCAAAGGCCATGAAGATATACATGAATTTTTTTCATGTAAATATCTTAAACTATATATTTTTCTCGCAATAGTAAATTGATATTTATAATGGACAATCTATAGATATTGCTAATCGATAAATCAGATCGGGCTGAAAATCGCGCCCAAATTTGAAATGACTGATGATCAGATGAATATGACATGGCAGAACATGGTTACGATACAGGACGGTTAAACCTGCCCTTTGTAGGCATATCAACATTTGGCAAGTCAGATTACATTGCAGATTGGAATGCGATAGATGCAGATTTTGCGGTTCTGGGCGCGCCTTTTGACGGTGGCACGCAATGGCGTCCAGGGGCCAGATTTGGGCCACGGGCTGTACGTGAAGCATCAACCCTGTTCAGCTTTGGTCATGCCGGGGCGTATGATCATGAAGATGACGCTGTATATCTAGGCTGTGACGTTAAACTGGTCGATATTGGTGATGCTGACATTATCCACACTAAGACAGAGCAAAGTCACGCTAATATTGAGACAGCTGTACGCAAAATCCTTACCGCTGGCGCCCTGCCCGTAGTGATTGGTGGCGATCAGTCGGTGAATATTCCCTGTATCCGGGCGTTTTCTGATGAATGTGCAGAATACGGTCCGATCCATATCATTCAGATAGATGCACATCTTGATTTTGTTGATAAACGCCATGGGGTAACGGCGGGACACGGCAACCCAATGCGGCGGGCCAGCGAACAAGACTATGTTTCCGGCCTCACACAATTGGGGATCAGGAATGTATCCTCCACAGCCAGAGATGGGTATGATGACGCACGCAAACGCGGTGCAGATATTTTGTCTGTACGTCAGATACGCGCACTGGGCATACAAGCGGTATTGACCCGCATTCCCGCCGCTGCCCGTTATTATGTGACCATTGATATTGATGCATTTTGCCCGTCAATCGCCCCTGGTACGGGCACCCCCAGCCATGGCGGGTTTCAGTATTATGAAATTCTGGAGCTGTTACAGGGCCTCACTCAACGCGGTCAGGTTGTTGGTGTTGATCTGGTTGAGGTTGCCCCAGCCTATGATCCAACAGAAAGCACACAGATTTTAGCAGCCCAGCTGCTGCTGAACTTCATTGGCTTTATTTTTCATAACAAAAGCTGAACCCTCTGGCCTCTGAAAGTTAGGCTTGAGAGAAATGATGCAAATATCAACCGCGAGATAAAGTTAAAACGGGGTTTTCATTATCTGTTATCGCGTTAAAAATTTAAATTCAGTTTGCTGAAGATAGACTTCTTCTGGGAGCAATACAGAGGTGGGAAAATGTGCATGATGCGGGGCATCTGGCCACAGCTGCGGCTCGAGGGCAAGCCCTGAATGCGGCCCGTAAGACAGCCCGTTCAGACCAATCGCACGGGTGGATAAATAAGCCCCGTCATAGATTTGAAGACCAGGTTCTGTGGTACGCACTTCAAGGCTTGGTCCATGCGCTGTTGTCAGCCAGGCGACCGGCCGCAGAGGCTGACGCGCATCAGACAGACAAAAATTTGTATCCAGCGGCAAACTGGCGGGCAAAATTTGGGGATTCCGGAAATCAAATCCTGTATCTTTTACTGACGCAATCTGACCTGTTGGGATCAAATCATCATCAACCGGAAGATAGGCGTCAGCAGCGACCTGCAGGCTATGCCCCATCATATCAGGCCGCCCGGTCAGATTAAAATAACTGTGATGCGCAATATTGCATATTGTTGACTTATCTGTCGTTGCGCGAACGCAAAAGCTCAATGTCGCCTCATCCAGCACCCGCCATTCGACAATGATATGAAGATGTCCTGGAAACCCCATATGGCCATCTGGCAGATCCAACGCAAAGCTGACGTGATCTGGCCCCTGCTCTGTAACCTTCCACAGCTGTTTACCTGTGCTGATACGGCCGCCATGCAGGGTGTGACGATCAAGAAAATTCTGATCAAGCTGGCAGACCATATCGCCCAGTTTAAGATGACCATTAGCTATACGATTTGCATACCGACCAGCGGTTGCTCCAATATAGCCGCTTTCCTGTTGATAGGGCGAAAAGTGATCAAACCCTAACACCAAAGACGGCTGATGCCCGGCCAGACGCAAATCCTGGAGAATACATCCATAGCTGAGCAGGCGAGCAGTCAGGCGGCCTTTTGTTATTGTAACAGCGTGAACAGGTTCATTTGCGTCTGTATATCCGAATATTTCGATCATTATTTTCGTCTTTTCAACATGATGATTTGACGCTGACCTCTGGAACCGGCCAGGTCAAGCAAAGGGTAACATTGTTGGCCGTTTTTTTATTGCCAGAACAGGTAATTTGATTTCTAGTCTCATAACAACCATATAACCGCCAGATCGTAAAGGAGAGCGCGATGGACATCAGACACGCTGTATCATCGCCGTTAGGAGGCGCGTTATGTGCGTCTGCTGCTGTGGTCTGTTTTTCGCTGAATGATGTCTCCATCAAATTTATCAGTGGTGATTATGCACTTCATCAAATCGTGCTGTTTCGGTCTGTAATTGGTCTGGGATTATTGATTGGACTGCTGGTCCCGTTTTCAGGCGGGTTGCCCTCTTTGCGAACAAATCGGCTGGGTTTGCATCTGTTGCGCGGCCTGTGTGTTGTGTTCGCTAATTTATGTTTCTTTTTAGGGCTGGCGAGTCTGCAACTGGCAGAAGGAACAGCAATCTTTTTTATCAGTCCGCTTCTGATCACCGTCTTTTCTGTAGTCTTTTTAAAAGAAAAGGTTGGCCAGCATCGGTGGGCAGCCATCTTTGTTGGTCTGATAGGGGTTGTGATTATTTTGCGCCCGGGTACATCAGCTTTTCAGATCGCATCTCTCCTGCCCGTCGCAGCGGCATTCGGATATGCTTTTTTACATATGCTCACCCGCTATATTGGCAAAACCGAAAGCGCACTGACAATGTCCTTTTATATTCAAGTGACGTTTCTTCTGGTCTGTTGCCTGTTTGGCCTTGTGACCGGCAGCGGAGAATTTGCGGGCCATGAAAATGCGTCTGTGGATTTTTTGCTTCGGGCCTGGGCCTCGCCACAAACGGATGACCTGATGTTTTTCCTGTTAATTGGCTTTGCCAGTGCGTTTGGCGGTTTTTTCATCAGCCAGGCCTACCGTCATAATGAAGCCGGATACATCGCCCCGTTTGAATATATTGCCATGCCTCTGGCCATCATTTGGGGGTATCTGGTGTTTCAGGACTGGCCAGATCAGCTGTCCTTTCTGGGTATGGGGTTGATTATTGCTTCAGGTCTGTATGTAATCTGGCGGGAGCTTCGCGCCAAGGCCGCTTCAGTGCCAGATACACCGCGCTATCGTCGCTAACCCCTATGGGACAGTATCTCTGTCAGAATGCCTGTCAGGGCACGGCTGTCGTCGAAATTTGGCTGACGCCCCTCAAGAACTGACTTTGCAAACGCCTCAACCATTTTTTGATAATGATCACACGGTGCAAAGGTTACTGACTGGCCTGGTCCTAACAAACTATCTTTTTCGGCTGACACATGTCCCCATCTGGCTGTCGTAACTTCCGGCGGATTAAACGGAACATCCAGCTGTGCCCAGCCATCTGTGCCAACAACCCTGACAAGCTGAGACAGACAAGCTCCGCTAGACACGCTGATGCTTGCTGTCTGCCCTGGACCAAATTCAAGCAAGGCAGTTGCTGATTTTTCGACATCCAGATGCTCTTCTGGCGTTACAGATGCGTCAAGTAGGCGTGGCGCAGTGTTAAACACTCGCAGACCAGCCAGCACACAATAACAGCCAATGTCCCAGACTGGTCCACCGCCCCAGGACGCAAAATTGCGGACGTTCCCTTCTGGCTGAGGCGGGTATGAAAATTGAGCAGACAGATGGGTTCTTTGCCCGATATCAAGTGCGGCCAGCCAGTCCCATTGCGGATGATGGCGGACCATAAACGCTTCGTAGATATAATTGCCAGTTTGGCTGGCAACACGTTCTAGATGGTCAAGTTCATCAAGGCTGAGCGCCATTGGTTTTTCACATAAAACCGCTTTACCTGCCTCAAGAGCCCTTATCGCCCAAGGCACATGCAAATGATTGGGCAATGGGATATATACAGCCTCAACAGACGGGTTTGACAAAACATCTTCATAGTTGCCTGTCTGCACCCCTTGCCAGATATCATGTGGCGACAATGCATCTGAATCCCGGCGGCCTAAATGTACAATCTCGAAACCTGCTCTGCGAATGGCGGGGACAAGTTTTTCCCGCGCAATCTTCGCATCGCCCAATATCCCGAAACGCATATCTGCTTCCTCATTTTATCACTGTGCGGAATCAAACTGTACCGTTGAACAGCGTTATCGTAAAGGTGATGTAGTGTCTGATTCAGGCAGCCAGCTCTTATAGAGCGGGTCATCCATATTCAGTGGCAGATTGATAGGGCGCCCCTCGCGGGCTGACCGGTAAACCGCGGTCACAAATTCAAGCGATCGCCGTCCATCAGCAAAGCTGACAATGTCACCCTGCCCTGAGACCAGATGGTCATATATTGCAGCAAACAAACCCTGAAAACCCGATAAAGGCAGGCTTACCTGGTCTAAGACAGCATCAATTTCGGCCTGTTGCTGTGGGGCCCTGGCAAAAAAACGCCAGTCACTATCGGCCAGCCGATAGGGCTCAAGGCCCGATTCTGCTGTCAGACCAGAAAAACAAAACCGCAGACGGCTTGTATCTGTTGCTGCGCCTAACGTGACAGAGCTTGTTATCAGCGCACCTGAACGCATGCGAACAGACAGGCTGGCACAATCTTCAACCTCAATCTCATTCACCCGTGTTGCCAGATACGCAAAAACACTGTCTATCTCACCAAAGGCAAAGCTCAGCCAGTCATGAATATGGATGGCATGGCCGAGGATTGCCCCGCCCCCCTCACCTTCCCAATTCCCGCGCCAATCTAAAGCATAATAGGCTTCATCACGGTGCCAGTGGGTTTCCAGGCTACCTACAAGAGGACGGCCGGTAAGGCCTGCGGATATCAGCGCACGCAGCTTTGCTGCCCCAGCCCCGTATCGATATTGAAACACAGGAAAAACCTGGCGTCCGGTTTTCTTTACCAGGTCTGCCAACTGATCCGCTTCAGCCAGACTGGCCACAAGCGGTTTTTCGCAAATCACGTCTTTACCTGCCTTCAGCACAGCACGACAAGCCGTCAGATGCAGATATGGTGGCAAACAAACATCCACAATATCTATTTCTGGATCATCCAGTACTTGATTTAAGCTGGCAGTAACCTTGGTCTGGTCGTGGCCAGTTACAGCCCTTGCAGCACGCACTTCATCAAGATCGCACATATACCGAACGTCAAACCTGTCATGGAGCGCAAGATAAGCCTGAAAATGTTCGGCGCCAATTCCCGCTCCAACTATGCCCACACGCAACTTTCGCATCAGTCTGCTCCCTGCGCACAAGAACTGTCCGCCAGCTGCTGGGCCTCAAGCGCAAGAGATGTGGCAGCAAAGGTATGATTTTGCTTACAAGCCGTTTCAGTTCTGTCTTTTATATCATTGATAAGATTTGAGAAATAGGGCAATCCAGAGTCTCGGCAATCGATTTGCCTCACATCTTTATGCGTTGCCAAAAATAGCTGATCAGTAATGTGCGGCTGGGCAATATTGGTATATTTTCGGATTTCAATAGACCCTTCATCTCCCAGAATGAACAACCGCCCATCTCCCCATGTGGGCAGCGCATCCGGAGTAAACCAATCAACCCGGATATAGCCATTCCCTTGTGGGCTGTTGAGTACAATTTCACCAAAGTCCTGAAACCCGGGATAGGCCGGTAGCGTAGTGTTTTCGGTGTAAGCATGGCTGATGCGCACATGTTGTGCACCTGTGAAATACAAATACTGATCTATTTGATGAGAACCAATATCACATAAAATGCCGCCAAATCGCTGACGATCAAAAAACCAATCTGGCCGGCTATCCAGATTTTGTCTGTGCGGGCCGATACCCAGAGTCTGTTTTACAGAGCCAATTGCCCCTGCCCTGACCAACTCATCTGCTTTGGTGACGGCAGGCACCTCAAAGCGTTCAGAAAAATTTACGCTCCATATGCGGCCTGTTTCGGCGACACATGTTTGAATTTGCTGAAGCTGTTCCAGCGTGGTGCAGCCTGGCTTATCCACCATAACATCTTTACCCGCGCGCATAGCTTCAATCGCCAACTCAGCCCTTTCACAAGGAACAGCAGCGATCAGGATCATATCAATATCCGGATCGTCCAAAAGTCTTCGCTTGTCCTGAACCCTGTCAACGTCTGGAAACCGCTTTAAAAACCCCGCCTCAAGAGAGGTGTCATAGGCTGTCCACCAGCCCTTACAGACTGCACCATGCGCCATCATCTGGCCCAACATGCCAAAAATATGCCTGTGATCGATGCCAAGCACTGCTAAACGAGGACTGAAATTCACGTTTTATCTCCTTGCGGCTTCAGCAGGCAGGACTACCAGCTGTTCAGTTCTGGATGACGTTTCAAGTGCCTCAATCAGGTCATGAATGGCCAAAGCAGAGGAGCCGCTGGCCAAAAGAGGAGCAGAATTGTCAAGATGGTCACAAAAATTTGTCAGAACGGCCTGATGCCAGGCCGAGGAAAAGGCCATTGGGTCTGCCCCGGCGCCAGTTGCTGAACTGGCTCCGAATGTTTCAGTTGGCCCCGAGTGTCTGTAAATTGTCAATTGGTCAGAGAGAAGATGGGCAGACAGGTTCTGAAAATGTAGCCAAATATCTTCACTGCGGCCGGGAAAGCTGGCAGTGCTCGCAAAAATATGACCGATTGCGCCATTGCAGAACGTCAGTCCGGCAGACACAAAATCCTCAGCCTCCATTTGATGATGGCCTGTGGTCCGGCACAATGCCTGAACAGAGCGGACCGGCCCTGTGAATTGTAACGCCAGATCAAGCGTATGTATTGCTTGCGAGATCAGAACACCTCCGCCATCCCTTTCATAGCTGCCGCGTCCATCAACATCATAATAACTTTGCGGGCGCCACCAGGGTACAGTGATTTCAGCAGATCTTAACGCACCAGCTTCACCATCTGCCAATATAGCGGCCAATTGCAGCGCAGACGCCCTTGCCCGATGCTGCAGAACAATAGCCAGCGGCAAATCATGTTCCTCAAACAGATTAACCAACTGACGGGCGGCCTGAGCTGTTCTTTCAACTGGCTTTTCCATTAACACCGGTTTGCCAGCTTCAACCAGACGCCTACAGATATCCAGACGTGCATTTGGTGGCGTTGCCAAAATCACAAAATCAACCTCATCATCCAGGGCGATTGCGGCTGTGGTCTCATAGACATGCAGATCAGACGCAAAAGGTTCTGCTTGCTGGTCTGTAAAGGCCTTTGCAGACTCAGCTGTGCTTGCCATCACCCCTTTCAGTCTGATGCGTTCGCGAAGATAGCTGAATGCGTCCATATACACTGAACTGACCATACCGCAACCAACCAACACAGCTTGTTTTGTAGCAGGCATCGCCATTCTCCGAACATGATCTTTCACACTCAGACCATAGAGCCTTAACACCATAAAGCAAAGCATCTGCATAGGTTATTAATTACAGGAAAAATTATATAAATCTGCTCGCAAACTGTTCTATTTTTATCTTGGGTTTGACTGTAATTGTCTGGTATGCCCAGCATGAGCATGAAGGTCAGTTCACAGATTTGCTGGAGGATGTTTTGTGATGCAGTCGCTTGGTTATGGCATAATCGGATGCGGTATGATGGGCCGCGAGCATATCCGCAATATCCAGCTACTTGACCATACCGCGGTTAAGGTGATTTACGAGCCTGATGCGCAGATGCGCGAACAAGCAAAGGCTTTGGTTCCTGATGCAATTTTTGCATCATCTTTGGAAGAGGTTGTGCGTTCACAGACAGTAGATTGCCTTGTTGTTGCGTCTCCCAACAATCTGCACAAAAGCCAGTTTGAGCAGATTCAAAAGGTGAGCGAAAAACCGATTTTGATGGAAAAGCCTCTCTTCACAGATCCTGCTGACCGAGTGCATATGTTAGAATTAAAGAATAGCTATGCTGCACCTGTATGGGTGGGTATGGAATATCGCTACATGCCGCCAATTGCAGGCTTGTTGAGTGAAATGGAAGATGTTACAGGCGGGCTTAAGATGGTGACCATTCGTGAACATCGCTTCCCGTTTCTGCAGAAAGTCGGTGACTGGAACAGATTTAACCGGAATTCAGGTGGCACATTTGTTGAAAAATGTTGTCATTTCTTTGATCTTATGCGGCTGATGACAAAAAGTGAGGCGGTTTCCGTGATGGCCTCAGCAGGCCAAGCCGTTAATCATTTGGATGAATGTTATGATGGCCAAACCCCGGATATCTGGGATCATGGCTATGTTATCGTAAATTTTGAAAATGGGATCAGAGCCATGCTCGAATTATGTATGTTCGCTGAGGCCAGCCAGTTTCAAGAAGAAATCAGCGCGGTTGGTCCGGCAGGAAAGATTGAAGCAAAAGTCCCCGGGCCAACGCGGTTCTGGCCAGATGAGGCTGGCCCGCCACCTGTTCCTGAGCTTGTCATATCTCGGCGCTCGCCTCGCCAGCAGGCCATATTGCCTTTGCCTGTGGACCCTGCTTTGCTGAAAGCGGGAGATCACAACGGAGCGACATATTATCAGCATCAGAAATTTGCTGATCTGGTCAGGCATAGCGGTACAGTAGAGGTAGGCCTTGAAGACGGCATAAAGGCTGTCGATATTGGTATGGCAGCTCAGAAGAGTGCTGAGACAGGCCAGACCGTGTTCTTATAAGTCAGGCGCAGGGCAGCAATATCATCAGTAAATTCTGTGGAGAGTGACCTATGAGAAAATTAAGAATTCTTGTTCTGCTGAGTGCAATAATGACCGCATTGCCGCTGGCAGCCAATGCACAAAATAAAGCAGAGTTTCTTTTGGTATGGGTGTTTTCAGGGGATTATATCGATAGTGGATTAAGATTCAGCGCTGCAGGGGGTTGCTATGCTGAAGCACAGAACAAAGGCATGGAAATGCGCGAAATTGGCCTGAAACCGCCTCAGTTTTTCTGTGTTCCCTTGGCAGAAGACCAGCCCTTTATTGTGATGCGCCAACCACAAGCTGGTTCACGCTTCCCCTTTTAGCGAATTTCACGGCACAAGGACATTCCGTTTGACGGGTGCTTGCAAAGCTGGTGGGATATATCAGCAGCGCATTTACTCGTCAGGAACAGTCAGGCCAATGACAAAAATAACGTCTGTTACAATTACTCAATTCACTTTTCCGGCCTATAATCTGGCCCCGTCTGAGCCAGGCAGTTCAATCGGCGGCTTGTTCTATGCCCCTGGTGCGCAGACCGAAATTTCCAAGCAGGCAGTCCAAATAGAGACCGAAGACGGGTGTTGGGGTGAATATATCTTGAATTGGGGCGCATCGCCGGCAGTTCTGGCCCAGATGCAGATGCTTGCCCCTATGCTGATCGGCCGCCATGCAGAACAGCGCCAAGGCATTTTCGATGATCTGAAACGCGAGCTGAGGCAATTTGATCATATGGGTCATGGTCCACTGGACATTGCCTTATGGGATTGGCAAGGCAAACATCTGAACTGTTCGCTAACGGCCTTGTTAGGAAGCTATCGCGAAAAGCTTCCTGCTTATGCAAGCACTTATCATGGTGACAGAAATGGCGGCCTGGACAGCAAAGAGGCCTTTGCTGATTTCGCTGTTATGTGCCAGGAACTTGGCTATACGGCATTTAAACTTCATGGCTGGCATGACGGTAATCGAAAAGACGAAGCTGAGCTGGTGTTACATGTCCGTAAAATTGTCGGGGACGATATGACATTAATGCTGGACCCGGCTTGCGAGCTGCGGACATTTGCAGATGCGCTTTATGTTGGTCAGGCCTGTGATGAGGCAGGATATATGTGGTATGAAGACCCGTTCAGGGACTCAGGCGTGTCGGCTTTCGCCCATAAACGGCTGCGTGAAAAGCTGAAAACCCCATTATTGCAAACAGAACATATCCGCGGCGTTGAACCAAAAGCTGATTTTTTGCTTGCCGGCGGAACAGATATGCTGCGATCTGATCCCGAATATGATATGGGGCTGACCGGTGCATTGAAAATTCACTCGCTTGCTGAGGCTCATGGGGTGGATTGTGAAATTCACGCCTGCGGACCAGCACACCGCCATTTAATGGCTGCGTCCCGTAATTCAAATTTCTATGAAATGGCCCTTGTCGGGCCAGATTGCCCAAATGCAGTTGCTCCTGTTTATCAATGTGGCTATGAAGACCAACTCAGCAACATTGACAAGCAGGGTTGTGTGAACGTTCCCACTGGTCCCGGGCTAGGTGTTGTTTATGACTGGGCCTATATCAATGCCCATAGAACAGCAGAATTCATTTATCGCTGATTTCTGCCGGTCATCCACCTTGAGAACTGAATTGTCGCTCTGCTTTACGCGCCTCAGCGTAAAACACTAAGAGATGAGCTGTTTGACCTTTTGGTCAAGGGCTTGTTTGAACCGGCCGCGGTCAGATGACGAAAAGGCCCGGCCACCACCTGCTTTTGCCATATCAAGTGGCATCGCCGCGCGCAAATCCGCCATTAAATCTCGGCTGGCCAGCTGGTTGCCTATGTTCGCTTGTGTCAGTTCAGAACCGTCCGGACGCAAAACAGCCGCACCTTCTCTCAAAGCCTCTGCAGCCAGAAGAATATCATTCGTAATGATGATATCATTCTGTCCAGCCGTGCTGACAATCCATTTATCAGCCTCATCAGGGCCTTGAGATACATATTTCATCTCAATCAATTCATGTGGATAGGGCCGCACACCGCCATTTGTAACCATCACCAGCCTTACCTGATGACGAAGCGCAATATCAATCGCTTCCTGGCGCACAGGGCACGCATCTGCATCAATGTATATCAAATTGTCCCTCTTCTCTGCTTTCCGGGCTGAACAGTTGCCGAACCTGTAAATATGGCGCATAAACATCCCTATGTTTACGCTTGATCATAGATTGGAAAAAGATAGCGATTTTATCGCTGATTGGGGAGTGTTTTCCTTACGGCAAATGGTGGATGATCGGTTTTTTTGGCTTCTCATTATCCCGCGCCTGCCAAATATCAGTGAATGGCACGATTTGTCAGCAGATCATTTATCTGAGCTGAACAGGCTTTTGTCATATCTTAGCTGTAATATAAAACATATTGAAAAAGCAGAAAAAATTAATATTGGCGCTCTTGGGAATATTGTCAGCCAGTTTCACCTTCACCTGATTGCCCGACATCAAGGAGACGCTGCCTGGCCCGGGCCTGTGTGGGGTAACGGACCAGCTGTGGCCCCCACTCCGGCCAAACTGGCGGCCCGGCAGCAACTCGTTCTTGATCTGCTGACGGATTTTCAGCCTCTGTCGTAATCCGCTACCTGTTCCAAAGCGAATAAACAGCAGATGAACATCTTCTGCCGCCCGGCCCCTTCATTCCCTGCGGAGCACCCTGTTAATGCCTGTCACTATTCATTGGTTTCGGTCTGATTTGCGCCTGTCGGACAACCCTGCCCTGACTTCAGCAGCACAGTCAGGCGAGGTTATCTGTCTCTATATTCTTGATGTGATTGATGATCGCTTGCCCTCTGTGCACATTGATGCGCCGATTCACCAAACCAATGCTTCAGGCAGAGCGACACGTGTTTGGTTGCATAAAGCACTGGACTCGTTGAATGCAGACCTTGAGGGCCATCTGCTCCTCAAGCGAGGGCCTGCTCTGACGATATTGCGCCAGCTGATTGCACAGACAGGGGCTGACAAGGTGACCATGACCCGCCGGTATGCACCTCATCATTCGGCGTCTGACCTGCAGATAGAACAAGCACTTAGTGAAGATGGTGTGACGGTGAGTGTTATTAGCGGCAACCTGTTATGGGAGCCCGAACAGGTGACTAAACAGGATGGCACACCTTACAAGGTGTTCACCCCTTTTTATCGTCGTGGTTGTCTGGCTGCTGCCCCACCCCGTCGGCCATTGCCACGCCCGGAAATCAGCTTTGTTGAATTACCAGATGGCGGCCAGACGCTTGACGAATTGGAGCTTATACCGCCCCTGCCCTGGGCAGAACAAGTCACCTCTGGCTGGACCATCTCAGAAGCTGGAGCACAAGACGCCCTCTCAGCTTTCGTTACTCCTGATCCACAGACAGGATTAGGCTGTTATGCAGATGGCCGGAATCTTCCTGCAAAACCCGCCACGTCCCGGTTATCACCTTATCTGAAATTTGGCCAGATATCGCCGCATCAAGCCTGGTATGCTGCTGAAGGTTCATTCCATGACAGCGACGTGAATTTAGACATGTTCAGATCAGAATTAGGCTGGCGTGAATTTTCCTACCATCTGTTGAAAAGCAATCCTGAGCTGAAAACCACACCGCTCCAGGCCAAATTCGCGAATTTTGACTGGCTGGACAATTCAGAGCATTTGCGGGCATGGCAAATAGGGCAAACCGGCTATCCTATTGTTGATGCGGGCATGAGAGAACTTTATCAGACAGGCTATATGCATAATCGGGTCCGAATGATTGTTGGCTCATTTCTGGTCAAAAACCTGCTTCTTGATTGGCATCATGGCGAGGCCTGGTTCTGGGATTGCTTGTTCGACGCTGATGCAGCCTCAAACACCGCCAGTTGGCAGTGGATAGCGGGGTGTGGAGCAGATGCAGCCCCTTACTTCCGTGTATTTAATCCGATCACACAAGGCCAGAAATTTGACCCTGATGGGCAGTACACACGCCGGTTTGTCCCGGAACTGGCTGAGATGCCGTCAAAATATCTGTTCAACCCATTTGACGCTCCACGAGAAGTTCTTATGCGCGCAGGGGTACGTTTGGGCGCCACCTATCCCCGGCCATTGGTGGATGTGAAATCATCCCGTCTGCGCGCACTTGACCATTTTGCCGCCTTGCCGAAGGCCTAAGCGATGGCAAAGCTCATACTTATTTTAGGAGACCAGCTCAGCGCTCAGATCAGCAGCCTGAAAGCTGCTAACAAGGCTGAAGATGTTGTGCTGATGGCAGAACTTCGCTCTGAAACCGGTTATGTGAAACATCATAAAAAGAAAATTGCCTTCTTATTTTCTGCGATGCGGCATTTTGCTGAGGAGCTCACAATCGCCGGATGGCAGGTTGATTATAAACGCTTTGATGATCCCAACGCCTGCTCAAATTTTACCGCCGCCGTTGAACTCGCCATTCACACGCATCATCCAGAACAGCTTATTGTCACAAAGCCTGGGGAATATCGTCTGGCAGAAGAAATGAACAAATGGGCAGATGCCCTGCCCTGTTCTGTCAGATTATGTGAAGATGACCGTTTCTTTGCCAGCACAGATGAATTTGCCAGCTGGGCAGAGGGGCGCAAACAATTAAGGATGGAATATTTCTATCGTGAAATGCGGCGCAAGACAGGCTTGCTGATGCAAGGTGACAACCCTGTTGGCGGCCAATGGAACTTTGATTCAGAAAACCGTCAGCCTCCAAAAGACGGGCTGGTGATTCCGCCGCCAACCCGGTTTGCCCCAGATGACATCACCAAAGATGTTCTGACATTGGTAGAGTCGGAATTTTCTGGTCATTTCGGCGATCTCCAGCCCTTTGATTTTGCTGTTACCGCTGCGCAAGCCAGACAAGTTCTTGATGAATTTATTGCCCAGCGACTGCCGCAATTCGGCAGCTATCAGGATGCTATGCTGGCGGATGAGCCTTTCATGTTTCATGCCCATATCGGCTTTTATCTGAATTGTGGGCTGCTTTCCCCTCTGGAAGCGGTAACCGCTGCTGAACATGCTTACTTCAGCGGCTCAGCCCCCTTAAATGCGGTTGAGGGCTTCATCCGGCAAATCTTGGGCTGGCGTGAATATGTCCGTGGCTTGTACTGGCTGAAGATGCCCGACTATAAGAGCTTGAACCATCTGAATGCTACCCGTCCTTTGCCCTCATTCTACTGGACTGCAGATACAGACATGCGGTGCCTGAAAACCTGTGTGCAAGATACCCACAAATTTGCTTATGCCCATCATATTCAGCGCTTGATGGTGCTTGGCAATTTTGCTCTTCTTGCTGGCCTTCACCCTGATGAGGTGAATGAATGGTATCTGATTGTGTATGCTGATGCGTATGAATGGGTTGAACTGCCCAATGTGTCGGGCATGGTTCTTTATGCTGATGGTGGCCTTCTGGCAAGCAAACCTTACGCGGCAGGCGGTGCTTATATTGACCGCATGTCTGATTATTGTTCTTCCTGTCGATTCAAAGTAAAGCAGAAGAACGGACCAGATGCCTGCCCATTTAATTATCTTTATTGGGATTTTCTGATCCGCCACCGTGACAAGCTCAATAAAAACCCGCGCCTTGGCATGATTTACCGCACCCTTGATAAAATGGGTGAGGACAAGCAAAACTTAATTCAGCATGATGCTGCTCATTTTCTAGCAACGCTGGATTAATTTCTAAGTCCTGCTGTTCTGGCTTTTCTTATCAGCCTCAGTTACAAGCGAAAATGTTTTATTTTGGTTTTCGTTTATTGGTGCTTGTGACATGACTCTGGCCACATTTTCAAAATATCCGGCGTTTGGGGTCCTGCTTGGCCTCTTTGGCGCCCTTGTTATCACACCTGACACTTTGTTCATGCGTTTATCCGAGATGGATGTCTGGGTAATGATGGTTTGGCGCGGCCTGCAGATGGGCGGGTTTTTGCTTCTGGTCTGGATGGTTTATGCCCTGTTTAACTATTCAGCAGACAAACGAAAAGCAGACATTGCGGCTTTGTTCAGCCGACAAGGGATCACCGCGGTAGGCGCAATTCTGTTTGGCGGCGTAACATTCGTCTATGGGGTTGCGGAAACATCTGTTTCCATAGTTCTGTTTTCACTTGCTTGTTCCCCTCTGTTCGCTGCCCTGTTCTCAACCTTTCTGTTAAAGGAACGGACCCATATGGTGACCTGGGTGACGATGGTGGTCAGCCTGGTCGGCATCGCATTGACGGTCTGGGGCGGTGATGAGGCAGTGGCTGCACCACAGGGTTCGGTTCTTGTTGGCGCTTTGTGCGGTTTAAGTACGGCTGCTGCCCTGGGTCTGAATTTTGTCATGTTCCGATCGCGTTCAGATATTCCTTTATTATTGGCAAATGGCTTTGGTGCATTTTTTACAGGCCTTTTTGGTCTTTTTGTTTTGGGAGCATCTGCTGCTGGATTGTCAGGCATTTTCATAGGCAATGTGGCAGCTATATCCGTTTCGGGACTGATTATCTTGCCGGTGTCATTCATGGCCCTGACCGCAGCTACCCGTTTTACGCGCGCCGCAAATGTCAGCCTGTTCATGCTGCTGGAAACCGTGTTGGGGCCAGTATGGGTGTGGTTGGGTACTGGTGAACGCCCAGGTCTGTTAACGATATGTGGCGGTGTGATTGTTGTTGTGAGTCTGACCGTCTATATCCGCTTGCTGCTGAAAACAGAGAGCAGCTAGAAAAGCACAGCTTCATCACCAGGTGTCCAGGGGGTATATTTATGCATGATGTCTGCAAATCTTTCGCTGGTTAAGAAGCTCTGCAGCCAGTGATGCAAAGCAGGCCAGTCCTGCTCGTCAAACCATAATATATCCGCAATTCTGAACTGCCGCACAAATGGCAATGCGGCATAGTCAGCCAGTCCGGCTTCACCGCCGTTTAAAAAAGGCTGCCCGCTCAGACGGGCGTCAATCTCTTGCAGGAAAGTTGCACCCTGAGCACGGTGAAAACAGGCCAATGCTGCAGCATCAGCTTTGTCTTCTGAAAACCGGCTGGAATATTTATATTTGTCTAAGTTGGTCTTGAAGGGGCCATCCAGTTGATCCAAAAACGCCTGCAGACCGGCCGGGTCCTGTCCCCATCCAGACAGCCACCCTTCAGGATCGCCGCTTTGGTGCAGAGCCCAGAACATAATATCACGGCTTTCCTCTATGACTTGCCCGTTCACACATTCAACTACAGGAACTGTTGCGGTTTCAGACACAGCTAAAAAGGCATCAGGTTTGTCTCTCAGCAGAATTTCACGCAATTCCACTTCAATACCGGCAGACTTTACCGCCAGACGCGCCCGCATGGCATAAGGACAGCGACGAAAGCTCCAGAAAATAGGCAGGTTGTTCATGAGAAATTCAACTTTTAGACAAATGTTCTGTCAATTCAAACATCGGGCCCGTTATACTGAATGCTTGTGCAAAACCGGTCACCAGAACGCCCTGCTCAGGTTTGATTTTAAATAAATGAAAATCTGTAAAATTTCTGATCATTTCCATCACCGGGCCATGCGCCTCTGCAATGTCATCGCACAATTCTGAAAACTGTGGATCATCACGCGATAATTCTGATACCTCAGCTGAAAACTTCATCCTTACGCGAGCCCAAATATTCTGTGCAACGCTCTCATCCTCAATCAGGAAGAACTGTGCCTCAGCACCATTTACCAAAGCACGGACATGGGCAGATAAATGACTTGAATAAATATAAAAACACTCTTGTTTTCGAACAAACGGCGCATGGCCAACATCAGCAAATAAGCAACTATCCTCATCAACCAGGACAGATATGCCAAGTGTCTGTGCTGATGCCAAAAGCCTGTCCCGTTTCTTTAGAACATTTTTTATTTGTTTTTCATCCATGGTCATCACCATTTCTGCTGTATTATGGTAAATTGGTCAGCACAGCGAGGCTAACCCGCCTCATCCTTAAGCCAGAGATAGGCAAATGGAGGTCACATGACAACCCAGATCACTGTGGATATCTTTGCCGATATTATCTGCCCCTGGTGTTATATCGGTAAAACGCGGCTGGATCAGGCCTTTGCACGTCGCCCAGATATTGTGCCTATATATCGATGGCGCAGTTTTTTGCTGAATCCCTCCATGCCGCCTGAAGGAATGAGCAGACAGGCTTACCTGACAGCTAAATTCGGACATGCCGCTTCTGCTGTCTACGGCAGGATAGCCATGGCTGGACTAGATGCAGGGATAGACTTCCAGTTCTCAAACATTGAGCGTACACCAGATACCCGCCCCATTCATAAGCTGTTACTGGCTGCAGGCCCAGACAGCGAGGCCCTGGCCAACCAGTTTTATAAGGCTTACTTCCTGGAGGGGCTGAATATTGGTGATGTGCAGGTGCAAAATAACTTACTTGAAGCTTGCGAGCTGGACAGAGCAGCGTTAGCAGAAAAATTGGTCGATGCTGAGGCGCAAATGGAAATGGATCTGCAAGATTGTCATACACTTGGCATTGAAGGCGTGCCAATGATGATTTTTAATGACAGCCTGTCGCTGGCTGGCGCCTATCCGCCAGATATTTTGTTAAATGTCATTGATACAGCCGCACGCCCTGGCTAGGCAGCACTATCCAACAGACCTGCAATATTCTGCAGATATCCTCGTGCCTGACCTGCCCGATTATCTTTCACTCTCAGGTCAGTCTTGATGATCAGTTTATGATCGGCACGCAGTTGGACTGCTCCTGCTTGTTGCGCGATCCAACCAATAAGCTGATCTGGCCGGGCGAAATGATTATCTCTGAAAGACAGTGCAAATCCTTTGTCACCAGCATCCAGTTTCTGGATATTACAACGCTTACAAAATTGTTTTAATACAACAATTTCCAGCAAATTCTTCACGGATTGAGGTATTGGTCCAAACCGGTCAACAAGCTCTGCTGAAATCAGGCTGACATCATCGCCATCCGCAAGTGAACCTATTCGCCTGTATAAAGATAAGCGCACAGACAAGTCAGGAACATAAGCGTCTGGGATCAACACGCTTGTGCCGAGTGTGATCTGAGGAGACCATCCTGTCTCCACCTCATCTTCATCTGTTTCATTTCGATCAAGACGCGCGGCCTCAACTGCCTGCTTCAGCATATCCTGATAGAGCTCAATACCAACTTCTCTTACATGGCCTGACTGCTCATCACCCAGCAAATTCCCTGCGCCACGTATGTCCATATCATAAGAGGCAAGGGAAAAACCGGCGCCCAGCTTATCTAGGGTCTGCATGACTTCAAGGCGGCGACGGGCCTGAGGAGTGAGGATCATCTGCGGATCTGTTGTCAGATAAGCGTAAGCCCGTTCTTTGCTGCGGCCAACACGTCCACGCAATTGGTAAAGCTGCGCCAGACCAAACATATCAGAACGATGAATAATCAGTGTATTTGCGGTGGGAATATCAATCCCTGATTCAATGATATTCGTGGATAACAGCACATCAGCCGCCCCGTCACCAAAATCGGTCATCGCCTGATCAAGTTCAGTTGCTGACATCTTTCCATGAGCGGTCAGAATTTTCAGATCAGGGACAAGCGAAATCAGACGATCATAAATGCGGCTGAGATCAGAAATACGTGGGCAAACCATAAAGCTCTGCCCTCCTCTGAAACGCTCTCGCAAGATCGCTTCTTTTAAGACCACGCCATCCCAGCCCCCAACAAATGTCCTGACCGCCAGCCTGTCGACGGGAGGTGTGGCGATGATCGACATATTGCGCACCCCAGACAATGCCAGCTGAAGTGTCCGTGGGATTGGCGTTGCCGACAAGGTGAGCACATGGATATCCCCACGCAATTCTTTCAACCGTTCTTTCTGGGCAACACCAAAATTTTGCTCCTCATCAATAATCAGCAAACCCAGATTATTGAATTCAATGGATTTTGCCAGCAAGGCATGTGTGCCCACCACCATCTGCACAGATCCATCTTTGAGCCCCGCCTTGATATTGGCTGCTTCTTTCGGTTTTGCCATACGTGACAATGTGGCCACACTGACCGGAAACCCTTTAAACCGTTCTTCAAACAACCGGCCATGCTGGCGTGCCAGAAGTGTTGTCGGGGTAACAAGGGCAACCTGATATCCGGCAATAGCCGCCACAAATGCGGCACGTAATGCCACTTCTGTTTTACCAAATCCTACATCACCACAAATCAGCCTGTCTGTTGCCCGGCCAGAGGACAGATCCGTCAGCACATCTGATATTGCATCAAGCTGATCATCTGTTTCCGGATGACCAAAACGGGCGCAAAATTCGGCAAACACGCCATCTGGGGGATTCAGGGGTTCAGCGGTTGCCACTTCACGCTTTGCCGCGATTTTGATCAGTTGATCGGCCATTTCACGGATCCGGCCTTTGATTTTGGCTTTGCGGGCTTGCCAGCCTGCGCCGCCCAATTTATCTAAACTGGCCTCACTGCCTTCCTGACCATATCTGGACAACAGCTCAATATTCTCAACCGGCAAATAGAGCCGATCACCTCCTGCATAGCTGAGATGCAGGCAATCATGATCGGTACCATCTGAACGGATTGTCTCCAGCCCTTCATAGCGGCCAATACCGTGTTCAACATGAACCACCAAATCACCAGCCTCTAGCGAAGACACTTCACGCAGAAAATCATCTGCACGGCGGCGGCCCTGCGGGCGCGAACTGCGCACACCAAAAACATCTTGTTCTGTAATCAGACAGGCAAACGGGCTTTCAAACCCAGCCTCTACGGGTGAGAGCAGCGCATAACAACCAGACGACCCAATCTGATCTAGCCTCTCTATATGTGTGATCTTCACGTTCAGATGACCACCAATCAATTCGGTCATCCGGGCAAGTGAACCTGCTGACGCTGCGGTTAAAATGACAGGCCGGGTTTGAGCTGCCTGACGGATGTGCTTTGCAGCTGCAACCGATGGCGAGACTTCAGTTGCAGCCCCTGCGCCAAAAGTCGGACCAAGACGCGCCCCTGTATCACTGTCGGCACTGCTTGTGTCTGGTTTGCTGAAGCCGGACAAGATTGTGGTCTGGCCATGACCCTGAAAACTGGTGACCTCTTCTTGTGTCAGATACATCTGGCCTGGTGGTAAAGGGCGGTAAATTTGGTCCTGCTCTGTGCCAACTGCTTCTTTGCGGGCCTGATAAAAATCAGCAATCTGGTCCAGCCTGGCCTGCCACACGGCTTCGGCATCAACGTCAAACAAATATTGCCAATCGGAGAGCTGTTCATGAATGGAAGTCAATCCATCATGGAGTAAGGCTAGCCAATGTTCCAGACCAACAGCCATCTGGCCAGCAGACACAGCTTCGTAAATTTGATCACGGGCGGCACGCCCCCCGAATTCCCTCAAATAGCCTTGCCTGAAGCGGGTAATCGTATCTTCATCCAACAGATATTCATGAGCAGGCCGAATATCAACCGCCTCAAGTGCAGTTTCAGACCGCTGACTTAAAGAATCAAAAAACTTAATTGATTCAATTTCATCACCAAAAAAATCAAGCCTGACTGGCAATTGATCGGTATGTGGATAAATATCCAAAATACCACCGCGAATGGAATATTCACCATATTCACGAACGGTTTGTGTACGCCGGAAGCCATTTCGGGCCAAAAACCCTGATATATCCTCTTGCGAAATGGTTTGGCCAGTTTGCAGCTGGAGTGAGGTATCTGCAAAAAATGAAAAATGCGGAAGTTTTTGCAACCAGCCATTCACTGTTGTCAGCAAAACAACTGCCTTATCGTCTTTGCTTGCGCGCAAATGGGCAAGCCGGGATAGGGTTTGCACCCGTTTTGCGGTGATGGTCGAATGTGCGGACACTCTGTCATAGGGCAGACAGTCCCATGCAGGCAATGACAAAACCTCAATCTGGTCAGACAACGCCAGTAACCCAGCTTCAATCCGCGCCAGACGGACATCATCACGGGCGACAAAAACCAGCCCCCTTGTCTGTTCAGATGCTTGTGCAAGAACAAGCGGAATGACCGCATCAAGACAGCCATAAATTTGTTTAGATAAATTAATTTTATTGATTAATTTCATTTATTTATTTTTTTATTCTAAAGCTTTTTATCATATCCATGACACGTCCCTGAAATTCGGCAGGGACATCCTCATCACCTTGTACCCAGGCCAGGATTTTTGGATCACCTGCTTCTAACAAAGCTTCAAACATATCTAAATCCCCGTCATCCAAGTCGGGCAAATATCGTGAGGCGAACTGGCCAAGCAACAGATCTGTTTCTTTCATACCGGTGTAGCTGGCCCGGTAGATCAGTCTTTTGATCCGGGCCTGACGTGCTGGCAAAGACTCTCCTCGCGGCTGGATGGGTGTTTCTGACATTGATTAACCCTTCTGTTCGGCGTTATGATAGGCTGATGCCTTTATGTCGATACGGTCTTGGTCTGTCCATACCAAAAGAGATGCAAAGCCAGACAAACCCTGCAACTGATTTGTACCTGCATATGCATATCGCTCGCCCTCCTGTGATTTACGCTTTATTTGCTGCATTAACCAGCTTGCCGGGTGTTGGGCCAAAAATGGCTGAACTGCTGCATAAGCGAACCGGACGTTATGTCATAGATTTACTGCGCCATTTACCTGTCAGCGTGATAGACCGGCGCGAACGCCCGTCAGTGAATGACGCCATCGATGGACAAATTGCCACCTTTGATATTCTGGTCCTGAAAGCTGACATCCCCCCACCACGTTCACGCCGCCCTGCCCGGGTAACAGCAGAAGCGACAGGTGGTCAAATTGAACTGATTTTCTTTCATGCGCAGACAGATTATTTAAGAACAACACTGCCGGTTGGAGAACGCCGCCTGATCAGTGGCCGTGTTGAACGGTTTCAGGGCCGTTTGCAAATGCCGCATCCAGATTTTATCCTGCCGATTGAAAAGGCAGACACTCTGCCCCAGATAGAGCCCGTTTACCCGCTCACAGCAGGTCTGAAAGCTCGCACGGTAAGCAATGCGATAAAGGCTGGATTGAAAACAATACCTTATTTAGATGAGTGGATTGACAAGGACGTAAAAGAGGCTCGTCGCTGGCCTGACTTTAAAACAGCATTATTGCAGGCTCATGCCCCGCTGTCAGTTAGCGATCTGTCGCCGACAGCCCCAGCCCGGGCACGATTAGCTTTTGATGAGCTGTTTGCCAATCAACTCGCCCTTGGGCTTATCCGTCAACAAACCAAAACCGCTCTGCCGGGACGTGTAATTGCAGGAACAGGCCAGCTGACAGAGCGTTTATTGGCAAATCTGCCATTCACGCCCACAACGGCCCAGAAGCGTGTGATAAGCGAAATTGCTGCTGATCAAACCTCACCGGACAGAATGCTCAGATTGCTGCAGGGTGATGTGGGATCTGGTAAAACTTTTGTGGCGTTAATGGCAATGCTCAATGCCGTTGAAGCAGGCATGCAGGCTGCGCTTTTGGCGCCTACAGAAATATTGGCTCGTCAGCATCATCAGGGCCTTTCAGCTTTTCTAGCCCCACTCGGGCTGACACCTGTACTGCTGACCGGAGCAACAAAGAAAAAACAAAGAGATGAGCTTTTAAGCAGCCTTGCTGATGGCACGCAGCCAATTGTGATTGGCACACATGCTTTGCTGACAGATGATGTAAAATTTGCTGATTTGGCGTTGGCTGTAGTGGATGAACAGCATCGATTTGGTGTTCGTCAACGCCTGGTGCTTGGCCAGAAAGGCCAAGGTTGCGATGTTCTGGTGATGACCGCGACCCCAATCCCGCGCACGCTGGCAATGACCGCCTATGGTGATCTAACGGTATCACGGCTGGATGAAAAGCCAGCTGGCCGACAAGAGATTGAAACCGCGCTGGTCAGTCAGGATCGCCTGGCAGATATAACCAGCCGACTGGCCACTGCACTGGCAGATGGACAACGAGCCTATTGGATATGCCCGTTGGTTGAAGAAACTGACAAGCTGGATGTTGCCGCTGCTGAAGACAGGCACCGCGCATTAACAGCTGTGTTGCCTGATGCGAACGCAACATTGGCACATGGCAAGATGAAAGCAGATGAACGTGAACAAGCTATGGCGGCGTTCAAATCAGGGGACAGCAAATTACTAGTGGCCACGACAGTGATTGAGGTTGGTGTTGATGTGCCTGAAGCCACGATTATCATCATTGAACATGCAGAACGGTTTGGTCTTGCCCAATTGCACCAGTTGCGCGGGCGCGTCGGACGAGGCGATAAGGCCTCATCCTGTATTCTGATGTATCAATCTCCGTTAAGTGAAACCGCAACAGCACGATTAAAAATCATGCGGCAGACAAATGATGGCTTTGTTATTGCTGAAGAAGATTTACGCCTTCGCGGCCCTGGCGAGGTTCTCGGTCAACGCCAATCAGGCCTGCCGGAATTTTGTTTGGCTGATCTGGCCGCACATAGCGATTTACTGGCGCTGGCGCGCCAGCAAGCAGAACGGGTGCTGGCACGGGGCCAGAATTTTGACCATCCAGATATGGCCCCATACGCACTGTTATTAAGTCTGTTTGAAAGAGACAGTGCGGTCCAATTCCTTGAGTCAGGCTGACCAGTCACTGTTCAGGATTTTACAGCTTTTGCCTTCTTGGCGGCCCCTGATTTTGGCTTAGTCTTTGTTTTGGCCGTTGATTTTGCTCTTTTTGCACCTGTTTGTTTTGCCTTTCCGGCAGCGGGCTGTGGCGGGGTCACAATGCCGCCGGATACCACCAGCTTTACAGCATCTTCAACACTCATCTTCAGATAAACCAAATCTGAATTTGGACAGAACAGCAAGAAACCAGAGGTCGGGTTCGGTGTGGTGGGGATAAATACATTGACCGTCTGCTGGTCCAGACTGTCTTTAACTTCTCCCTTTGTTGCGCCGGTCACAAAGCCCAAAACCCACAATCCTTTGCGGGGATATTCAACCAGCACAACTTCACGGAAAGCATCAGACTGAGTTGATAAAACCGTCTCAAGAATTTGCTTTGAGGCGCCGTAAATTGACCTGACCACGGGCATTCTGTTGAGAATGCGTTCACCGAGGCCAATCAGCCAGCGCCCCAGAAATCCTGCTGCCACAGCGCCAATCACAGTGATCATCACCACCCCAATCAGCAGACCAACTCCGGGCAATTTGCCCACCACAGGTGCATTTACAGAAATATAGTCACGCACCCATGACGGCATCAGCGCCTCAACCTGACCGTCAATCACATCTACAAACAGCCAGGTGATATAAATTGTCAGCAACACAGGTGCAGTGACCAGCAGACCGGTGAAAAACCAACTACGCAAGCGCGCCATCAGCCCTTTTTGTACGGTCTGGGCAGGCTGAAACATATTTTCAGCATCACTCATAGCAGTGTTCCTTCAGTTTTGACAGCAGCCAGATATTGACCTGTCCTTCATTATAATGCAAGCAGTATACATGTCACAAGAATCCCTCAATCTGTCTCGCCTGCTCGACATCATGGCACGTCTGCGCGACCCAGAAACAGGCTGTCCGTGGGATATTCAGCAGACATTCACATCAATCGCGCCTTATACCATAGAAGAGGCTTATGAAGTCAGTGAAGCCATAGCCACTGGCGATAGGGGAAAAATCTGCGATGAGCTGGGTGATCTGCTGTTGCAGGTGGTGTTTCACGCGCAAATGGCCGCTGAAGAAGGCAGCTTCACCTTTGATGATGTAGCGCGACAGGTCAGTGACAAAATGATCCGCCGCCACCCTCATGTGTTTGCGCAAGCCACAGCTGCTGATGGCGAGGCTGTTAAACAAAACTGGGAAGCGATAAAGCAGGACGAACGCGCACAAGCGGCAAATGGCGGGCGTGTGAGTGTTCTGGACGGTGTTGCCACAACCCTGCCCGCTATGGTGAGGGCGGCAAAGCTACAGAAACGTGCCGCCCGCGTTGGTTTCGATTGGCCGAATATAGATGCAGTGACTGATAAAATGCGCGAGGAGCTTGATGAATTAACAGAGGTGCTGAATCATACACCAGATGATAAAGCACGACTTGAAGATGAAATCGGAGACATCTTGTTTGTTGCTGCCAACCTCGCGCGGAAAGCCGGCATTGATCCTGAAACTGCCCTGTTGAGCTGCAATCGCAAATTTGAACGCCGGTTCAGATATATCGAAGACCAGCTGGAACAGCGGAACAGTTCAGTTGACCAGGCCAGCCTCGATCAGATGGAGCTTCTTTGGCAAGAGGCAAAAACAAAGCCTAATCAATAAATTAAAAGAAAACCATCATTCTTTTCCTGACCAGATATAATGCGCCATATACTGCCATTGCTCACGGCTGCTGGCGGCCAGAAAAACGCCTTTATCCCGCCAGAAAAATCGTCTGGAATCAGGAGCAAGACCGGCGTGATACCCAAGCTCTCGACAGGTCAAATCAACAGGAACAGTATCCCATGCTGTCAGTTTGCTGTGCATAAGATAGTCTGACTGACCAAGGGCGATGTAAATCGCGTCAATGCCTGCTGAGCCTAAATGAAAACGCCCTTTCAAGCCTCGTAATCTGTCCCTCACCTCTTCTCTGATAGACAGATCAAACCCCATTGCGTTCAATGTACCCTGCAATGTGCTCATCTCTCCTTCGCCGCGACGCGCCATGCAGTTTACAACCTGACCATCTGCCAGATGATGCCGGACCCCTTTTCCTTTTGAAGCTATAATTGCATCATCAGCTAAAGGCCTGTAAATCCAACTTTTTATAGGCTCCGAGCCGTCAATAAGACTGACCATGCAACAAAAATGCTCACGCCCGGCAACAAAATTTCGGGTGCCGTCAACAGGGTCTACAGTCCAGATATAGCCTTTATGAATATTGTTCAAACACACTTGCCCCTCTGCCACACTTTCCTCGCCGATACAGGACGAGCCTGGCAAAAGCGACAATAAAGCTGGAGCGATAAAAGCTTCAGCCTCACGGTCAGCAATCGTGACGAAATCAGTGGCTGAAGTTTTTGTATCTACCTCTGTATCGGCAAGGTTCTGATAACGGGGGAGGATCAGCTTCGCCGCTGCCTCACGCAGAATAGTTAGTACCGCTTCATCAGACACCACAGCATCTGAGTCAGCTTTTCTCATCACCTTCTATATCCTGCATATTTACTGGAGTTGATGGCATAATGGTCGATACGGCATGTTTGTAAATCAGTTGGATATGCCCATCGCGCTTCAGCAACATTGAATAATTATCAAACCAGGTAATAACACCCTGCAATTTAACACCATTAACCAAAAAGATGGTCACAGGGACATGTTGTTTTCTGACCTGATTCAGGAAAACATCCTGGAGATTATGTGTTTTATCCATCTTGTCGCCTTCAATATGCTGGCCGAGAGCGTTTTCCCGCCGATATTCAGGCCCTAGCCACTGGCCTGTATGTAATCAATATAGTCAGCCTTTAAGGCAGTGGCAATGCGACCTACCTTGCCTTCATGAATTTGCATATCATCAATTTGTGTTACCGCTGTGACCATAGAGGTTGCGCTGGTAACAAACACTTCTTCAGCTGCCATCATTTCTGCAACAGTAAACGGGCGTTCCACTATTTCCAGCTGACGTTCAGATGCAATGCGCTGAACAGACCGGCGGGTAATGCCATTTAATATGCTCTCGTTGGCCTGGCGGGTAATCAATTGGCCTGAATCTGTTAATATCCATACATTTGAAGATGACCCTTCTGAAACTGTGCCATCAGCCATCACCATAATGGCTTCATAGGCACCTTGTTCAGCGGCTGCCTGCTTTGCCAGACAATTTGGCAGCAATTGTATGGTTTTGATATCCCGGCGTTCCCAGCGTTGATCAGGAACAGTGATCGCTGATTTACCCTTAAATTGTTGACCAGTATCAACAGACAGATGCTTTACGGTCATGACTAAGCTGGGCTGGCTGTGCTTTGGAAACTTATGATCTCGCCGGGCGACACCGCGCGTCACCTGAATATAAATGATCCCTGTCTTTAACCGATTCAGGCGAATAACACGGGCCATGATCTGACGCATGGCGGCATCTGATACCGGGCTGGCCATGCTCATCTCTTCTAAAGAGCGCTTTAACCGCTTCAAATGCCCATCACAATCCGCCATCTTGCCATTTACCAACAAGACAACTTCATACACACCATCCCCAAATTGATAACCTCTGTCCTCAATATGGACAGCAGCCATACCATGGGGAATATACTGACCGTTCACATAAGCAAATCGTGACATAACGGCTCTCCCCTTAAAATTCAGAATCCGGATCAGACAGAATTGCTTCTGCCCTGGCGGCTTTTCCTGGTGCAGCAAACAAGACCAGATGATCGCCTGCCTCAATGACTGTATCACCACGTGCCGGAATCACTTCATCAAGCCGCAAAATGGCGCCAATAGCAACTCCTTTCGGAATCCGCGCTTTACGAAGAGGCAGCCCCACCAGAGGAGAGCTGGCCAAGGCTTCAGCTTCAAGGACCTCTCCCAGACCTTCTACAACTGAATGAACATCCAAAATACGCCCACGCCTGACATGCTCCAGAATAGAAGAAACAGTGATTTGCGGCGGGTTAATCACAGCATCAACACCCAATGCGCTGATCAGCGGCACAAAACCGGGCATATTCACAAGAGCGACTGTATGTCTTGCCCCCATCCGCTTAGCCAACAACGCAGATAAGATATTCACCTCATCATCATTGGAGACAGCAACGAAGGTATCTGTTGTGCCGACCCCGGCCTCATTCAAAATATCAGCGTCTAGAGAATTACCACAAGTTACACCCGTCTGCTGAAGACGTTCTGCAATCTGATGAGCCTGTGCTTTGTCCTTTTCGATAATCTGACAGACCGTATTTTGAGATTTTGCCTCGATATCTTGCGCCAACAAGCTACCTATGTTGCCGCCGCCAGCGATCACCACAGAATGAGCTTCTTTTTCAGTGTGGCCAAAGCTGGCCATGGCCCGGTCAGTATGTTCAGAATCACATACAAAATAGACTCTGTCTTCTGGTTGCATCATGTCTGTGCCATCACGTGGCACAATCACCTCATTACCTCTGATAATAGCAACAATTGTCATCGACAGACCCGGAAATAAATTCGTCAAATGACGGATAGGTGTTGCCAAAATTGGACAATTTTCGCGACAAACAACGCCAATAAGACGGATTTTCCCGTTCACCATATCTTTCACATCAAATGCGCCTGGCAATTGCAATTGGCGCCCAGCTGCAGCGGATACCTCAAGCTCAGGCGAAATAATATGGTCAATCGGCAGATTTTCCGGCCCGTAAAGATCCTCAACCTTAGGGTCAAGGTAGGCGCGTGACCTGATCCGTGCAATCCTGGTTGGGGTGTTGAAAATAGTATGAGCGACCTGACAAGCCACCATATTGATTTCATCAGATTCAGTCACGGCGATCAGCAATTCAGCATCTGCCATCCCTGCTTGTTCAAGCATATCAGGATGAGAGGCCACACCGGTCACCGCCCCGACATCTGCAACTTCAGTTATACGCTGAATTTTATCAGCATCTGAATCAATTACGGTCACGTCATTCTGTTCTGCAGCAAGATGGCGTGCAATCGCGCTTCCAACGATCCCCGCCCCACAAATTACGATCTTCATGAAGTCTCTCTTCTCAGCCAGTCGTTCTGGCCTGGCCTATATTTTATTCAGGCACACGGCTCAGCCAGTATTTTGTTTTGCAATCTCGGCAAACAGTGAGCTGGCCTCCTTTTGTGCCCTACTCTATTCATTTTCGTCCCCAGAGCAAGCCAAAACCCTTTTAAAGACTAAGATGCCTGCAGCCCTAAAGACTTTAACTTACGATGCAGAGCCGAACGTTCCATCCCTACAAATTTTGCCATTTGCGATACATTGCCGCCAAATTTATCCAGTTGCAGGCGCATATATTCCCGCTCAAACTCTTCCCTTGCCTCCCTTAATGGCAGAGACAGGCTTTTTTCCAAAACAGATCGGACCTCTTGTTCTGCGCCTGACAGAATTTCCTGAGGTAGAGCCTGGGCACTGAGCGGCTCGTCAGATGATTTATCTGCAAGAATCATCAAGGTTTCTATCACATTGCGTAATTGACGAACAGAACCTGGCCAGTTGTAAGCGCGCATGGCATTTAACAAATCCTCTCCCAGCTTTACAGGCGGACACCCTAGCTGGTCTGCAAAGTCTGAAACGAAATGACGCGCCAATGCTCCAATATCCTCTCGTCGCGAAGATAGCGGAGCGACAGATAAAGAAATCACCCCAAGTCTGTAATATAAATCTTCCCGCAAAACATGATCTGCAATTGCAGCTTGCAAATCCTGACTAGAGGCAGAAATTACTCGCACATCTGTTGATACTTCTGTATTCCCGCCTACCCGTCTGAAATTTTGTTCAGCGACTGTCCTGACCAGCCGACTCTGAATTGCCAGTGGTAACTCACAAATCTCGTCAAAATAAAGTGTTCCCCTATGCGCTTGTTCAAATAATCCGATCACCCGTCGTCCAGACTGCAGCCCTTCTGAACCAAACAAATCACGGTCGGCATGGGTTGTGTTTAGCCGCGCACAACTCGCCACAATAAACGGGCCATCACGCCTGTCAGAGCGTTCATGGATCAGTCGGGCGGCCATTTCTTTACCTGAGCCAGAAGGACCACTGATCAGCACCCGACTGGCAGTAGGGGCAACTCTGTCAATTGATTGCTGTAATTGTTTCACAGCAGATGATTGGCCAATAAGCTGACGCTGACCTGCTTGCCCCGTCCGTGCTTTCAATTCTGCATTTTCGCGCGCAAGACGAGATTGTTGCAGGGCCCGTCTTACGGTGAGCAATAACCGTTCTGTTTTGAAGGGTTTTTCAATGAAATCATGCGCTCCAAATCGGAGGGCCTGAACGGCAGTTTCTATTGTGCCATGCCCGGAAATCATCAGCACAGGCACCTCAGGATACAAACCCTGAACCCATTTCAGGATATCAATACCATCCATATCTGAGTCACGCATCCAGATATCTAAGATAATACAAGAGGGTGGCCGAGACGAAATGACCGTTCGGGCTTCCTGGGCATTTGCTGCCTGAACAGTTACAAATCCTTCATCTTCCAGCGTGAGACTGATCAGTGAGCGAATATCAGGCTCGTCATCAACAATCAAAATTTCTTCATTCATTGAGACAGGTCTCCGGCCAGAGGAAGTGACAAGGTCACAACTGCCCCTGTTTCGCTGTGATTTTGCAAGGTAATCTCACCACGGTGATCTGAGATGATTTTCTGCGCAATAGCTAACCCCAATCCGGTTCCCTTTTCGCGAGTAGTCACGTAGGGCTCTAGAAAACGAGCCATATTTGAGGCCGGGAAGCCAGGCCCATAATCGCGCACAGTAATTTCTGCCCGCGCGTTGACAATCTGCAAACGCAAATCAATTTTTGGGGCATCGATAAAATTATCCTGCATGCTTTCAATCGAATTTTTGGTCAGATTGGTAATCACCTGCCTCATCAGACCAGCATCTGCGTTGATATAAACAGGCTGGTCACCTGCGGGAAGATGTGTGGTCAGGGACACCTGACTGTTTGGATCAAGCAACATTTTCTGTTCTGTCACAAGCTTACGCGCATCTATTTGCGTCAATACAGGTGCAGGCATACGGGCAAATTGGGAAAATTCTTCGACCATACGCCCAATATCATCAACCTGGCGGGTAATAATGGACAAATAATCATCAAATTTATCACCATCTGTATCGTCAGATGGACGATATTTTTTCTTCAACCTGTCAGTTGCCAAGGCAATTGGCGTGAGAGGATTTTTAATTTCATGGGCGATCCGCCTGGCAACATCAGCCCATGCCGCCTTTCGTTCTGCTGCCAGGAAATCAGTAACATCATCAAAAGTGACAACATAACCAACCAGCCGTCCATCAACACGTTCTGAGGTGACGCGGGTACGCAAAACCACGACACGACTGTTAATCTGCATATCAAGCTGTCGTTCTGGATGAACACGTCGTCTCTGATCAATCCCATCAAACAATGGTGCAAAGGCTGGCTGAATCTCGGTTAACACCTGGCCGTAAAGTTCATCAAAATTTTTCCCCAATAATTCACAAGCGGCTTGATTTGGTAAGGTAATTTTACCATCCCGGTCCAAACCGATGACACCAGATGATACGCCGCCCAGAACAGCTTCAGTAAATTCGCGACGTGCATCTAATTGCCGGTTGGCCTGCACCAACTGTTCGCGGCTGCTGGACACATCGTCAAGCATTCTGTTGAAACTAGACCCGAGCCGCGCAATTTCATCCACATCTTCACTTTCGGGCACGCGCTCTTTTAAATTACCGCTACGCACCTGTTCAGCAACAGTGATCACGCTGACCAAGGGCCCGGCAATAGATGTGGCCAGATTTAGCCCTACCCAGATAGATGCCAACAACAGCATCAGGGCCACCACGGCAAACATCACTGCCAGTGAAATTTGAAGATCAAACTGGCGAAGAGATAAGGATTGGTAATCATCAGCTGCCACACGTGTCTGATTGAGTGCTGCCAAAACATCAGCATCAATAAATCGCCCAGCCAATAAATACGCATCAACAAAACCATTCAATTTTACAATGGCTTGCAGCTTGTTGTTCTCTTTTGATGTGATGATCACAACATCGCCATCCCGCGCCCGTGCGACAAGCTCATCATCCACCCGCGAAAAAGTCAGCGCAAAAGCAAATTGCGATTTTGCAAGAATTTGCCCTGTCCCATCAATTATCACAGCCTCAGATAAATTCCGCAGCGCAGTCTGGTTAGAGATATACTCATTCAACTGATTTGGATTGCGCACCAGACGTGGTGCTTCACGGTTGAGGTCGTTTGCCATTGCCAGAATTTGGCCCCGTACAGACCGGGCATGTTCTTCAAAATACGCACTGGCCACTTCAACAGATTCGTTAACAGCTGTTGAAATCCGATCTGCAAACCACCCACGCAAAGAATAATCGATCATTGAAATGGCAAACATGGCCACCAGAACAGCAGGTATCGCAGTAACACCGCCAAACAGCAGGGCAAGTCTAAAATGCAATTGGGCCCCAGCATTCCGCTGGCTGCGTTCACGCCATAGCCGTAACAATTGCCGTCCAACAAAGAACAGCAAAAGCCCCAGAAACGTCATCGCCACAAGAAAACTCATAATCAAAAGATCAGACTGAGCGGTGATGTCAGTTACTTTCGATAACGCGAAAAAAACAGTTATGCCTATCCCGACAGCAACCGTAATCACCAAATAGGCCAGGCGATCACCAACCCACCACTGCCGAGCGGCCGGAGCTGCTGGTGTTTTTACCTGACCTGACACAGCTGCACCCTGCCCTGTTTTTTGAACAGAGTGGTCAGCAGACCCGAAATGAAGCGGATTTGTCATGTCCTGTTTCCCGTGTGTGACCTGATGTTCCCACGTTTTGCGTGTTCAAGCTTTATTTGTATTCAGCCCTATTTGTTGAAATTTTCAACTCTCTTATTTTTTTTCGCAAGGTATTTCGATTTAACCCCAATATGGCCGCAGCCTTAATCTGGTTGCCGCCAGTATGATATAGCGTAGAAACAATTAACGGCCGCTCTACTTCCGCCAGAATACGTTCATGCAAACCAGCATCCGGCTCAGCCCCGCGCAAAGCTCTGAAATAGCGGGTAACGTGAAACTCAACGGCGTCTGAAAGACTATCAGAACTGGCCAGCGGCTCCTGTGATGATTGTTCAGCCAAAGAAGACAGCTTATCCAGCTCCTGTTCGACCATGCTAGCAGAAATTTGTTGTTCTGTAGTGGCAATGAACAGGCGTTTCAGCAGCACTTCAAGTTCTTTTACATTTCCAGGCCAGAGATGATTTTGCAGACAATTCATCGCCTCGGCTGTCAGACGCCGTTCAGTTTGAAACTGACCGTTCAGCTGATCGCAAACCCAGCTGGCAACTTGCGGAATATCCTCCTGACGGTCCCTTAAAGGCGGCATACCCAGTTCAGCTACAGATAATTCAAAATACAGATCTTCTCTGAATGTCCCCTTGCTGACCTGTTGTTTTAAATCGGCGGATGTGCCGCAAATCAGACGCAATTGTCCGAGCTGAGCGAGCTGCAGGCGAGAGCCAGATGAACCAGATACCATAAATTGAGCAAGCGCTTTCTGCGCAGGAACAGACAGCTGATCAATATTATTCAAAAATAAACTGCCAACCGATGTTCGGGTGACCAGACCGCGTGGTCCAAATAACAAATCTATATGTTGATCTGGTTCAAGCTGAGACAATTCCACAGCCTCAAAACCTGCTGAAGACAAATGGCTCATTTCATGTAAGGTCTGCGCCACAATTTGCTTTCCTGAGCCAGGTTCAGCTTTGATCAATACCGGCACGGACTGTGTTGCGATACGGCCCAGCAATTTAAAGGTCACCTGCATGGCAGGCGATTTTCCCATCAATGGGGCGGGTATCTGCTTTGGCAGGCCGGCTGACAGCCTGTTTGGAGATAAGTCAGTTCTGTCTTCGGAAATGGCTCTCGACATCACATCCAAAAGCTGGCGCAATTCAAACGGCTTTGGCAAATAATCAAAAACACCACGTTGCTGGGTTTTTATCGCAGTCAGCAGATTTGCCTGTGCGCTCATCACGATAATGGTCAAATCCGGACGCTTTTCCTGCAGCCGGGGCAGCAAATCCAGCGCATCACCATCTGGAAAATTAACATCTGTAATCAGCACATCGCCTCTGCCAGCTGTGGCCATATCCCACAAACCGGCAACAGACGTTGTCGCCCCTACCTGATAGCCCTGCTTGCTCAACGCATGCGAAATAACTGTTCGCACCGTCCGGTCATCGTCAGCGACAAGAATTTGCGGAGTCCGGTTACTCATCAGCGCTCTGCCTCTGTATTTCGCCCGTGGCTTGTGTTGGTCATAACCGGCAGATTTATGCTAAAACAGGTCCCTTGCCTTCGCGGCAAAGGGGTAATTGAACCGCCATGGTCAGCAATCACACTGGCGACCATTGCAAGCCCCAATCCTGATCCCCCAGATTTTGTTGAGATAAACGGCTCAAAAATATGATCTGCCAGCTCATCTGGAATGCCTGCTCCTGTATCTTCGATTTCAATTTGAAAAGGCAAATGAACGCGCCTGCCATCAGACAGGCTGGACACATAACGCGTAAGAGAATAGGACGTGCTTAATGTGAGCTCATCACCAGCTTTTGTTGCTTCTGCTGCATTTTTAAACAGATTTAAAAAACACTGGACCAATAATTCCCGATCAGCCCTGACGTCAGGTAATGAGGGATCATATCTTCTGATCACAGTTAAATGGCGGCCAAATGAGGCTTTTGTAATCCGAATACAATGATCAAGGACTTCATGAATATTCACATCTGCGAATTTCACTGGTGTGTCAGATGACAAGGTTTCGATACGGCTGAGAAGAGACGTAATGCGATCAGTTTCATCAACGATCATGCCGCTCAGCTCGCGATATTCCACAGGCAAATCTAATTCTAAAAGCTGTGCTGCCCCTTTTATCCCTGCCAGAGGGTTTTTAATTTCATGAGCCAAAAGAGCAGTCATTTTTGCCATCGACAACGCAGCCCCTTTGAATTGACTTTGGGTCGATAATTGTTCGGCCATAGACTGTTCTTGAATCGACACCAGTATTTGGGCTTTCGTTTCTGGCTGGCCCGAAGCCGCAATAGGCACCATTTGTATTGCCCCCGTTCGCACCCCCAGCTTTGGGCTGACCAGCCCCATTGCCTTTTCAACAACGGGACGTCCGGCTTTTCTGACGCGGTGAAGTAAAGCAAAAAACGGGCTGTCGGCAGGCAGCATTTCTGTCAACACCCTGCCCGCAAGATATGCCGTACTGCTTTGAAAGAAACTTTCCGCGGCCGGATTCAACCACACAAATTTATCTTCACTGTCAATCAACAATAGCGGAAAGGGCAGCATATTCAGCAATTCAGCAGATATATCTTCAAGCTCTGCATGTGCATGAGCACCAGATTTCATCATCTGATATTTCCCCCGACGAACACTATGCTGCTGATAATCTGGACTGGTCCAGGAAATAGCGGTCAATGGCCTTTTGTATTGGTGCTGCACTATCTGCCCTTAACGCGACATCTCGCAGACTGTCAGACTTATCAAGGTGATCACAATAGCTGGCAAAATGCTTCCGCGCAGAGCGCAGACCTTTCTCGCCTGATTGTTTCAGAATATCAGATAAATGAGCCTGCATCATATGATGGCGTGTGCGCATATCCGGCACAGGCCGAACAGGCCGACCTGCGAGATGATCAGCTATTTGGGCTAACAACCAAGGCTGCCCCATCGCGGCCCGCCCTACCATTACGCCTGCAGCCCCTGAAAAACGGATCGCTTCTGCTGCGTCCTCACAGCTTGTAATGTCCCCATTGGCCAGAACCGGAATGTTCACCGCATTTACAACAGCTCGTATTGCTGCCCAGTCTGCCTCGCCCTTATACATCTGACAGCGTGTCCGTCCATGAATGGTAATCAGTCTGATGCCGCAATTTTCTGCTATTTTGGCAATATCTGGCGCATTTAAAGACGCATCGTCCCACCCTAGCCTGGTCTTCAAGGTAACCGGGACAGACACAGCACGCACAACATTAGCACAAATAGCCTCTACCCGCTCAGGCTCGCGCATCAAGGCTGAGCCGGACGCGCGCCCGGTCACTTTTTTTGCAGGGCAGCCCATATTGATATCAATCACATTCACCCCCATCTGCTCTGCCATGCGCGCCGCTTCAGCCATCATATCCGGATCCCATCCGGCAATTTGCAAGCCAATCGGTGCTTCATTTTGGAGGTCAGTGGAAATTTTGCGCATTTCAGTGCGCACATTTGTAAGCATCGCATGGCTGGCAACCATTTCGCTGATGACCAATCCACCGCCAGCACGCCGAACAGCCGCCCGAAAAGGCCTGTCTGTAATCCCTGACATCGGGGCCAAAACCACATCAGGAACGCCATCTTGCCGAGAAAGGCCTAAAATTTGGTCAATAACATACCTCATGACGCTGAGTATGCCTGAAACTTACAGGAAATGTCCAGAAGTCTGCCCAAAAAATAGGCAGATTTACTGAACATCATGTGCCTGTCATCATCTCCAGCGAATTGGGCTCAGCTGGACAAGTCTGCTAACATCAGGCTAGAAACGGGGCAAAGCTGTTCCGGGCTGAAAAAAACAACAAGGCAAAGTGATGACCGCTGCAGACATGACCATGGATTTTATCATTTTGGCTGCAGGACAAAGCCGCCGATTTTCGGCAGATAAATCTGCTGCAGGACCAGCAAAGCAATTCCAAAATTTATCCGGCAAGCTCGTCCTGTTGCATAGTGTAGAGGCGATTAGCTGCTGGCCACAATGCGGGCGCATCATTGTGGTGTTACCTGAAGGCGGCATGGATGAAACTGCTATAAAACAGCTCAAACAAGCTGCCGCCTCTTGCCCGGTAACGGTTCAGTTCACCACAGGCGGTCCAACACGCACAGCGTCGACGTTAAATGGTCTGAGGGCTTTAAAAAAGACTGTACACAAATCACGGGTTGCCGTGCATGATGCAGCCCGGCCGTTCGTCCCTCATCAGGTTCTTGATGCGTTGTTAGACGCTCTGAATACAGATGCAGATGGCGCTGTACCTGCCCTGCCCATCAGCGACACGGTAAAACAGGTTGATGATACACAAACCATCTTATCAACACTTGACCGAACAAGCCTGCGGCTGGTGCAAACACCGCAAGCCTTCGCCTTTGACACATTGCTGAAGTTGCATGAGGCATTTGCCGCTGGTGATGGGGATTCAACCATCACTGATGATGCCAGCCTCGCTGAACGGGCTGGCCTGAAGCTGATTTGTGTTGATGGCGCATCAGAACTTGAAAAAATCACCTTTGCGGAAGACCTTGATATGATGCAGAACAGCCAGCAAACAGAGACTCGTACCGCCAGTGGCTTTGATGTTCATAAATTTTCATCAGAACAAACTGGGCCAATAATGATTTGCGGCGTGGCGATCGATCATGACCACGGCCTGGTCGCACATTCTGACGGTGATGTCGGGCTACACGCACTATGTGACGCTGTTTTGGGCTGTCTGGCGATGGGTGATATCGGTCAACATTTTCCGCCATCTGACCCTAAATGGAAGGCTGCTTCATCTGACCAATTTTTACGGTTTGCCCTTGAACAGGTAACTAAGGCTGGCGGCTATGTCACCTTGCTTGATGTGACCATTATCTGTGAGCAGCCCAAAATTGGACCGCACCGGCAACAGATGACAGATCGTCTATCACAAATCACAGGCTTACTCGCTACCCGATTATCTGTGAAGGCGACCACAAGTGAGCGTTTGGGGTTCACTGGCCGGGGTGAAGGCATAGCCGCGCTGGCCCAGGCTACAATATGCCTGCCTGTCTCTTATGCTGGTGAAACAGAATGAATGTGCTGTTAGCTCAGATTGCCACTCTCGGACCAATTGGGCGGTCTTTTCCTGCTCCAGGAACTGCGGGGTCACTGGTTGCCCTTGTCACTGGCTTTTTCCTTGCCAAAGGCGGTATTTTCATTCTGCTGCCCGCAGTGCTACTGGTAACGATAATCGGCGTATTTGCTGCAGATGCTTATTCATATCTGTCTGGCAAGAAAGACGCAGGTGAAGTAATCATAGACGAGGTTGCTGGGCAATGGCTTGTGCTGCTGTGTATTCCGCCCAATCTGGATACAGCCTTATGGTGGTATGTGGCTGGGTTTATTCTATTCAGATTATTTGATATTCTTAAACCTTGGCCCGTATCCTCAGCAGAACGTCTGCCCAATGGTATTGGGGTTATGGCAGATGATCTGGTGGCCGGGACACTTGCGGGCATAGCTATTCTTATCGCGCAATTGTTTATTTATTCACTGTGACGCCCACCCCTCTCAGAAAGGCCAACTATGACCAAAGCCGCAGCTGACATTATCAACCAGCTCACTGCTTCAGGAAAAACCCTGTGTACTGTTGAATCCTGCACGGGCGGTCTGGTCTTCAGCACCTTAACTGACATCTCTGGCGCCTCTGCTGTACTTGACCGCGGGTTTATCACTTACAGCAATCAGGCAAAACAAGATATGGTTGGCGTAAAGCCCGAAACACTGGCTGCATTTGGTGCAGTATCGCAGCAAACAGCAGCAGAAATGGCTGCAGGCGGGCTGAAGGCAGCGGGAACAGATCTGTCGGTGTCTCTGACTGGTATCGCCGGACCTGGTGGCGGGTCAGATGAAAAACCGGTTGGCTTAGTGTGGATATCTGTGTGCACCAAAGACGGACAACAAACCACAAGTGAACATTTTTTTACTGGCGACAGACAACAGATCAGACAGGATGCATGTGATGCGGCGATTGAACTGTTACAAACTCTGTCATCTGAATAACCATCAGCCCTGCTTTAGCTGCAGGCTGTATAATTGATCCGCTCTTGCCTCAAACGCCCAGACCATGCGCTTAACCGCTTCTGTGAACAGGCTTTCGATTACAGTTTGCAATAGCCGCGACCGAAATTCGAAATCAACATAGAAATCGATCATACATCCATCAGGGTGTTCAATAAATTTCCATCTATTTTTTAGATACTTAAATGGACCTTCTGCATATTCGACTTCAATAACAAGATTCTCTCTATCCATACTGACATGAGAGGTAAATTGTTCTTTGAACATCTGAAATCCGATAATGAGGTCGGCAACAAGTGTGGTGGAGGAGCGCTCTCTGATCCGCGCGGCAAGACACCACGGCAAAAATTCAGGATAACGCCGAACATCAGCAACAAGGTCAAATAATTGTTCGGGCGTATGATGTATCAAACGCTGTTCAGCATGCGTTGTCATTTACCTCGCCTTCCCTTAACTCTTGTCCAGTTCAAGTCGCCGGTTACGCTCTTTCTGAAGTGCAGCAAAATCAGCATCAGCATGATATGATGAACGGGTTAATGGTGTTGAGGCCATCATCAAAAAGCCCTTCTCCTGCCCCCATGAGGCATAAGCTTCAAACTGCTCTGGGGTGACAAACCGGTCAACAACTGCATGTTTTGGGGTTGGCTGTAAATACTGGCCAATCGTCATAAAATCAACATCTGCTGCTCGCAGATGATCCATCATTTCTGAAACTTCTTCATCTGTTTCGCCAAGCCCAACCATAATTCCTGATTTCGTGAAAATTGACGGATCCAATGCTTTCACTTGGCGCAACACATCTAAAGAATGATGATATCGCGCACCAGGACGGACAGGCTTATAAAGGCGTTCTACAGTTTCCATATTATGATTGAATACATCTGGCCGGGCCGCCACCACATGCTCTACAGCGCCATCTTTGCGCAAAAAATCAGGTGTGAGAATTTCAATTGTCGTCTCTGGTGAGGCTTTGCGGATAGCCGCAATTGTCCGTGCGAAATGATCTGCTCCCCCATCATCTAGATCATCCCGGTCAACAGAAGTAATCACAACATGACGCAGCCCGAGACGCGCAACTGCCTCACCTACATGGTCTGGTTCGTGGGGGTCCAGCTGATCCGGACGGCCAGTGGCGACATTACAGAATGCACAAGCCCGAGTGCAGACAGACCCAAGGATCATCATCGTCGCATGTTTATTCGCCCAGCATTCGCCGATATTCGGACAAGCAGCCTCTTCACAGACAGTCACAAGGTCCAGATCGCGCATTAACTGTTTGGTTTCTGAAAATGCGCCTGCACGTGGGGCCTTCACCCGCAGCCAGTCAGGCCTGCGCGGCTGTGGTCTGTCCTCATTACGCCGTTTTTCAGGATGCCTGGCGGCACCTTTTGTCAGATTTGGAGATGGCATTGTTCCTCATTCTCTGCACAACCGGCGCGATCTTCTGCTTGTGCCTTACATCAGTTCTTGTCTTTTAAAAAGACCATAGATAAGTCTTTTTCAAAATTGGCACTGGTCCAGTTTAAAAATGAATTGCCTTATCATAGGCATCGAGCACAGCCTCATGCATAGCCTCAGACAAGGTTGGATGCGGGAATATCGTTTGCATCAACTCGGCCTCGGTTGTCTCAAGGGTCTGCGCGACGACATAACCTTGAATAAGTTCTGTCACTTCAGGCCCAATCATATGGGCCCCCAGCAAAGCACCTGTTTTTTCGTCAAAAATGGTTTTGATTAACCCTTCATCATCGCCTAGTGCGATTGCCTTACCATTACCGATAAACGGAAATTTACCAACTTTAAGTTTATAGCCCTGCTCTTTGGCTTTCGCCTCAGTTAGACCAACGGAGGCTACCTGCGGGCGACAATATGTGCAACCCGGCACAGCTTCTGGCTTGATAGGATGCAGGTTTTTGACCCCCGCAATGGCCTCAACACATAGAATGCCTTCATGACTGGCTTTATGCGCAAGCCATGGTGCACCAGTTACGTCCCCAATGGCATAGAGACCCGGCTCATCTGTGGCCATGACCTGATTAGTGACAATATGCCCTCTATCCAGCTTGACCTTTGTAGTCTCTAAGCCCAAACCTTCTGAATTGCCCACAATACCGACAGCCATAATGACTTGCTCAGCAGATATGACCTCCTGTTTACCGTTCAGCATGACAGTCGCATTGACACTGTCCTTGGTCTTTGCAAATCCCTTTAATTGCGCTGACGTGTGAATAACAATGCCCCGCTTTTCAAATGACTTATGTGCCAAAGCTGATATTTCTGCGTCCTCAGCATTCAAAATCCGGTCAAGGGCTTCAATTATGGTAACCTTGACACCCATATCCCGATAAAAACTGGCAAATTCAACACCAATAGCCCCTGAGCCAACAACAATGAGGGATTTCGGCATCGCATTGGGGACCATAGCTTCTTTATAAGACAGGATTTGCGTGCCGTCAGTTTCCAATCCAGGCAGTTGGCGGGCCCTTGCCCCTGTTGCGATAATGACATGTTTTGCTTGCACAGTCTGTGCTGCTTTGCCACTGATTTCCACTGACCAGGCGTCTTGCTTGCGCCCAGCCAGTTTGGCCGTGCCATCCATCACAGTGACTTTGTTCTTTTTCAACAGATGGGCAACCCCGCCAGATAAACGGCTGGCCACTTTACGAGACCGGTCAACAACTTTGTTCAGATTCACCGAAACTTTGCCCTCAACTTCGATACCAAAGTCAGAAAGATGTTCTAAATTATGGCGCAATTCCGATGCCCGCAGTAGGGCTTTGGTCGGAATACAGCCCCAATTCAGACAAATACCGCCTAAATGCTCGCGCTCAACAAGGCCTACACGCATTCTTAACTGGCTGGCGCGTATCGCAGCGACATAGCCTCCTGGTCCGCCGCCGATCACAAGAACATCGAATGGAGCTGTCTGTGTCATGTTAAAGACTGCCTTTCTGGAATGAGTTAATATCCTGCCTGCAAGCTGGCTTAAAGCAGCATTGTGACAGGCTGTTCTATCGCTCGTTTAAACGCCTGCAGCCATTTCGCCCCAAGCGCGCCATCAACAATTCTGTGATCAGCGGACAAAGTCACGCTCATCACTGTGGCCACGGCAAGCTCACCATTTTTAACAACAGGGCGCTGTTCGCCTGCTCCAACCGCCAGAATTGCAGATTGCGGCGGGTTAATGACGGCGGCAAATTCGCGAATGCCATACATGCCCAAATTAGATATGGTAAAACTGCCGCCAGCATATTCAGATGGATCAAGCATACCTGACCGTGCACGGGCAGCCAGATCAGCTGTCTTGCGCGATATTTCGGCAAGACCAAGATTTTCAACTTGATGAAGAACCGGCGTAACCAGTCCGCCATCTACCGCAACCGCCACACAAATATCGGCTGTGCTGAAATAACGGCAGCCTTCTGCTTCGAAATAGCCATTCACATCTGGTTCTGCCATAAGGGCAGCAGCAGCAGCTTTGACCACCATATCGTTAACTGAGATTTTTACGCCATCTTCAGCAGCTTCATTCAACGCTTTGCGGGCGGCGAGCAGGTTGTCAATCTCGCAATCAATTGTGAGGTAAAAATGCGGCGCGGTCTGTTTTGACTGTTGCAGTCTTTCCGCAATCACGCGGCGCATCGCGTTATGCGGCACGAACCGATCTTCAGCCTGTGGTGCAGAAGCAGGCGAGGCTGAAGCTGTCTGTTGTGCTGGCCCTGCTGAAATAGCCTCCTCCACATCTGCTCTGATGATACGGCCATGCGGCCCTGTGCCGGACAAGCGGGTTATATCAAGGCCAGCATCCGCGGCGATGCGGCGCGCCAATGGGCTGGCAAAAATCCGGCCTGCCTGTTGGTTTGGCACTGTAGTCGCAGATGGCTGAACAGGTGGGGTCTGGGCGTGTGCAGCCGGAGCTAGTGGTACGGCATCTTCAGGTGCAGATGTAGTCTGGACAGCAGCTTGTGTCACCTCAACAGCCGCAAGCGCATCTTCGATCGTTTCGCCATCTTCCACCAGAACAGCAATGACTGCATTCACGGCCACATTTTGTGTACCTTCAGCAACGGCCAAGCTTGCCACAACCCCATCATCCAGGGCTTCAACTTCCATTGTTGCTTTGTCAGTTTCAATTTCTGCAATGACATCACCAGATTTGACGCTGTCTCCCTGTTTGACCAGCCAGCGTGCAAGCGTGCCTTGTGTCATGGTCGGGGAAAGAGCCGGCATAAGAACAGATACAGACATATCAGCCTCCTTGAGTGCGATAGCAGGCCTGACGGGCAGCCGCCACAATATCGTCAGCCTGAGGCAGAGCCAGTTTTTCAAGATTAGCCGCGTAGGGCATTGGCACATCTTTACCGGTCACCCGCATAACGGGGGCATCAAGATAATCAAAGGCCTGCTCCATCATCTGCACAGCCAGCTCTGATCCTATACCGGCAAAGGGAAACCCTTCCTCACAGGAAATTAATCGAGAGGTCTTTTTCACCGATTGTACCAGTGTTTCAGTGTCCAAAGGCCGAATGGTGCGCAAATCTATCACTTCAGCGTCAATTCCTTCCGCAGCCAGTTGCTCAGCCGCTTCAAGGGCCTTGCCCACCATGATAGAAAAGGCCGTGATAGTGACATCAGTACCAGGACGTAGAAGTTTCGCCTTACCAATAGGGACGACCCAGTCCTCATGCTCTGGCACATCAAAGCTTTGACCGTACATCACCTCATTTTCGAGGAATATGACGGGATTCGGATCACGAATGGCAGCCTTCAACAACCCTTTGGCGTCGGCAGCAGACCAAGGAGACACAACTTTCAGACCCGGGCAATGTGCATACCAGCTGGCATAACATTGCGAATGCTGGGCAGCAACGCGGCTGGCAGCTCCGTTCGGTCCGCGAAAAACAATTGGACAGCCCATTTGGCCGCCTGACATATATAACGTCTTAGCTGCAGAGTTAATAATCTGATCAATGGCTTGCATCGAAAAATTAAAAGTCATAAATTCAATCACAGGACGCAATTCGCCAAAAGCTGCCCCTACCCCAAGGCCGGCAAATCCATGTTCAGTTATCGGCGTATCAATAACCCGTTTATTGGAAAATTCATCCAGCAAGCCTTGAGTGACTTTGTACGCACCTTGATATTCAGCAACCTCTTCACCCATAACAAAGACGCGCTCATCATTTCGCATTTCTTCGGCCATTGCATCGCGCAAAGCTTCACGAACCGTCAAATGTCTCATTGGGCCGTCGCAATCTGGTTCACCAACTGGCGATAAGAAAGCTTCCGCAGCAACAGCTGCAGGAGCAGGCACAGCTGGTTCAGCCACCGGATTGATTGGTGTATCCATATTTTCAGCCACAGCTGTTGGCAAATCTGTCTCACCATCTTCCAACAGGCGTGCAATTACAGCACCGACCGCCACGCCTTCACTACCTTCTGCAACTGTGATTTCACCAACCACACCTTCATCTACGGCTTCAACTTCCATGGTCGCTTTATCTGTCTCAATTTCAGCGATCACGTCACCTGATTTTACGTCATCCCCTGCTTTCACAAGCCATCTGGACAGGCGGCCTTCGGTCATAGTTGGTGACAAAGCCGGCATTTTTATATCTATTGCCATAATCTTCTATCCTTTAATCGGTGCATCACGCCTGATCAGGCGATCAGAATATCTGTGTAGAGCTCTTCTGCGTCAGGCTCTGGGCTGGCCAACGCGAAGTCTGCAGCCTCGCTGACGATTGACTTCACTTTCTGATCAATCTGCTTCAAGCCAGCCTCATCAGCTCCTTCACGCAACAATAAATCACGAAGCTGTTCGATTGGATCATGCTGCTTGCGCATCGCGTCAACCTCATCACGGGTTCTGTATTTTGCCGGATCTGACATTGAATGTCCGCGATATCGGTAGGTCTTCATTTCCAAAATATATGGGCCTTTGCCTGAACGACAATGGTCCAGGGCTTCACGCGCAGCGGTTCTGACGGCCAAAACATCCATTCCATCAACCTGAAGGCCAGGAATGCCATATGCTTTGCCTCTGTCCGCCAAATCCTGACCAGCTGCAGCACGTGCGACTGAAGTTCCCATCCCATATTGATTATTTTCGATAACGAACACGACAGGCAACTTCCATAGAGCGGCCATGTTAAAGGTTTCATAGACCTGGCCCTGATTGGCTGCACCATCACCAAGATAGGCCATGTTCACGCCGCCATCGCCTTTATATTTATGCGCAAACGCAAGCCCTGCACCTATCGGCACCTGCGCTGCGACAATGCCATGCCCGCCATAAAAATTCTTCTCGCGGCTGAACATATGCATTGACCCGCCTTTACCGCGTGAGTAACCATCACGCCTGCCGGTCAATTCCGCCATAACACCGCTGGACTCCATACCACAGGCCAGCATATGGCCGTGATCACGATAAGAAGTCACCACTGAATCGCCCTCTTCAGCAATGGACTGCATCCCGACCACAACCGCTTCTTGACCGATATACAGGTGACAAAAACCGCCGACATGACCCATGCCGTAAAGCTGGCCAGCCTTTTCCTCAAACCGCCTAATCAGAATCATCTGCTCATACAATTGCTCTAAAACTTCACGTGACGGCTTATCATTGATCACTGCCTTTGGCGGCCGACCCCGTTTTCGCGTTGCAATTTGTTTTTCAGCCATGCGCCTCCCCTTTCAGCCCGGACGAGCTTTGACAGTCATGTTCTATGGCTGTAAGGATGACGGCAAAATCATTTTTTTTGCAAGATTTTTATTCTATTGATAAATAACGATATTTTATGTTTAAACTGATTTTCAGTTAATTTAGCTGGATACTAAAATTTCAATTTACTTAAATCAATTGAAATAATTACATCATTCTCGTTATACATACCCACATTTGCGCGCGCCGTTTCTGCCAGCATGTCTGCATCAACAGCCCCTGAGCGAAGCAATCTTATCCTATGTTCAAGGAAGTGATTTTGTTTCTGTAGCAACGCAAGTGTTTCTTTCGCGGCCTGAATTTCTCTATCAATATCCCCACGGGCCAGCAGACCTCTCTCACCAGCAATGGTATGAAAGCCAAAAAACACAATCAGCGTTCCTGTTAAGACAAAACTTCCTGCAAAAGCGATAGGACGGCGCAAAGACGGATACATGAGTGACTCACCTGCCATTATTTATCGGACAGGTTTAGTGAATCAAAAACGATTCGCCAGGTCAAGAGAAAAGCGAATCGCCGGATTCATTGAGTTTTTTATTCAGATCAAGCAGATAAAACGTGTTCAAATTAGCGCAAGATAGAGTGTCCGGCATAGACTGCCATATCTCCAAGCTCTTCTTCAATCCGCAGCAACTGGTTATATTTTGCCAGACGGTCAGAGCGTGACAGAGATCCGGTCTTAATCTGACCAGCATTTGTCGCCACCGATAAGTCAGCAATGAAGCTGTCTTCAGTTTCGCCTGAGCGATGCGAAATAATCACCCCAAAGCCAGCTTGTTTAGCATCTGTAATGGCTTTCATTGTCTCGCTGAGGGTGCCAATCTGGTTAACCTTCACCAGAATAGCATTACCTGCCTTCATCTGAATGCCCTTCCCCAGACGTTCTGGGTTTGTAACAAATAAATCGTCACCAACAACCTGAACCTTATCACCAATGTGGCCTGTCAATTCAACAAACCCCTGCCAGTCATCCTCATCAAGCGGGTCTTCAACTGAAACAATCGGGTAACGGTTACATAAATCGGCCCACATATCGACCATCTCAGCAGAGCTGAGGGTGCGCCCCTCCCCTTGCAAATGATAGCTGTCTTCCGCACAGAACTCTGTGGCAGCAGCATCAAGAGCCAACACCACATCATCTCCCAAACTATAACCAGCAACCTCTACTGCACGAGACACAACATCAACAGCTTCTGGTGTTGTGTTGATTGCCGGCGCAAACCCACCTTCATCACCAACAGCCACAGACAGGCCCTGTTTTGACAATTCGGACTTCAGGGCGTGGAATATTTCAGCACCCATGCGTAAACCATCACTGAAACTTGCTGCGCCAACTGGCATAATCATGAATTCTTGTACATCAAGCGCATTATCTGCGTGCGCACCACCATTCAGGATATTCATCATTGGTGTCGGCAGAATATGAGCATGGACACCACCCAGATACCGCCACAAAGGCAGACCAGCTGATTCAGAAGCTGCCCTCGCAACCGCCAGACTGACCCCCAAAATCGCATTTGCACCCAACCGGGCTTTATTATCTGTCCCGTCAAGCGCGATCAGGTCTGTGTCAATTTGCAACTGATCAGTGGCATCAGCCCCAGACAAGGCATCAAATATCTCAGTATTTACAGCATCAACGGCAGTCATAACGCCCTTACCGCCATAGCTGGCTTGATCTGTATCACGCATCTCAATCGCTTCATAAGCCCCGGTTGATGCGCCTGAAGGCACAGCTGCGCGACCAAAGCTGCCATCATCCAATAAAACATCAACCTCTACCGTTGGATTTCCCCGTGAATCCAAAATTTGGCGGGCATGAATATCGAGAATGTCAGACATCAGCTTTCCTTTCTGCGTCTCATTTAGCAGGTTCAGTCTTTGACCGCTTCGGCAAGTCTGGATAATTTGGCCAGCAAGTCCGGCATTTGGTCTAATGGCACCATATTGGGTCCATCTGACGGCGCGCTATCTGGATCAATATGCGCCTCCATAAACAATCCATCAACACCAACAGCCACAGCTGCACGGGCCAATACAGAAACAAATTCGCGCTGTCCGCCAGATGCGCCACCCAACCCACCTGGTTGCTGAACTGAATGTGTAGCATCAAAAATCACAGGAAATCCTGTGCTGCGCATTTGCGGCAGACTTCTCATATCACTGACCAGCGTATTATAGCCAAAGGATGTGCCTCGTTCTGTGAGTAACACACGCTGATTGCCGGACTGAACCAACTTATCGGCAACATGTTTCATATCCCATGGCGCCAAAAACTGCCCCTTTTTCACATTGACTACAGCCCCGGTCTGCGCAGCAGCGACGAGCAAATCTGTCTGCCGGCACAAAAATGCAGGAATTTGAAGGATATCAACGGCTTCAGCTGCTACCGCACAATGCTCAGGCAGATGCACATCTGTTAATACAGGACACCCCAACATTGCCTTCACATCAGCCAGTATCTGCACACCATCATCTAATCCTACACCACGCTGCGCAGACATTGAGGTTCTGTTTGCCTTATCGAATGAGGATTTATAAACAAAATTCATTCCTGCGGCACGGGCGGCCTTTTGCAGAGATTCAGCATGATACAGGGCATGGTCTCGCCCTTCTATCTGACACGGACCCGCAATCAGCATCAATGGCGCGCCGTCTCCCACCTCAAAATCGGAAACTATTACCTTTGTCATCTGTATGTTCTCCGCGCAGTAGTAAACACAAACCAGACTGAACAGCCCAGCTGTCAGACCAGACGGGACTTTTTCCGGGCAGCGGCAACAAACCCAACAAACAGCGGGTGCGGCTCAAACGGCTTTGACTTCAATTCGGGATGAAATTGCACCCCGACAAACCATGGGTGACCTGGACGCTCAACAATTTCAGGCAACAGCCCGTCAGGTGAAAGACCAGACATCTTTAAACCTGCCTGCTCGAGTTTATCTCGATAGGCAATATTCACTTCATACCGATGCCGGTGCCGTTCTTCGACAAACTGAGTCCCGTAAAGCTCGGCAGCCAGAGAGCCTTCAGCCATCTCACATGGATAGGCGCCCAGGCGCATCGTTCCACCCAAATCATCTGCATCGCTTCTGGTTTCTTTTTGGTTGCCTGAAGCCCACTCGGTCATTAAGCCGACAACTGGCTCATCACATGGCCCGAATTCAGATGAACTGGCCTGTGGCAGCCCCGCCATGGCACGTGCGGTTTCCAGAACAGCCATTTGCATGCCAAAACAAATTCCTAAATACGGAACCTGTTGTTCTCTGGCGTAACGGATAGCTTCAATCTTGCCTTCCGCACCTCTCTCACCAAAACCACCTGGAACCAGAATACCGGATACATTTTCAAGGTGTCGAAGACAAGCCTGGCTGTCCTCTGTTTCAAAAATCTCTGAATCTAGCCATCTGATATTTACCTTAACCTTATTCGCGATGCCCCCATGGGTAAGCGCTTCGCCAAGAGATTTATAGCTATCTTGAAGAGAGGTATATTTGCCGACAATGGCAATAGTGACTTCACCTTCAGGATTTGCAAAATTATGCGAAATCTGCTGCCAGCGGCTCAGGTCAGGAGCAGGGCTATTTAACCCAAAATGTGCGCAAACCTGCCCATCCAGACCCTGTTCGTGGTACGCCAGCGGCACTTCATAGATATTATTTACATCTTCAGCCAAGATCACCGCCTCTGGCCGCACATTACAGAACAGGCCAATTTTAGCGCGCTGTTCGGCAGGCAAAGAATGCTCCGTGCGGCATAACAGGATATCTGGTTGAATACCGACAGATTGCAATTCTTTTACAGAATGCTGGGTCGGCTTTGTTTTCAGCTCGCCAGCAGCAGCGATATATGGCAGCAAGGTGACATGGATGAAACAAGCTTGCTGTTTGCCTATTTCATTTCCAATTTGTCTGATGGCTTCCAAAAATGGCAGAGATTCAATATCGCCGACAGTTCCGCCAATTTCGCACAGCACAAAGTCTTCGTCGCTTAAGTCATTATAAACGAAAGCTTTAATTGCATCGGTTACATGCGGAATGACTTGGATCGTGGCCCCCAGATAGTCGCCGCGCCGTTCTTTTGCCAGAACATCAGAATAGATGCGTCCAGTGGTGACATTATCTGTCTGACGCGTGTGAACACCTGTGAACCGCTCATAATGACCAAGGTCAAGATCTGTCTCTGCGCCATCATCGGTCACAAACACCTCGCCATGCTGGGTTGGTGACATTGTACCGGGATCGACATTCAGATAGGGATCTAATTTACGAAGCCTGACTTTGTAGCCTCTTGCTTGCAATAACGCCCCAAGCGCGGCTGACCCGAGGCCCTTGCCCAGGGAAGAGACAACGCCGCCGGTAATAAAGACATAACGAGTCACGTCCGCCACCTCATTTCCAAACTGGCGGTCATTGGATTCACATCTTGCATGTTCACGATTATTGTCCGGTTGGCGCTTGTGGTGTTGTTGGTGCAGGCAATTCAGGCGCAGAATTCACAACTTCATCGACAATCGATGTTTGCTGGCTGCCTGCTCCTGCCAAAATTGCCAAACCAATGGATGTTGCAAAAAAACACGCAGCCAGGATAGCTGTCGTCCGTGTCAACAGATTCGCTGTCGACCTGGCTGTCATAAACCCGCCACCGGCAGACCCACCAATCCCCAGACCGCCGCCTTCGTTACGCTGCAACAAAACTGCGCCAACCAAAGCAACCGCAATTAAAATATGAATTGTCAGTAAGATTGTGGTCATAGGATTACCTGTCTTGAACTGTAAAGTGTAGGTGAACTACACCGGCATTTTCCTAACAAATTGGAAGAGGTTGTGCAAAGAAAAAATGGGAACGTTCCTCGCCTTGCCTACCCAGCCTGTTGGATAACCGCGTCAGCACTGCTGGCGATAGCAGCAAAACTGTCTGCTGACAAAGATGCTCCGCCAACCAATGCCCCGCCAACAAGAGGCAAACTCAATATATCATAAGCATTATCCTCTTTCACAGACCCACCATATAAAATGGGCGGCGCAAGGTCTGCCTTAAGAGGTGAAATAAGCTGCACAAGCCTCTCATGAATAAATGTATGCATATCCTTTATCTGTTCACTTGTGGCAACAAGACCTGTGCCGATCGCCCAAACAGGCTCATAAGCGATAATCAGCTGGCTTAAATGAGCAGCCTGCCAGTCAGACGACTGATCACAAAATCCGGCAAGGCTGGCCAACAGCTGATTGGCCACATAGTCGTTTTGCCTGCCACGGTCTCTTTGGTCTCTGGGCTCACCAATACAAAGCACAACATTCAGACCAGCAGTCATGGCTGAGACAAGTTTTGCGCCAACAAACGCATCTGTTTCGCCAAATTCACTTCGGCGTTCAGAGTGACCAGCAAGAACCCATCGACAGCCAAGGCCTTTTATCATCTCTGCTGACACTTCTCCTGTGTAGGCTCCTGACAGCTCAGGATGGCAGTTTTGTGCACCCCACTGAATTGATGACGCCTCAAACGCCTGTTTGGCCAAAGTCAAGTAACAGGAAGGCACAAAACTCAAAACTTTCGTTTTCGCTTGGGTTATCCGCTCATCCCCACAATATCCAGCAAAAAGTGATGATACCTCAGATGGTTGGGGGTTCATCTTCCAATTAGCAGCGATTATCATACAGAAACATCTCTCAGACATTGATTTAAGCGTTGCGGTTTCCCGCCTAAATTCTTTATAATGTGGAAAATTTGAGATCGCAAAGTTGTTCCACCTCATAACAAAATAGACAGGCTGGCTGTTGTCTGGCCATCCCTTAAGGACAAGCTGATGTTACGTTCGATGAGAGAAGGCGCTAAGTCGCCTGTAATGAAGGTTTTTCTTCTGTTTTTAGCCGCAGGGTTTGCCTTATGGGGTATTGGTGATATGTCCGGGGGGCTGCTCTCATCCGGCAATAAAGCGGTAGAAGCCGGCAGCCATTCAGTGTCAGCAAACGAAGCAGCAACAGAATTCGAACGCACACGCATTTCGGTTGGCGCTGGCTTGTCCACAGGAGAAGCACTGCAGGCGGGCCTGTTGAACGAAGTTATGGGCACACTTGCCCGCCGCACATTATATCAGGCAGAAGCCAGCCGCCTTGGCGTCACCTCAACACGCGACATGCAAAAAACAGCTATTGGGCGTGAACTGGCTTTCCGTGACGAATTGGGCCAGTTTTCAAACATCAGATTCAGGACCGCCCTGGCACAGGCAGGATTTACAGAACAGCAATATCTTGACCGTCTCTCCTATTCGCTCCTGCAGGACCAAATAGAAGGAAGCATCACTGCAGCAGGCGCTTTTCCAGAAAATATTACGGCCCAGCTGTCTGCCTTCCGGTTGGAACAGCGAACAGCAACTCTGAAACAAATAGATGTAAAAGATCAGAACATCGCCATGCCTTCTGATGAGGAATTGGTTGCGTTTTTTGATCGTGAGCAAGAAAATTATGACGCACCAGCTTTGCGCAGCTTTGAAATCATCTACCTGGCTCCTGATTTAATCGAAGATCGCATCGAAATTGATGACGCTGAGTTACGAACAGCTTTTGATTTACGCCGTGACGAATTTGTTACGCCAGAACGCAGAAAACTGCAGCAAATGGTGTTTGACACAGAACAAGATGCCACTGCTGCCAAAGCAGAACTGGATGCAGGGAAAAGCTTCGCATCCGTGGCGGAAGACTCTCTGAACTGGACTCAAAGCGATACAAATTTAGGACTTGTTACACGCAGCGATCTGGCCGATGAATTAGCAGACACAGTGTTTTCCGCAACCGTTAATGAACCTGCTGGACCAGTGGCCTCTTCATTTGGTTATCACGTTATTCTTGTTGAGGAAATTCAGCCAGGAAGTGAAGCAAACTTTGATGATGTGAAAGATCAAATTTCCAGCACCCTTATTGCTGAACAGGCTATCGACACGGTTTATGACTATGCAAATCAGCTTGAAGATAATCTGGGAACCGGAGCAAGCCTATCAGAAGCGGCTGCCCATCTGGAAATAACCATAGGATATATTGAAAATATTGACCGTAATGGTTTGGATATTGATGGTCTTCCCATTTCAGCATCTTTTGGCGATCTGGCAACGGACAGCTTGTTTCTGCAACAGGCATGGGAGCTGGATATTGACACGATCAGTACAGTTATAGAGACAGTCGGCAACAGCTTCTTTGTGGTACGTCCGACAAATGAGGCAGACAGCCGGAGCAGAACCCTGGATGAAGTTAAAGCCAGAGTCGCCGCTGATTGGACTCAAGAAAGAGCGTTGGATGCCGCCAGAAACCGAGCAGAGACCATTTTGGCCTCAACTGAGACTGCGTTGGCTGACGCGACCCAGAGTGAGATGTTCCGGCGCACAGGCAGCGGCCTTGATCATGCCGCTGCGGGCTTGATTGCTGAAGCAGCATTTTCACAAGCTGTTGGCGAGGCAAGGCTGGTTGAAACTGGTGACAGCGTTATTGTGGTACGCACAGATTCTGTTGTTGCTGCTGAGCAGTCTGAACAGGCCGAGATGAGCGAGACCATGCAAAATGGTCTGAACCGTCTGGTTGGCTCAGATTTGTCGTCTGCCTTGGCTCTGGCCTTGTCAGAAACCCACGCTTTGGAACTGAACCCCGCTTTGGTCCAGCAAGTTCTGGTCGGCCAGGCAGGACAATAGACCAGCGTAAAACATATGCCATGGAGCCCCGAAGATGAGCGAACAGAAATTGGGCCTTGCGCATCATGATCGCCAGAATTGTGCAGCGTTATTTGCCGCTGGTTTAAACCAAATTATCTACCGCACGCTTGTTGCCGACACCCAGACACCTGTGGGTGTAATGATGAAACTTGCAGAAGGCGAGACACATCATTGTTTGTTAGAATCAGTTGAGGGCGGTGAAGTCAGAGGCCGGTTTTCGGTTGTGGCGCTGAAGCCTGACCTGATTTGGCAGAGTAAAAAAAACAAAATTTTTATTAACAGGTCTGCGCAGACTACTCCTGATTCGTTTGAAGAGCTTCAGGCTGAGCAGCCTTTAGACAGCCTTCGCGCGCTGATCGCCGAAAGTTGGATGGATAATACCCATCCTCTGCCGCCAATGGCTGCAGGTCTGTTTGGGTATCTGGGATATGATATGATCAGGCATGTAGAACGTCTGCCTGATGATAATCCTGACCGACTTGATGTACAGGATTCGATATTGATGCGGCCATCTGTTGTGGCCATCTTTGACAGGCTGAAAGACACAATTACGCTTTGCTACCAAATCAGGCCTGCTGAATTTAAAACAGCCGATAATGCCTGGAATACAGCCAATCATGAACTCGACCTGATTGAATCCCGGCTGCAGGCCCCCCTGCCCTCAATTCCCGCGGTTCCAGCAGCAACGGATATCACCACCCCAAAAAGCAACATGTCAAAAGACAGTTTTTTTGAAATGGTGCGCAAAGCAAAAGACTACATCAAATCAGGGGACATTTTTCAGGTTGTCCTTTCACAACGTTTTTCAATTCCGTTCTCTTTGCCCTCTATTGCATTGTATCGCAGCCTCCGGCGCCTCAATCCCTCTCCTTTTCTGTTTCATTTCAGCCTCGGTGATGTATCCATTGTTGGCTCCAGCCCTGAAATTCTGGTCAGGCTGAGAGATGGCGAAGTGACCATCCGCCCGATAGCCGGGACGCGTACACGTGGCCGCAACGAAGATGAAGACAAAGCGAATGCTGCAGATTTACTCTCCGACATCAAAGAACGTGCTGAACACCTGATGTTGCTGGATTTAGGCCGCAATGATGTTGGCCGCGTTGCCCAGCCAGGATCTGTTCGTGTGGTGTCAGATTTTGAAATTGAGCTCTACAGCCATGTGATGCATATCGCCTCAGAAGTAAGAGGGAAAATCAGACCAGAATGTGATGTGATTGACGCTCTGGTTGCGGGCTTTCCAGCTGGCACAGTCTCAGGCGCGCCAAAAATCAGAGCGATGGAAATCATTGACGAGCTGGAAACAGACCGCCGCGGCATCTATGCAGGAGCGGTTGGCTATATCAGCGCTGCCGGTGAAATGGACAGCTGTATCGCGCTGCGAACGGCCGTGGTGAAGGACGGCCAAATGCATGTTCAGGCAGGAGCAGGCATTGTCTATGATTCTGTTGAACAGTCTGAATTTGAAGAGTGTCAGAATAAGGCACGTGCGCTGTTGCGTGCAGCTCAAGATGCGATACAATTTGACCAGAATGGGTAACCCTTCATCGGCGGCATCGATTTTGCATCGGCACTGAGTGGAGATTACTGATTTTTTTTTGAGAGTACCCCAGAAGCAATGCCGTTTGTTCGGACCATTTCTGTCGCTTTTATCTTCCTTGCTTGGCTTGTGCCCGCTAAAGCGCAAGCCGAATTACGTCTGGAGTCATGGAAGAACTATGGCCAATTGGCCGAACAAGGCGCGATTTGCGCCAGCTTTTCTGCATTGATGGAATCACAATCTGTTTTGAACCCGGATTTAGGCGCCTTATGGCAAGAGCGACGTAAATTTGCTGGTGCCGTCATTCGCAAAGCAGTAATGCTGGAGCTTAACCGTGACAGTACAGAACAAGAAATCAACCATTTGATTTCCAGTTACAGAGATTGGGTTCTGTCCAGTTTGATGATCGACTCAGACCAAGATACAGACAGCCTGAGCAGCGAAATTGCCTCCGCAGAAGCTTTGGGCGCAAAAAAAATTAAAGCCTTAGTCAACAGCCAGTGCAAAAGCCTGTTTGAACAAGGTGATGGAATGATCCGTAAGCAAAAACCTGAATTGGCCTATTTGCTGGAGGACGCAACCGCCCCCACAACACATCAGCAACCCGCTGCTGAAGAAACAGGACCACGTCGCAAGCTGACAAATGAAACAACACCGCGTGTAACGGCCAAGGCGAGCACAGCTGACACGCCCGCACTGACCGGCAATGTGCCAAACCCTGAACAGAACAAGACAGCAGACATGGCAGAAAATTCTGTTGGGGCAAAGGAAAAGAAACAGGCAGTCTCACAGACAAAAGACGACCAACAGAGCAAAGCAGTGCAGCTGTCAATAGGTGGCGGTAACAGCTTTACCCTCACCCTTCCAGGGAAAAAACCCGTCCCAACACCAACGGCACCACCATCAAATCAGACAACCGTTCCGCCGCAAACCAAAGACGCACCTGAACCGCCAAAACTGGCTGCAATCAGCGGTCCGGAATCACGTCCGGATCGCCCGCCACAAAGCCAACCTGTTACTCCTGAACCACTAAAGATCCCATCTGTTGAGACGGTAACTGGAGAGCATGCCCAAGCCGATACGGCCACCAGTACAGAATTGATACCTATGCAGCCAAAACAAAAGACAGAGACGGCTGAAGACCAAATGGCTGGCTCAACTTTGGCCATAAAAGAAACTGCCTCTGCGCCAGTTTTTGACTTGCTTGACCAACAGGCAAACGCCCACGTTAATTTGGCCTCCCCGTTTCATATGCAGAGCAGCGATGAGTCTGCATCAGATGCTGCCTATTTTGCCCAGCTTGGCGCGTTTTCACGGCTGGAAAATGCAACCGCAGAAAAACAACGCCTAGAGTTGAAATTTTCCACTCTCTTTAAAAAGCTGCCGCTGGAAATTACTGAAGTGACCAATGCAGGCCCACGGTTCTACCGCATACGCACCTCTAACCTAAATCAGAGGCAAACCAAAACAGTTTGCGATTTACTCTGGCCGCATCGCATTGCCTGTCTTGTAAAATCTGCCAAAAACCCGTAATTCTTCACCCGCCCTCTATCATGAGGCGAAAAGACACATAGCAGCAGGCGGAATGACAGGAATGGATTCAGTAAATCTGATTGCTCTATCTACTTTTGCCGCGATAGCGGCCTTTACACCAGGCCCTAATAATCTGATGCTGGCGGCTTCAGGTGCGAATTTTGGTCTGCGCCGAACAATCCCTCATATTTGCGGCGTAACTGTCGGCTTTCTCAGCCTTGTAATTATGGCGAGTTTAGGTCTGTCCAGCCTGTTTGTCTTCTTTCCACACATTTTAGATATCGCGCAATTTGCTGGCTTTCTGTTCCTATTCTATTTGAGCTGGAAAATCGCTACAGCCGCCCCGCCAGAGGGCGCAGAGACAACAGCATCGCCATTAAGTTTTGGAACAGCCCTTCTATTTCAGTTCATTAACCCAAAAGCATTCGTGGTCATCACATCTTCAGTGACCGTCTATGTTGGCAGGGCTGACAATCTTATATTATCGACATCAGTGATCACTGCTGTTTTTGCTGTGGTTACGATTATGGCAACAATTTTATGGACTTATGGCGGGACGCTTATTGGTCATATGCTGCGGGACAGGCGAGCCCTCAGGGGCTTTAATTTCGCTATGGCGGGATTACTGTTATTCACCCTGATGCCGGTTCTTTTGGGCACCTAGCTCCTCAGACAAACAGCCATAATGTTAATCTGGTGCGTCTGTGAGCGTGGTTTCAAATTTCGCTGGTGAACAAACCTCTATCAGCTCTAAATCATCGCTGTGCCTCACCTCACGGTGCCGGATACCGGGCGGCTGCAAAACACATGTTCCCGGCCGCAAAGTGACTTCCCCCTGACCTTCATATTCAAAGACCACCCAACCTTGCAGAATATACACCATCTGAAAATCCAAATCATGAACATGCCAGGTCGGTTCAGCATGACGCCCTGGAACCGCCCGAATAACATGCGCTACGTAATACCCGCCAGTCGCTGCAGCGATGCCAAGGTCCCGATATTCAAAAAATGCACGCAACCCGCCCTCGAAATGGCTCTCTGTCGTGCCGGAGCCATCTGCATGGCTGATGCTGAAGGCCTGACCTTTCCAAAGTGGGTTGCTCATATTTTTTCTCCATGAAGACCGCTGTCTTCGCACTGGCGGTTAAAAGGCATTTAAAATATCGTGAATATGTTTTGGAAAAAAAACGTACCACATCGCAAGCGAAAACAAAAAACTCTGCAGCAGGAACAAAGTAACTTTGGCTGTACCAGAACTGTCGATAAAGACAATTCTGACGCTGGCTATCACGATCGCGGCGATGGCCAGATATAGTGTGTAATCAGCCTTGTGATTAAATAAAATAAGCAAGGTGACCAATATCAGAGCGATATTTTGCAAAAAAACGGAAACCATAATCTTAACCTTCTTTATCTAACACATATTGTTTGGCCAGTCCGTTCAGGCAGAGCCCATATGACCATCAGCAGCCCAATTGGTCAGCCAAATCAAGGAAACTGTCTGCGCAAAAATCCCAATCAGATTCAGCTGCTAAATCTTTTGTCTGTTGCTGGCCATGTTCTGTTGGTCGCCTGACGAATGCGGTTTTCATGCCTGTATTTCTGGCCGCAAACAGATCATCATTATGAGCCGCGACCATCATACAGTCCTCAGACTGCAATCCTAACGCATCACAAGCCCTCTCATACGCTTCTGGCCGGGGTTTATAAGTGTGCACAACCTCAGCCCCCAGCACCACATCCCAGGGCAGGTCAGCGGCTTTCGCCATATTAACGATAAGGGCAATATTCCCATTTGATTGCGGCGCAATAATAAAATGTTGCTTCAGCCTGTGCAAACCCGATGACGTGTCAGGCCAGCCTTTTAATCTGTGCCAGGCTTTTACCAAATGTGCTTTTTCTGCCGCCGAAAATGAGCTGATGCCATTTGTCGCCAACACATGTTCCAAATTTTCTGCGTGAAGTATGTCAAGACGGGTAAATTCCCGCTGGCCACTTCTGATGGCTTCCATAGCGGGCTGATACTGTGCCCGCCATTCATCAGCAAGTTTATCTGTGTCGCAAACCAATGCGTGATCATGGGCAAGACGGCCTATTTCGGCGGAAATGCAAGAGCGCCAGTCAACAACCGTGCCAAAAACATCAAACAGCAGCGCCTTAATTTGCGACATATCAGGCCTCCCCTCATTGCAACAAAGGTGGCCTTTTCATGCTGTCTATGTCAAGCGGTTCGGCTGAAGGTCTTTTATCACAGATAAGCGAAAGGCTGATCGCCTGTTCCGCATTTTGATTGTTTCTGACTGGAACTGTTCGGGTCCCATTCTCCAGAATTAAACGCATCTGCGTATTTTTCGCTTACTGAGACAGCCATTTTCATCACCTCAGGACTGACCTGTACAGCCAGCTGACTCAACATTACCTGCAGTGCCTGTTCGCGGGTCAACCCAGTTCCTACTAACACGCGGATAGTCGCTTCGATAATATCAACGATATATTCTGAACCTAGCTTTTCGGTCATCTCCCTCTCCTGTCAAAAGTTAGACCTCGGATACAGACATGCAAACAAAATGCCAGAGCACCAACCAGAAAGACATGCGAAGATACAAAGGCACAATTTGAGAAAAATTTTCCCCTCAATCGGGTTTGACTCTGCGTTTTTATACGCGCATGCTTAAAGATGCTTCAAATCGGCACCACACTATACAGTAAAGTTCCTGAACAAGAGGGTGCCAGATGTCGAAGTCAAAACGGAAACGTCCAGTAGAGTGATGAAAAGCAGACGGGATCTCCGATTCCTTGCCAACTGCTGGGCGTTGTCTGTGTGCGCATCACCTTTTTAAAACCTCCACACAGGACTTAAAATGGCTGACGTCTATCTTGCCCAGATTAATGTTGCCCGTTTTCGTGTGGCTCCTCACGACCCCGCAAATACAGAATTTATGGCCGCTTTAGATGAGGTCAACGCTGAAGCTGAAGCAGCAGACGGCTTTATCTGGCGTCTGGTCGGGGATGGGAAAAATGCAACAGATATCCGGCTTTTTGCAGACCCTCATTTATTATTGAATATGTCTGTGTGGCGTGATCTGGACGCGCTTCGTGCCTTCACCTACCGGAATGATCGTCATGCGGCTATTATGAAACGTCGAAAGGACTGGTTTGAGACGATTGACACACATCTGGCGCTCTGGTGGGTAAAAGCTGGCCATTTGCCTACTCCCGAAGAAGGCGCAGACAGGCTTGAAGCCGTTCGGAAAAACGGCCCAAGCAGCTTTGCCTTCACATTTACCCGACCGTTTCAGCCATGAATAAAACACCAACGAAATCAGACGATAATCAGCCTATCTGCAGCTTGTACAGCCGTCCTACACCAAAGGATGCACCTCAATCTCGTCATCATCTATTCCCAAAGCTGAAAGGCGGAAAAACGGTAACACAGTATTATTATATCATATCTGCCACAAAGAAATTCATGCCAGTTTAAGCGAAGCTGAACTCGCCCGTGACTATAACACGCCGGAAGATTTGCGGGACCACCCGCGTCTTGCGAAATTCATCCGCTGGGTACAAAAACACCCACCTCAGTTCACCTCTCGCGTCCCTGGAAAACGCCGCTGAACTAATCGTAGCCCTCATTCCAGCCAGCAGACTGCTCACTCTCTTCTCACCCTTTGGTCTGAATTTTGTCTTCCCTAGCGCTTCAGCTTGCGCATGATCAGGAAATAATTCACACACAGAACCCCAAATACAAGGCCAGCAACCAGTTCACCTGCCTGACCCATCAGCCACCAACAGAAATATAACCCGGCTGCAGGAAATAACGCAGAGACAAGGCTTGTACCCAGCTTATTCCAATTCATAGCTTTGCCTTTCCTATCATCGCACTGATACCGCATTTGTTAATTTGACGATGTGCTGCGTACTCTCTTGCTCAGCTCATCGCTCGTTTCTTCACGCTCGCTATATCTGTCCACAAGATAGTCAACCCGGCCGCGGGTAAGATAGGTAAATTTCGCCAGCTCTTCCATCACATCAACCACACGATTATAAAAAGACGAAGCCAGCATGCGCCCATCATCATCAAATTGCTGAAAGGCCTTGGGAACAGATGATTGATTCGGAACGGTCAGACAGCGCATCCACCGCCCGAGAATACGCATTTGGTTAACGGTGTTAAAACTTTGTGAACCACCAGACACTTGCATAACCGCAAGGGTTTTTCCTTGTGTCGGCCTGACTGAGCCCAGCGAAAGTGGTATCCAGTCAATTTGGGCTTTCATAATCCCTGTCATCGCCCCATGACGTTCTGGTGAACACCACACCATACCTTCTGACCATGTAATCAAATCCCTCAATTCAGCGACTTTTGGATGGCTTGCATCTGCACCGTCATCTGGCAGGGGTAAACCAGAGGGATTAAATATCCGGCAGTCTGCACCGAACCCCTCCAAGATCCGGGCAGCTTCTTCAACCAGAAACCGGCTATATGAGCGTTCACGCAAAGACCCATACAGAAGCGCAATTTTCAGCGGTGATGTCTCATGATTGCTCAGTTGGTTATGATCAATCGGCCGAAAGGCCTTTTGGTTCAGCTGGGGCGTATCCATGGGGATCCTGTACATCAGTGGATTAATTCAACCTTACAGTAACATACCGATATTATATCGACATTTATCTGGGTTTACAGTGCTTAAAAATTCCCAACGCTCAAGCAGACATCAAGACCTATGTTGGGCCACCTCATATTTTTTTATAGCTCTCATATTAGGGGTAAATCCCAAGCCAGCCTTCTTGCCGAGTGTTGCTTTACCGTTCTTTGCAGACAATAAGTCGCCAACAAGCTCAGAACGCAACGGGTTAGGATTGAAATCCACTTCTAGCATTCCATCCCCTCCAGCGGCAGCAAGTGCATGTGCTGACGCAACCAATCCAATTCCGCCACCCAGGTAATGAGGACAATAACGGCGGCCGGAATTGAGTATAGATTTTGCCAGAGGGATGGTTTGGCTGAGGCCGCCCCATTTTGCTATATCTGGCTGTATGACTGATAAAATTCCATCTTTAATGGCATCAGAAAATTCAGTGTTCCCCAACAAATTTTCCCCGCCTGCAAGCGGCACAGATGCCTCATCTCTTAATCGTTTCCATTCACTGTGAGGTCTATCTTTCGCGATTGGTTCCTCCAGCCAAGAAAGGTCGAATGACGTTAATTCCTTTATCATTTCGCAGGCATCATCAACTGTCCATGCCTGATTGGCATCAACCATTAAAGTTCTCGCAGATCCAACTACTTCACGAAGAGCCTTGATATTCCTGATATCGACTTCACTGCCAAATCCAATTTTCAGCTTTAAGGCGTCATAGCCATTGTCAACAGCGAGTCTGGCCGTTTGTTCTGCGCCTATTGGGCTGATGCCACTTGCATATAGAGCGACGACATCGGACTGGCCGCCAAAAAGCTCCCATAACGGCTTATTTCTTTGTTTTGCGTATATGTCTGAAAGCGCAATGTCTATTCCGGCTATACATTGAGCTATTGGCCCAAATTCACCTGTTTGCAAACCTAATACCCACGTCGCTTTGGTTAAGAATTCGAATGCGGCGTTTGGGCTTGCGAATACCTGACTCAACAACAATGGTTCAAAAACACTGGAAATGAGTCTTGCTCTGTGTTCAGCGCCTACATGAGGAAAGTTACACCAAATTTCTCCCCAACCTGTATGACCGTCAGAGCTAACCAATTCAACTATCGTCATGGGCCGGTCAACCATCAGGCCAAATGACGTTTGAACAGGATTGTCTAACGGAAATCTGTAGACAGTTACTTTTATGGAGCAAATTTTGATCATCTTATACCTCTGCTCTTAACATAACCGTTATGAAGAAAAGAAGGTATCTCTATCCCCGCCGCAGAAACTCATTATCCGCCCACACAGCAGAAACTCAGTCTTGCACAGCTATATAGCACTTTTCATCTTCGCCTTGCCTCAGTCAATGTGTGACAGAGCCTGAGCGGTTTTCCCCTGTACGCTTTCGCCTCTCATTGCCTGAATAAACATTAAAGATAAAAACCAGTATTATTTTTTCATTTTTCTTTGCGTATCTGTAATGCATAGACACAGTTGGATACATCTTGTGACACGTTATTTGATATGATATTGCGGGACTAGTATTATGATGAGGTAAAAGTTAATGTTCAAATTCCTGGAACAGTTCGGAATCACCAACCCTCTTGATATTGTTCATAACCCCTCTTACGAAGATCTATTTGAAGAAGAAACCCAAGCAGATTTAACGGGTTTTGAAAAAGGGTTTGTCACTGACACTGGAGCAGTAAACGTTTTTACAGGCGAATATACTGGCCGCTCACCTAAAGATAAATTTATTGTTAAAGACGACATAACAGCTGAAACATTCTGGTGGAATGGTAACGGCACAAAAAATGACAATAAGCCACTCTCACCAGAGGTATGGACAGAACTCAGAGAACTTGTCGCCTCGCAGCTTTCTGAAAAAAAATTATATATCATCGATGGCTATTGCGGCGCGAATGAAAATAGCTGCCTGAAGGTCCGGTTCGTCATGGAAGTGGCTTGGCAAGCTCATTTCGTGAAGAATATGTTCATTCGACCTTCTGATGAACAGCTTGACGATTTTGAACCTAACTTCACAGTATTCAATGCTTCAAAAACAAGCAATCCAAATTGGCAAGAGCAAGGGTTGAACTCACCGACATTTATCGCATTCAACTTTAAAGAACGTGTTCAGCTTATCGGAGGAACCTGGTATGGCGGAGAGATGAAAAAAGGGTTGTTTTCAGTCATGAATTACTTGTTGCCTCAGCGCGGAATCGCATCAATGCATTGTTCAGCTAATCAGGGCCGCGACAATGATGTGGCCTTGTTTTTCGGACTTTCCGGTACCGGCAAAACCACCCTGTCAGCATCTGCTGATCGCTCCCTGATTGGTGACGATGAACATGGATGGGATGATGATGGCGTGTTTAATTTTGAGGGCGGTTGTTATGCTAAGACCATTGATCTAAATCCTGAAAAGGAGCCCGAAATTTATAATGCCGTCCGCCGCGACGCATTGCTTGAAAATGTGAGCATGGACGAGAATGGTAAAGTTGATTTTAGTGATACAAGTTTAACCGAAAATACTCGCGTATCTTATCCGATTTACCATATTGAAAATATTGTTCGCCCTCTTTCCAAGGCAGGCCACCCAAGTCATGTCATTTTTCTTACTGCTGACGCGTTTGGTGTTTTGCCAGCCGTGTCAATTTTAAATAATGAGGAAGCACAATATCATTTCCTCTCAGGATTTACCGCAAAACTTGCAGGCACAGAGCGGGGAATTACACAACCTACCCCAACATTTTCTGCTTGTTTTGGTTCTGCTTTTTTAAGTCTTCACCCAACAATATATGCAGATGTGCTTAACAAACGTTTGATTGATTCGGGCGCGCGAACATATTTGGTAAACACAGGTTGGAATGGAAAAGGGGAACGCATTTCACTCAGAAACACACGCCTGATTATTCAAGCCATTCTCTCAGGGGCACTTGATGATGAAGACACAACTAACCTACCCATTTTCAACCTCAGTATGCCAAATAAGATAACCGGAATTGATGACGCGATCCTCGATCCCCGCTCAAGCTTCGATAATGAAGCCCAGTGGCGGTCGCAAGCCAATGAGTTGGCCGCTCTTTTCATTCAAAATTTTGATAAATTTACCGATCGGGATTTGGGTAAAGCTCTTCAATCTGCAGGACCAAAATTAGAAAATTAGCTTTATTAAGTGGCTCTTCTCTTTGGCAATGAATAAATTATTATTATTGCTGAATTCTTGAGTAACAAATTTGTTGTCGGCGATCTGTTCATATCTGACCAAAGGAAAGCAGACACAGCCATGCAAATGTCTGACGCTGCTCCTTCCCTGCCACCTTTCAACATTGACAGAGACCTATCTGACAGCTCTGCCTGATTGAGCGTTTTTAAAAAGCAGCTCTTCTGTTTTTTGCAGGCAGCTAGCGAGAAAATAGACCAATCTGCTTCTTATGACTGAGCTTAGCAAGAGACGGCATCCGGACAGAGGCATTCAGAAGTCATATAAATTTCTATATACATGGATTTAAAAGAAGAAAATTGGTCGGAGTGGCGGGATTTGAACCCACGGCCCCTACACCCCCAGTGTGGTTCTTAGGAAGTATAGAGTATTTTACAGTAGGTTTTCCGTCAAGTTAGCAGCTCTGCTACGCTCCTATAAGCATGTAAAAGTGTGGCCAGTTTGTGGCCAAGTATTAAGCGTGCATTACTTGTTCATTAAGCTTATTTTGTAATCTATTTTCTTGCTGCTTTTCTTTTTTAAAGCTGAAATAGCAACATATGCAATTTGCATTGATCAATTCTTATCTGACATGGTTTCATCGTTTTAAAATTAAAATAAATCAAACGATACGCTAACTCCACCTTACAGTGTCAGGCTGATCATGCGCAGTCAAAAGCGTTGTAGTGTATACAACCGTCCAATCGCACAAGTCATATCGGCGACTCAACTTTTGTCGAGTTTCAATCTCTTCTGATGTTGTTGGGATTTTTGAACGCTCCCACATGCCAAGATCACGGCGTCTTGTTAATAGTAGTGTACGGACAGAATTTACTGATTTCTGTTGTATTCGCCACAACCCAATCACTTGGGAATCATATTGCGCCTCGAAAGACGGCCACGCAGCTTCTCAGAGTTCCAAAAACTCGTCAAAATTGTCTTTTGGAGTGTCAAACCAGCGAAATGCGTAATTACCCTGTGTAGAGGGCTTTTGGGAAGTTTTTGGGCGCAATGTAGGCTGCATAAAATCAACCAATACCGCCCTCACTTTTGGCATATCTCGAATGAAATCAAAATAAGTGGTTTGATTTTCTAGTCTTGTACTAATTGTAAAAATTACGGTAAGGCTGTCACGAGGCAGCCCAATTTGGCTACGCCATATACTATCGAGTTTTAAACCATTTGTCTCAAAGGAAACCGCACCGTGAGCAACGATATCATTGAAGACCTCCATCCATGATTTTGGCTCACAATCAACAAGACAGTGGCAATAAAGTAAAGACATTATTCTAATGATTAAGTTGGTCTAGCCGGAGGAACATATGGAAGTCTTGCCTTTGCTTTGGTGTCAGCTGCCCCTGCATTTCTTATATATCTGCCAGAATCATCTGAACGAACAATGTTAACGTAAGTTGGATCTCCGGCTGTTGATTGATGCACTTTTAACCTTCTTTTCTGATCGCTAGCAATGATGGTGCGCATGTCATCCATATTCCAATTTGACTTACAGAGTCGTCGCATTTCGTCGGCTAAATCAGAGAATGATATATCGTCGATAAGGTTGTTTAATTCGTTGGGGTCTTTAACTACATCAAAAAGTAGTTCATCCACTCCTTCCAAATCCATATATTTATAGTTTTTGTGTTTCACCATTCTGGACGGGCCGGTTGAGCCATCTGCTGCAAATTCCGAATAGGCGATATCGCTCAACTCCTCTGGTTTGCCCAATAATGCCGGAACTAAAGATTGACCGTCTGAAGTGTCCACCAGCTTATCAAATGGTGCCTCATTAGCCAGCTCAAGAAGAGTCGGCATGATATCAACCAAAGAGCAGTTCTGCGTAATTCTGCCGGTTTTAAACTTATAAGGAGCATGAATGATCAGCGGTATACGAGACGCCCATTCAAAGAAATGCTGTTTGTACCACATACCCCTCTCACCCATCATCTCGCCATGGTCTGCGGTAAAAATAATTATCGTATTTTCACTTAGGTTTGAGCGCTCAAGGGCTGTGACTAAATTTCCGATTTTCTCGTCAATGTAAGAAATCATCCCATAATAGGCATGTTTTGCATTCAAGCGGTGTTCATCAGTTACCGTAAATTCATGCCTAGCCTGGCAAAAATGCAAATTTCGGCTGAGATGATCCATATCCTCAAGCAACATTGGCGGCGTAGTGGGCAATGGAATTTCACTATGGTCATAAAGTTTCCAATACTCTTCGGCTATCACGAAAGGAGAGTGAGGATGAGTAAATGAAACTGTCAGACACCAAGGATCTTCTTTATGATGACGCGCTAAATCATAAATCGCCTGAACAGCGTGATACGCAACCTCGTCATCATAATCCATCTGAAGTGTTCTAATGCATGACCCACTCTCGATTACAGGCGCCATAGTTAAATTTGTCGGCCTGTACTCTCGTCCCTTCGACCAATCGACTGTCCAAGCAAAATTAGCTGGATAAATCTCAGTTGTATGCCGTTTGTGATAACCATGCATTTGGTCAGGGCCAACAAAATGCATTTTTCCTGATAATTCAACCTGATATCCTAAATCCCTCAAATAATGAGCAAAGGTAGGAATAGAGGCCTTAAACTCAGACGCGTTGTCATACATGCCAATGGAAAAAGGTAACTTGCCCGCATGCATGGAGGCCCTCGAAGGGCCACACATAGGCAGATTGCAATAAGCATTTTCAAATACCACGCCGTTGGCAGCGAGGGTATCTATATTCGGCGCCTTTACGATTTTATCACCATAGATTGACAAGGCTGGGGCGGCCAGCTGATCCGCCATGATGATCAAAAAATTTGGCTTCATGGTAAGTGTTTCACTTTTTTGGAGGTTTGCGCTTTGGTTTCAGATCTTCAAATGGATTAAATTGGAGACGGCTGAACACCGTCTCCAAAGTGATTTATTCAATCCGCATGCCTAACTTCATCAAGGCTTCATCATAAGCATTGTACTGCGCCTCTACATATGAGCGCGTATCTGCCGGAGACCGGATGTCAACAATATTACCTAAGCTTTTGGTCATCTTGTTCCAGCCGCGGTCTTTTTTCAATTTCTCGAGCGTATCAACCCATTTCGCCACAACATCATCAGGCAGTCCTGGAGGGCCATAGATCGCAGACCAACCGATCACCATCTCGATGCTAGGGTGGCCGACCTCAGCTGCGGTTGGGACATCAGCGATAATCTTTTGTCTGTCTGGCGTGCTGACAACAAGTGCTATAAGCTGACCTGCTTCAATCGCTCCTGCTGCTGCTGAGAGGTTTTGGAAAGAGAAATCAACCTGGCCAGCAACAACAGCGGCACGAGCTTTCCCCCCACCTTTATAAGGTACATGGATAAGCTTATCAAAATCAGCACCCATAGCATTCGCCATAACCGCCACGCCAGTATGCAAAAGCGTTCCGACACCTGCTGTGCTGTAGGACATTTCTTCCCCTGCTTTGATTTTTTTCTCAAAGTCAGCGAATGACTTTATTCCACTTGCAGGGCTAACAACCAGAACGAATGGATTTCTTTCTATTAATCCAAGCATGGTGAAATCGTCCCAGTTGTAAGGAATGGTCTTGTTCATGGCTGGAACGCCCATTTGGCTTCCGACGCGGGCAGACAGAAGTGTATACCCATCTGCTGGGGCGTTTACCACAAAGTTTGATCCTACCACACCTGCAGCACCAGTTTTGTTCACGGCAAGAACAGGCTGGCCCAAATATGCAGGCGCAGAACCAGCGATCAATCGTGCTGATAGGTCAGCTGCGCCGCCCGGACCATAGGGAACAACAATCGTGATTGGCCTTTCTGGATACTCAGCCAAAGCAAGGTTAGGAAGCAAAAATGCTGATAAGCCAGCAATTGATGCAACCAGATAATTTAACATCTTTTTCATAAGTTCCTCCTCAATTATCGGTCTTTTGTCTTGTTTTTGTCGTTTTTTTGTAGACCTACGACCTTAGCTAAGAGATTGACATGACAATTAGGTCCTTGCAAGGTTTGGTTAGGAGGGGAAGTATGAGGATAAATTTCTGGTCAGGAATTTTGATGGTGATAGTGTCGTTAACACTGATAACGATATTAATCCCCATAGGCATAGATGCCCCCAGGAAAGTAAGGTTTGCCGCTTTAGCGCCCAGCTATTACCCCTACATCGTCTCAACAATCTTATTTCTTTTAGGTTCTGTAATCATCATTCGCTCAAGGCGGGAGAAGGCTGCACAACCAGAGCCTAATGTTCATCCTCAGGCAATTAAACGACTTTCGAAATTCATTTTCCTATTAGCGGTTTTCGCGTCTTCGCTTGAATGGGCAGGCTTTATTCTTAGCAGCAGCGTAGCTCTGATGGTTGCGTTACCACTTGCTGGAGAAAAAAGACCTCTCATCATCATTGCCAATGCCTTGATTATCCCGATCCTTCTCTATCTTTTCTTCTACAAGATAGCTGGCATACCTATTCCTCTGGGTGTCACGGCGTTTCTAGTCCAGGGGCTCTGATTCATGTTAGATGTATTACAGCAAGCATTTTTAATTTTTGCCACTTGGCAAAATGTTCTCCTTCTGGGTTTTGGTGTTCTGATCGGCACTTTTGTGGGGGCCGTTCCCGGTATGACGACACCAATGGCCGTCGCCCTCACACTGCCCTTCACATTCACGCTGCCTCCCGTAAGTGGAATTCTACTCTTATTGGGCGTCTACAAAGGGGGTATCTATGGCGGCTCAATAACCGCAATTCTGATCAACGCACCAGGAACTCCAGCCGCCTCTTGCACGGTTCTTGACGGCTACCCTCTGGCCAAAAGAGGGGAGGCCAGACGAGCATTAGACATCGCTTTATATTCCTCTTGTATTGCTGACTTCTTCTCGAATATCTCTCTCATCTTATTTGCGGGAATATTAGCAAGCCTGGCTCTAGCCTTCGGATCGCCTGAAGTATTCACGCTTATTTTGTTCTCTCTTACCATTATTGCAGGCGTGTCTGGCGATCAACTTCTAAAAGGGCTGGGCTCAGCTATGTTTGGCCTGATTCTCGCCACCATTGGTTTGGATTTAATCTATGGAACAAATAGATTTGTGTTTGGAGAGGTGCAATTGATGAGCGGGTTGAATTTTATACCTGTTCTTATTGGCTTGTTTGCCCTTCCCGAAATCATAGCTTATTTCGGCCGATTAGAGCCAAAGCGTGAGCACAATCCCCTAGCCGGAACAGGGGCCACCTTTGAAGATCTTAAGAAATGCCTGAAATCCATAATTCGCGGAAGTTTTATAGGCGTTATTCTAGGCGCTATCCCGGGAATTGGCGGCGCGCCTTCTGCGTTTTTAAGCTATTCTGAAGCAAAGAGAAATGCAAAAAACCCTGATGAATTTGGCAAAGGTTCATTGGAAGGCGTAGCGGCTGCAGAAAGTGGAAATAACGGTGTCGCCGGCGCAACGCTTATTCCACTTCTTGCCCTAGGGATACCCGGCGACATCATCACTGCAATCATTCTGGGGGCTTTTATGATCCATGGCCTTCGCCCTGGCCCTTTATTGTTTCAAGATAATCTATCTCTCATTTATGCTTTGTTTATCGGCATTATGCTTAGCTCAATTTTTTTGTTTTTGATTGGCAAAGCCTCTATTCGGGTAATTAGCAAAATTGCTGACATTCCTCATCGGGTGCTCTTCCCAATCGTGCTTGTCTTATGTGTTTTTGGTTCTTACGCAGTGAACAACAATATATTTGATGTTGGGGTGATGTTCTTAATGGGACTCGTCGGGTTCCTTATGTTGAAATTGAAAATTCCGGCAGCCCCCTTTTTGATTGCGTTTATTTTAGGCCCTCTTCTTGAGGATAACTTCCGTCAGTCACTCCTTCTGTCCAGAGGGGATTTGATGGTGTTTTTCTCTAGTCCAATTTGTTGGCTATTTTGGGCCCTTACCGCACTCGCCGTTTTCATTATTGTCCGCAGGGGCATCACATTCAACAATTAGGAAATAAAGCATGAATGCCAGATTAAGTTTGGAAAGAGTTAATACGCCTGCTGCCTGGTATGGTTCAAAACTGCAAAAACAACCAGAGATTTGGACCTATGTTTTAAATGATGCGGAAATCGCTGAGTTATTCGATGCCAGTCGAAAATTTAAAGACAGCGGCATACCTATAGGCAAAATGTCACCAGAGAGTTTCAGACTTTCGAAATTGAGTCCATTTTTAGATACACTCGCAGATACACTGAAGCATGGTATTGGTTTCCAATTGATCTCAGGTCTGCCAATTGAAGACTGTACGCCTCTAGACAGAGCACAAATCTTCTGTGGAATTGGAAGTTATATAGGCAAAGCGAGATCTCAGAACGCTGCAGGGCATTTGCTTGGGCATGTGCGGGACACAGGTGCTGACATCAATGACCCAAAGGTAAGAATTTATCAAACCACAGAAAGACAGACCTTTCACACGGATTCAAGTGATGTAGTTGGATTGTTGTGTATCAATGAGGCAAAGGAAGGAGGCGACTCGATGCTTGCCTCCAGCATGACAGCCTACAATGAGCTATTAGACAGACGGTCTGACCTGCTGGCGGTTCTATTTGACCCAATAGCGACGGACAGACGAGGAGAAGTCCCAGAAGGCGAAAAGCCCTATTTCACCATTCCAGTCTACAATAGCTTTGAGGGGTTTTTGACCTGTATTTACCAAAGAAATTATATTGATTCTGCGAAAAGATTTGAAGACGCGCCAAATCTATCTGATGAGCAGATTCAAGCTCTGGATTTATTAGATACAATTGTCAATGAGCCAGAGGTGAACCTTCGTATGAGACTTAAACCTGGTGATATGCAGTTTGTATATAATCATACTATGCTTCATGACAGGACAGCATTTATCGACTGGCCAGACCAAGACAGGCGACGGCATCTGTTGAGACTGTGGTTATCTGTGCCAGATGACCGCCCTCTTCCTCATGTTTTTTCACAAAGATATGGCTCAATCGAAATCGGTGATAGAGGAGGCGTAATCACAAAAGAAACGGTCCTTCATGCACCGATTGAGGTATAGATTTAATGAAAAAAAACTTTGAAACATTCAAATTTGGTATAATCACCGACACTCATATCCGCTCACCAGAGGGCGATCAATCTTCACCCTATCCTGTAAACGAAAAGGCAAATGAAAGAGCGCGATATGCGGTTCAGATCATTGCAGATCAGAACCCGGATTTCGTCATTCATTTAGGAGACATGGTGCACCCTCTGCCCCATATGGATGCCTATTCTCTCGCCACTAAAGAGGCGAAGAAAATATTTTCGCCTCTCATGCCTAATATGAAGTTTGTGCCAGGGAACCATGATATTGGTGACAAACCCTCTCTCGTTTCTCCTGCCGGTCCGGCTGATAAAGACACCTTAACTAGTTATAAAGAGAGTTTTGGTGAGGATTATTATTCATTTGAATTCTATGACATACAATTCATAGTTATGAATTCTTCACTTGTAAATAATGTAGAAGAAGAGCATTCACAAAAGAAGTGGTTGGAAACGACTCTTGAAAAAGTTAGAAACAGCAGAATTTTTCTGTTTTCGCATTACCCTCCATTTATAAACGACCCAGCTGAAGACAGTCATTATGACAATTACGCCGAACCTGGCCGTCAATGGTTACTTGGCCTTGCAAAAAAATATAATATTGAAGCGATCTTCTCTGGTCATGTTCATCACTTTTTTTTCAATAGGCTAGGACAAACAAAACTTTATTGTCATCCGGCAACTAGTTTTACAAGACAAGATTATTCCGCTTTATTTCCCGGTCAAGTTGAAGATGAATATGGCCGTGACGATAAAGGAAAATATGGCGTCTCTATAATAACTGTAGACCAGAACAATCATAATATTGAGTTCATTCAAACTAATGGCGCTAGGCAGAAAACAACTTGTGAACAACCAATAAAACCGCCCGTTTTTCGGAGAAATCTTAGTTTTCTGATACCGCATCTAAGACACGATTGGGCTCTAGCGCGACCACTTCCCTATAATGGGCCTATGGAAGAGTTCAGCAGGAAAATTGTAAGAAATGATTATCCGCTCTTAAGACTTATGCAACTTGGCATAAAGAAAGTTCGAGTTCCTCTAAGTGATTTGTCTGAGCCCCTTATCAGAAAGCGAATGCAAGACTTTGACGCCGTTGGCATAAACTTTGTAGTTTTCTGTATTGGCATGCCAAATAACGATGAATTAAATAGCTTCAGAAAACACAAAAACCTTATCGCAGAAATTGAAATTGTAACACATTCGCACCGTGATTTGGATTCAAACAAGCTAAAGGTTATCTCATCAATATCAGAAACCTGGATTAGTAAAATTACCACTTCCGCTAGCCTTCTAGATCCAAACCAACCATTTGCCCACACTGTTAGCTGTGGTTACTTAAACAATGAATTGCAAGATGCGGTCGATTGGCTCGATACCCAGGACTTTAAAAGCAACCTCAGAATTGTTATGCAGCTCCCCTGGGAGCAGAACATAACAGAAACAGTTATGAGCTGCCCGTTAAATATAGAAAACCTTGCTTTGAATGCCCGGCTATCAAATTCAAATCCAGCTAAAGCCAACTTTGATGAAGACGCTATTTTGAAGAGGCTGGATGAATTATCAACGCTCTCTCAAGAATATAATAACTTACAGATCATGCTTGACACTTTCTCCGACTTTGACCGAGGTTATCACCCAAGGTCAGGACTTTTAAGCAATTCGTCCAATATTCATAATTGGCTGTTTTCATAGAATACCAATTAAAATCTGAGATATTTGTGGACACTTTGTGGACAAAAACACAAAAAACCCCTCCTGGTCAAAAGAACCAGAAGGGGTTAAATCACTGTATTAACTACAGAATTCTTTGGTCGGAGTGGCGGGATTTGAACCCACGGCCCCTACACCCCCAGTATAGTGCGCTACCAGGCTGCGCTACACTCCGACACAGCCAGCAGTATACATCAACGTAAAACAGAAGTGCAAGCGCAACTGCGCCCCATTACTAACAAGTCTTCACGAACCGCCCAGTTGTTTGAACAAGCTGTTCATTTTCTCTTCTGCCTGCCGAAGAAGTGCTTCTGCTTGTTCAAGATTCGCGCTGCCACCAGAGCGTTCAGCTATCTGTTGCGAAGGTGCGTTTTGTTTCATCTGAACTGGCTCAGACTGAGTGGGGCTTCGCTTTTTCAGCGAATTCTGCGCGCCTTTGATGGTGTAACCTTCATCATATAACAAGGCCTTAATGGTTTGCAGAAGCTCAATATCCTCACCTCTGTAATATCGGCGGCCCCCACTGCGCTTCATAGGTTTAAGGGCGCTGAACTTACTTTCCCAAAAACGCAACACATGCGCAGGAACGTCAAGCTGAGCTGATACCTCTGAAATCGTTTGATAGGCGCCGGGTGCTTTTTGAACCATCAGCCCGCGTTAATTTTCTTCTTCATCAGATTTGAAGGACGGAATGACAAAACACGACGCGATGTAATAACAGCTTCAACGCCCGTCTTTGGGTTCCGGCCAACACGTTCATTCTTTGCATGCACGGAAAATGTGCCAAATGATGACAATTTCACAGATTCCCCGGTGACAAGGCATTCTGTCACCTCATCCAGCACGCCACTGACTAGTTGCGAGCATTCATTATATGAAAGCCCAATCTGTTGATGTACGGCATTCGCCAGGTCGCTGCGTGTTATTGTCTTGCCCATAATCTAAACCTTAACACTGGTAATTTTTTGGGTCAATCCGTGACGTACCCATTATTTACTTAAAAGGATGAGGGAAAGGCACTGATTTAGCTGCTCTTTTTAGGTGGGCGACCAAATCTTACCAAAGACGCCCCCCACGATAATCCACCACCAATCGCTTCAAACGCCAATAACTGACCAGCCTGTACCCGGCCATCCTGAACCGCTTCTGTAAGAGCAAGGGGGATGGAGGCAGCAGATGTATTGGCATGTTTTGCCACACATCTGACAACACGATCAGCGGGCAGACCCAGCTTGCGCTGCATGCCGTCAATGATCCGTATATTCGCCTGATGCGGGATTAGCCAGTCGATATCCTCTGGTTGATGTCCGGCTTTATCCATCGCTTCATTCATGGCACTGGCCAGCTTTTCAACCGCATGTTTGAACACGTCCTGCCCCTTCATTTTGACATGACCAACTGTTCCGGTCGCTGAAGGGCCACCATCAACGTACAGAATATCACGATAACGCCCGTCAGTATGTAACACCGACGATAACACGCCCCAATCTTCCGGAGCCTCATCAGAAGCTTCCAGTATGACAGCCCCTGCCCCATCACCAAACAGCACGCAAGTCGTCCTGTCTTCCCAATTAAGTAATTTTGTGAAGCTTTCAGCGCCGATCACCAGCGCCCGGCGTCCTTGCCCAGACCTAATAAGCGATTCACCAACTCCCAGCGCATATACAAAGCCAGCACAAACTGCCTGCACGTCAAATGCAAATCCCTGGTAAGCCTCAAGCTTATGCTGAACAACAGAGGCTGTTGAGGGAAATGTATCATCAGGTGTGGTTGTCGCAACGATAATGATATCAATATCTGACGCCGATAATCCAGCATTGGCAAGCGCTGCTTTTGCAGCTTCAGTGGCCAAATCAGATGTCTTCTCATTCTCAGCTACAATATGACGTTGGCTGATTCCTGTACGCTGTTTGATCCAGCCATCATCTGTATCAACAAATTCTGACAATTCGTCATTAGTTACCACACGCGCAGGCAGATAAGACCCCGCCCCTACCATGAGCACAGATTGTTTACCCATCTTTATCATCGGTTCCTGTCTGTAAAATCTCTTTCGCTTTTTGGATCGCCTCTTTTACCTCAGGGATAAATCCTTGCTGCAGCATATGCACGCTCACCCTGATCGCATTTGCATATCCGACCGCATCTGTTCCCCCATGCGATTTTACTGAAATGCCGTTTAAACCGAGAAACACCGCGCCATTATACCGGCGGGGGTCCAGCTTTTGCCTGAATCCTCGCAAACCCGACCGCGCCAGCATAAACCCCAATTTCGATAACATGCTGGCAGAAAACGCCCCTCTTAACCCGCTTTGCACCAAATCAGCAACGCCTTCAGCCGTCTTCAAGGCCACATTACCTGTGAAGCCATCTGTAACCACCACATCAACCGTACCAGCAGCGATATCAGACCCTTCAACAAAACCGTGGTAATTCAAATTAAGAGCGTCAGTGCTGAGCACGGCAGATGCCTCACGCAGATAATCAAACCCTTTCTGATCTTCTTCGCCCACATTTAACAGGCCGACGCTTGGTGAAGATACACCGTGAATATCACGATAAAAAGCCCGGCCCATAATCGCAAACTGTATCAGGTTTTCAGCATCGCATTCAATATTGGCCCCTAAATCAAGAACACAAGATTGCCCCTGAGTATTTGGGAAAAACCCTGCAATCGCCGGTCGCGTCACCCCTTCAATCATCCTTAGCTGAAGCTTTGACATTGCCATCAAAGCCCCTGTATTTCCAGCAGAAACCACTGCATCTGCTTCATTGTTCGCGACAAGCTCAATCGCTTTCCACATAGAAGTCTGTTTACCTGCCCGCAGCGCCTGTGAGGGCTTCGCTTCAGCGGCTACTTCTTCATCTGTATGCACTATCTCAGCAGAGCGCAGATGCTCGCTCCGATCAAGTAACGGGCGCACACGTCGCTCATCACCCACAAAAATCAAGGAAATATTCGGATGAACAGCCAGGACTTTATCTGCTCCTTGAACGACAATGTCCGGGGCGTTATCGCCTCCCATCGCGTCCAGTGATATGCGTGGCGGCCTAGTCATCCACAAAACTCCCTTGCTGTAAGCAGCTTGAGCATAAATCCTAATTTTATTTTTTCAATTCAGAAAGCTTGGCAAACGGATGATTTTCTGCTTCCGCGGGCTCTGGCTCTTCAAGAACAGGCACATCTGCTGCCCGGGGCCAAGCCGGCGCGCATACACCAATCCACTGCGCCAGGCTTTCACCAACCGGAATATCGCCATCAACCAACAGATCAACATCAACATCCATGGCATCTATTTCGGTTTGGTCAGAAAAAGCTCTCACAAACCGCTCTTCTAACTCTATCACCAGAGGGCTAATAACAGGCTTGCCAGAAACAACACAAGCCTGTGTCACCTGCCCCTCAAGATGCCCTTTTAACGCCCAACATTCATTTGCTAACTGGCGCAGGATCAACTTTCCTTTAAGCCCGTCAAGGTCAACAAATGAAAACCGGTCACATAAGCTGCGTAGCTCACTTTCAGTAAAACAGACATCAAGGTGAAGCGGCTGGCCGGTTATAACGGTTTGCGCCGACACCCTCAAATCAAGATGAACGCGTTCACCCATAAGCTTGTCCGTTTACCGCAAGCACGGCCACAAAATCCACATCCCCCTTCTGAAGAGAGGCATCGGACAGGCAGGCAAGCTGCTGATGCTTGTTTCTCATATAAGCCGCCATTCGCTGGTCAGCCGCACAACTGGTCTCAGCACGCCTCAAATTCCGGGCTACCGCCAAACTGAGCGCCTCTTTATCATCACCAGCCAGAGCCACATCATACGCTGTCAGCCGCCCCATAAACGCTTCTGACATTTTGCGCACACGCTTACCAACACCTAAATCCCCTACACCCATTTCGCGCAGGGTAAAGTCCATATCGGCAAAAAATCGGTCGAATAAACTTTGGTTTAGAGGCTTTTGTATGTCGTCTGGCAACTGCCGCAAGCGCAACATAACAAGACTTATATGCAGGCACAGCATATCAAAACGGCTATCCAGATTATCCGGGACATCAAATTCAATATATAATTCAGGCTGACGGCTGGCAGCCAGAACTGACTGATAAATTCGCTCTGCTGGCTGGCCCTCTTGTTTGCGTTGTGGGGCCCTGAGAATATTGATGAAACGCGAAATTAAGGACACTTTGCGCCCCCCCCTATTCTTGCTCTTGCTTGCTATTTAAAGCAGATCGCTTAAGTGAGGCTGTTATACGTCATTTCTGTTGGCCGCGTCCATTCTTGTCTTCACTTTACAGGAGGATGTCATTGTCCTATTGATAAAATTCAGCTTAAGACTGAAAGTTGCCAGAAACCAAACAACAACCCGTGAGAAATAAGATGAGCCTGATACGCTTTCTGATGAGACCCGTCATTATCCTATTTTTGGCGATTTTGCTGACAGCTTGCGAGTCGACCGTGACCACGCATGGCCGTTTGGTCGAACAGGCAGACCTGAACAAGCTGGAGCTGGGCAAAACAACGCAGGCTGAAACCTTGTCAATTCTGGGTAAGCCAAGCTTTGAAGGTGCCTTCCAATCTGGCCGCCTCTATTACAACAACCAGAAAATGGAACAAAAGGTTGCCGGCGAAACATCAACAATTGACCGGCAACTTATTGTGTTAACATTTGATCAAAGCAACACATTGCAACTAATTGAAATTAGAGATAAAAATACTGATCAAGAAATCGTTAAACTTGATGCGAAAACGCCGACACCGGGTGACACGCTTACGCTGGTTGATCAGATTTTCACCAACCTCAGGCGGGGAAGCACAGCTCAGTAAAGGCTCAGGCTCTGCTGCCAGTTGTCGACATCTCCACAACCCTGAACTGGCGTGCCAGCCGGTCTAAAACGGCGTTGACAAAGGCGACATCTGCCTGAAACGCATCAGCCAGGCTGGCATATTCAGACAAAACTGCTCGTGCAGGAATATGAGGCATGCTGTCCAATTCAAACACACCCGCCCTCAAAATAGCCAATTCCGGCCGGGCAAGGCGTGACATTGTCCAGCCATCTGACAAAGCATCAGCGATTAACCCATCAAGCTCAGCCTTTCGGCTATCCACGCCTGAGACCAAGGCCTGGAAATGCTCTTCATCCATTTTTTTAACGCGCAATTGCCGGGCAATATCACCAGCGTAAACATCTAAAAATGCTGGAACAGCCTCAAGCAAAGACTGACTTGTCAAATCAGTGCTGTATCCGAGCTGGACAGAGGCGAGACGAGCTGCTGCCCGCCTACGCACGGCCATAGGGCGCAACTTATCTGATTTGCTGGTTTCAGAAGAGGTGTTCGCGTTTTTCACAGCTGTAGGTTTGGTCATTATCCCCCCCTACTCTGGCAAAAAACGGGCCGCGAATTGGGCCATTTTCAAAGCTGCTCTGGCCGCATCGCCACCTTTGTCTTTGCGGGTCATATCTGCGCGTGCCCAGGCCTGTTCACTGTTTTCCACTGTCAGAATGCCGTTACCGACAGCCAATTTTTGTTGTACAGACAAATCCATCAAACCACGTGATGACTCTGTACAGACTGTCTCATAATGCGTTGTCTCGCCTCTGATGACACATCCCAGCGCCACATAGCCATCATATGGGCATGGTTGCTGTGCAGCAGCCATGGCAATTGCTGCTGGTATTTCAAGCGCACCAGGCACACAGATAATGTCATAACTCGCCCCAGCATCTTGCAGAGCCGCAATAGCGCCCTGCTGTTGTGCGGCAGCAAGCTCGGTATAAAAATCTGCCTGCACAATCAGAAAATGACCCGTCGGCTGTGTCTCAGCATTCATAACCTTATATTTCCCTTTACTGAATGGCCTTCCAGTCCTTAATGGTCAGCCCATAGCCATCCAGGCCAATAATCGTTGGTTTTGAATTGGATAGAAGAACCATTTCAGATACATTCAAATCATTCAAAATCTGAGCCCCAACGCCATAATCCCTCAATTCCTGCCCACCAGATTTAGAGGATGTACTCTGACGCGCCTGCAGGATTTCAGACAGGCTGGACACGCTGGATTCGCGAAGCACAACAATGACGCCATTCCCTTTATCAGCGATCATCTTCATAGCACGCTGTAATTCACCGTGATGCCGGCTTTTGTGTGTTTCTCCCAACAAATCAACCATCAGATCAAGGCCATGCATCCGCACATATGTGGGGGTGTTCGGGTCTATCTGACCTTTCAACATCACCAGATGTTCGACATCAGTAATATCATTGCGGTAAATCAACAATCGCCAATCACCGCCAAATTCAGTTTCAATAGAGGTTTCAGCAACCCGGGTCACCAGCGTCTCATTATGACGCCGCCAAGAAATCAAGTCAGCAATAGCGCCAATTTTCAGGTCATGTTGCTCAGCAAATTCAATCAGGTCAGGCAATCTTGCCATTGTCCCGTCATCTTTCATAATCTCACAAATCACACCGCTAGGCGCACAACCTGCAGCCCGAGCAATATCAACAACAGCCTCAGTATGACCAGCCCGAACCAAGGTCCCACCATCTCGAGCAACCAGAGGAAATATGTGACCAGGCGTAGTGATGTCAGCCTGTCGTGCATTCGGGTGAATAGCGGTCTGGATGGTATGGGCACGGTCAGCAGCTGAAATGCCTGTCGTCACCCCTTCTCTTGCCTCTATAGAAACTGTAAACGCAGTCTGATGGCGCGATTCATTTCGCCGGTCCATCATAGCCAGCCCTAATTTTTCAGTTCGTTCACGAGTCAATGCAAGACAAATCAGCCCGCGGCCATGCTTGGCCATGAAGTTAATTGCACTTGCATCAGTATATTCGCCGATGACACACAAATCGCCTTCATTTTCCCTATTCTGATCATCGACCAGAATAAACATCTTCCCTGCTTTGGCGTCAGCAATTACATCTTCAATAGCTGACAAGCCGGATATAGCGTTAGTCGCGCTCACTTCTGTTCTCCTGCCACCTGCATCAGCCTGGAAACATACCGGGCCAGCATATCAATCTCTAAGTTAACATTATCTTGTTCATTACATTGACCCAGCGTGGTGTTCTTCCAGGTGTGGTCGATAATGTTCACACTGAAGTGGTTATCTTCAACAGTGTTCACTGTCAATGAAACCCCATCAAGAGCAACCGACCCTTTTGCTGCGATATATCCAGCCAAGCTACAGGGAATAGAAAAATCCAATTTATACGATCCGGCAACCGGGGTGATTTTGTTCAATACAGCCAGACCATCAACATGGCCAGAAACCACATGCCCCCCCAGCTCATCTCCCATTTTCAGCGCACGTTCCAGATTTATAGTTGTGCCGACCTGCCAGTGACCAATAGTCGTGCAAGACAATGTTTCCTCTGAAACCTCAACAGTGAAGCTGTTTGCATCGCGTTGAGTAACCGTCAGACACACACCTGAACAGCAAATAGAGGCACCGAGGTCAATTTCATCACAAACCCATGGTGTGTTGATTGTGAACCGCCAATCCTTGTCTTTTTCAACAGAGGCAACTGTGCCAATTGCTGTAACAATCCCGGTAAACATAACCTCACTATTCCTCTGCTTTAATCAGCTTTTTGCCAGATGGTCAGCTGGTCATCACTTAGATGACCAGACTTCACTCTGATATAGGCAGAGTCACATGGAAAAGCCAGAGCTGAAGCGGTGTTTGGGTCATATAACAGACCAGCAACACCTGTGTTTATATTTTTCGGTGCAGATAGGTGAATCAGCCGATCAAGAAGCCCAGCATCAAACAGGTTTTTATTCAGTGTAGTCCCTGCTTCTACTAACAATAAAGACAGACTATTTTGCTCACACCACCGCAGTCCCTCAATAAGGTTCAGACCGGTTTGGATGGATGATAACCTGACAACATCAAGCCCCGCCGCCTGCAAATCCGCCTCGGCGCGTTTGTTAGCAGACTGCGCACAAAAAACAACGACACGCCCGTCTCTGACCGTTTTAACGAGCTGGCTGTTCAGCGGGAGACGCAAGCAACTGTCAAACACAATGCGGACAGGTGTCCGTCCCCTGCCCCCTGGCAAACGACATGTTAAGGCCGGATCATCAATAAGCACAGTTTGGATGCCGGTGATAAGGCCATCCACACGTGACCTGAGGTCATGAACATATCGTCTTGACTGCTCATTTGTCAGCCATGTCTGTTGTCCGGCTTGAGCAGATATGAAGCCATCTGCGCTGGTTGCAATTTTACTGATAAGATAGGGTTGTTTCCTGCGGCATGAGGATAAAAACCCGCTCAGGCCTTGTGTACTGATTTGTGCAAGAAGACCGCTGTGAACAATTACCCCGCTCTCAATAAGCCGCCCATGGCCTTTTCCGTTCACTCGCTCATCTGGATCGTCAACTGCATAGACAACACGGCTTACACCTGACTGTGCCAACAGGTCTGCACAGGCTGGCCCGCGACCTTTATGTGCACAAGGCTCCAGCGTAACATAGGCCACACCTCCTTTTAGCTCGTCAAGTCTGCCCGCTTGTTCAGCGTGCAGCAATGCATCAGCTTCAGCATGTGGACGGCCACCAGGCTGCGTTGAACCAACAGCGATCAGGCGGTTGTCGGCAGACACCAACACACAGCCGACACCCGGATTTGGCCAGCTATGTCCCTGGGCCCGGCTCGCATAGAGACAGGCGAGACGCATCCATCTTTTATCATGAGAAGAAAAATCTGTTTCAGCCAGGTGTTCAGCGGCGCAGTTCATTCACAAAATCTTCAAAATCGCTCGCATCGCCAAAGTTTTTATACACAGATGCATAGCGAATATAGCCTACCTTATCGAGCCCCAGCAGGGATTTCATCACCAGTGACCCGATATAGTCTGACGACACATCAGCCTCACCAGTTGATTCCAACTTGCGCACAATATCATTGATGGCCAGAGCAACATCATTTTCATGAACAGATCGCTTTCGAAGCGCAATATTAAATGACCGTTCAAGCTTTTCGCGATTAAATGGCACTTTACGGCCATCGCGCTTCAATACTGAAATTTCGCGCAACTGAACACGTTCAAACGTAGTAAAGCGTGCTTCACAGGCCCCGCACTGGCGGCGCCTGCGAATGGATGTGCCATCTTCAGATGGACGAGAATCCTTAACTTGTGTGTCTTCTGACCTGCAAATGGGACACAGCATCGCCGCACAACCCTCCACAATATAGCATATAACAAAATAGAGTATGTGTGGCTGTCATAACACACTATTAGTAGATTGGAAATGCCCGGCACAGGTCACGAACCTTGCCGCGGACCTCTGCTTCAATATCCGAATTATCATTCTTGTTGGAAGCCAAGCCATCCAAGACATCACCGATCAAATGGCCGACCTGACGGAACTCATCAGGCCCAAACCCTCTGGTGGTACCCGCAGGCGTGCCCAGCCTTACACCTGATGTGACCATCGGCTTTTCCGGGTCAAACGGAACACCGTTTTTATTACAGGTGATACCGGCATTTTCTAAAGACACTTCTGTGATATCACCGGTTAATCCTTTTGGCCGCAGATCAACCAGAACCAAATGTGTATCTGTTCCCTTTGCAACAAGGTCCAGCCCCCGATCCAAAAGCACATCACCAAGCACACGGGCATTATCAACCACTGTTTGAATGTAGGTTTTGAACTCTGGTTTTAGAGCCTCACCAAAGGCCACTGCTTTTCCGGCAATAGCATGCATCAACGGACCACCCTGCAGACCAGGGAAGACAGCAGAATTGATTTTTTTACCTAAAGCTTCATCATTAGACAGGATGAGCCCGCCTCTGGCAGCACGCAAAGTCTTATGCGTCGTGGATGTCACGATATGAGCATGCGGCAACGGGCTGGGATGCACTCCTGCTGCCACCAAGCCAGATATATGCGCCATATCAACCATCAAATAAGCACCGACAGAATCGGCTATTTCTCGGAATGCTGCAAAATCCAGAGTCCGAGGATAAGCTGAGGCACCAGCAACAATCATCTTTGGCTTATGCTCTTCTGCCAAAGCACGCACCTCGTCATAATCAATTGTTCCTGTTTCGCGTGACACACCATATTGAACGGCATTGAACCATTTCCCGGACAGATTTGGACCTGCGCCATGCGTCAGATGCCCACCAGAGGCCAGAGACATGCCCAGAACAGTATCGCCCGGCTGAAGCAATGCCAGAAATACCGCCTGATTAGCCTGTGCGCCTGAATGCGGCTGAACATTTACAAACTGGCAATCAAACAACTGTTTAGCCCGATCAATGGCCAATGTTTCTACAACATCAACATATTCACAGCCCCCATAATAACGGCGACCTGAATAGCCCTCGGCATATTTATTCGTCAAAATAGAGCCCTGAGCTTCCAACACAGCGTTTGACACGATATTTTCAGACGCGATCATTTCAATCTGATCCTGCTGACGCACAAGCTCGTCCTGAAGGGCTGCTGCGATTTCCGGATCTGTTTGTGACAATGTATTGCTAAAAAAGCCATTCATTTGGTTCATGGTTCTATCCCTTTTATTCAGATGAAGCAGGTTGTGGAGATAATAATTTATCGACGCGCCGCTGATGCCGGCCGCCCTCAAATTCAGTTGTCAAAAATGCATCTACGCAATCCAATGCGGTGGCGCTGCCAGTCAAACGTTCACCCAGTGCAACCACATTCGCATCATTATGCTGCCGGGACAGACGTGCGGTCGTGACATCTGTAACCAATGCCGCGCGAATATGAGAAAACCTATTTGCGGCAATTGAAATACCTATACCTGATCCGCAGACCAAAACACCTTTTGCTTCTTTATCCTGCAGCATGGCTTCTGCCAGGCTGGCTGCATAATCCGGATAATCAACAGATGCTGTGGCATTGACACCCAAATCCGTTACCTCATAGCCTGATATGGCTAAATGGTCGCGAATGTGACCTTTCAAAATGGCTCCGGCGTGGTCACTTGCAAGATAAATGCGTTTCATACTGTCTCTATATGTCATTTACGTCTGAATCAGCCTCGGTTGAGACTATAACTTGATAGGCATAATGTATAACGCGGAGTGCCGTTTCTGTCTTTTAGTTTGTCCGGCCTTTTTTATGTTGTGAACGACAGCCCCCGCCACAGCGCCTTACCCCGCAAGCTCACGGAAGCTAAATAGTCCAGAAGAGATAATCAAATAGACAATTACAAACAACCCTGCCGAAATGATTGTTGTCGCCGCCAGCTTCAGCATCATTCGCGGGCGTTCCGGGGCTGAACTGGCATGACCAGTTTCTATCTGCTCAGGCGCTTTAGCCCCAAAGGGCAGAACCATAAACAAGACCCACCACCATAACAAAATATAAACAACAACTCCTGAGACAATATCCATGATGACTACGCCTGTTGCAATTCAATGAGACTGCCGGTCATATCTTTGGGGTGGATGAACAAAACGGGCTTGCCATGCGCACCGATTTTCGGCTCAGGGCTGCCCAAGATCCGCGCACCACTCGCCAAAAGCTGGTCACGTGACGCGATAATATCTGGCACATCAAAACAGATGTGATGTAAGCCGCCATCAGGATTCCGCTCAAGAAATTTTGCTATCGGCGATGTATCCCCAATCGGCTCAAGCAGCTCAATTTTACCATTTTCTGCTTTTATAAACACCACATTCACCCCATGTTCAGGCAGGCTTTGCGGCGCGGATACCAATGCCCCAACACGGGCGCGCCACTGATCTGCAGCAGCTGTCAGGTCAGGAACAGCAATGGCGATATGATTGATGGTACCTATCATGCTGGCACCCCTGTAATATCGGTTCTCATTACATGAACATGAACAGTTGGTCGCAGCCTGAACTGGCTCTTTGCCATCTGTCGAAGCGTTGTTCTGACGATTTGTTCTATGACGTTGTCATCATCACCAGGCCTGACCCGCTCCGCAACCGCATCCTCTATCGCCAAGCTGGTCCCAGCGACAAAATCTGCCGCTTGGTCATCTGTGCATAGGCCGGCCTGACTTACCTGAGGGGCCAGCAACAACTCACCAGATGCGGACAAAACAACTGTAGCCGTCATCGTCCCGTTCCATAACATACGGCGACGTGAGCGCAAATGATCTGATTGCAGATCAACCACTTTCCCGCCTTCATGGGTCAACAGGCCAACTGGCGCATGGCCAATAATATCGGCTTTATCTTCCGAAAGACAGATTGCGGCACCATTGTCTGGTATCAGCGTCTGTTTTACCTGACAGTCTTTCGCTAATCCGGCATGCGCCATCAAATGACGGGCTGTTCCATGAACAGGAATCGCCACTGTGGGCCGAACCAGACCATACATTTCGATCAGCTCATCACGTGCCGGATGGCCAGAAACATGCACCGGCTGATCATCATCGGTGATGAGGTGAATGCCGCGTCTGACCAGCATATCCTGAACCTTTGTGATTGCTGGCTCATTCCCGGGAATTTGGCGTGATGAATAAATCACAGTATCCCCTGGCTGCAGGTCAATTGATTCATGTGCCCCGGCAGCAATACGGGCCATTGCCGCCCGGGTTTCACCTTGTGAGCCTGTACAGATGACAACCATATGGTTTCGGGGAATCAGGCTGACTTCAGTTTCAGACACAAAATCAGGAATATCACGCAGATAGCCTGTGTCCCGGGCAGCACCAATGGTCCGGTTCAAGGCACGTCCAACAACACATACCGAACGGTTATTTGCCGCTGCAGCGGCAATGATGGAATCAAGCCGGGCAACATTACTAGCAAAGCAGGTCACCGCGACCAGACCGTCTGCATCCGCAATTGCTTCTGTTAAACCCGCTCTGGCAACGGCCTCTGATGGGGTGTGCCCCTCAACCATGGCGTTGGTTGAATCTCCTATAAGAGCCAGAACACCTTCATCGCCCAGCTGGCGCAATCTTTGTCTGTCCGTATCGACGCCCAGCATAGGGGTTTCGTCAAATTTCCAATCTCCGGTGTGAAGAATGGTCCCTTTATCTGAGCGCAAAACTAACGCCGCCGGATCAGGAACAGAATGTGTCAATTGCACAAGTTCAACTGAAAACGGCCCAAAATCATAAGCGATGTTAAAGTCTAGCTCGTGTAAGGGAATTTTATAATCCAGCCGGCTTTCCGCTAACTTTCGCCGTAACAGGGCAAGGGTAAATGCTGTGCCATATACAGGCACACCAAGACGTTTCCACAAATATGGAATCGCCCCAAAATGATCTTCATGAGCATGAGTTAAGATAATCGCTTCCAGCTTATCCTTCCGGGCTTCAATAAACCGTAAATCAGGCAGAACGACATCTACCCCGGGCATGGTTTCATCGGGAAAGCTGATTCCCAAATCCACCATCAACCATCGGCCTTGATAATGGTACAGGTTGGCGTTCATGCCGATTTCACCAGACCCGCCCAAAGGCAGAAATACAAAGTCATCTGACTTTATCTTCATATCCATCAGAAACTTATCCTCTGTTATATTTGGTGTTTCTGTTAAAAATTTCATGAAGGCCGCTCATTGTCAGCTCACCATCGACCAGATCAAGGGCTGAGATATGAGGGGCAAATAATGAGGCCAACCCGCCTGTGCCAATCACTTTGGCTGCCGCCAGTTCAGGTTCTGCTTTCAGGCGGCTTAGGATACCATCTATCAACCCAACATAGCCCCATAACACGCCTGACTTCATCGCACTTTCAGTCGATTTCCCTACTACTGGCAACGTGTCATCGAAACTATCAACTACAAGGCTCGGCAATTTGGCTGCGGCCGCAACCAGAGCTTCAACTGACCGATGCACACCAGGGGCAATCACTCCGCCGGCATATACAGCCTCTGCCCCGCCATCTGCCTCTGCGGGCAGAACAATGTCAAATGTGGTCGCGGTTCCAAAATCCAGAATAATCGCAGGCACATAACCTGCCTTTGCGACAGCCACAGCATTTACCAGCCTATCTGCTCCCACCTGGGAAGGGTCATCTGTCTGCACATCAAGCCCTAAATCGATATCGTCTTCACCTATTACCATCGGTTCAACAGCCAGACGTTCTTCGCAGAAACGGACTAAATTTTGCGTCACATCTGGGACCACAGATGCCAAAATGCAATTTTCAATATCTGTGTAATAAAGCTTTTTCGTCTCCAGAATATGGCATAATGCAATGAAATATTCATCTGCTGGCCGACGGGCCACTGTCTCCAGCCGCCATTCTGCTATCTTCTTATCTGCCTCAAACAAAGCAAACACAATATTTGTGTTCCCGCAATCAATCGCCAGAAGCATTTCGACCTCTCATTATTTCAACATCACCTGCGGTAATCTGAACGACTTGACCATCGTCACGCCGTACATAAAGCTGGCCATCTCTGCCAATATCCTCACATATCCCTTCAATGATCTCAGCTACAGTCTGTATACGGACAAGATTGCCTTTCATATCACAATGGCGACACCATTCATCTAGGATAAACTGATGCCCTCTGGACTGCCAGATCGCATAAAGTTCAGCAATTATGGCCACAAGTGAGGTAGCCAGAATGCCCGCATCAATTTTACCCTCTGAGACAAGCTCATTCACAGCAATTGGCGGATGGGCAATGCCGCCAAGATCAGGGGCATTATTCAGATTCACACCGCAACCAACAACCAGACCGTCCTCACTTGATTCCAGCAAGATACCTGCCAATTTCCGATTGCCGCAGAGCACATCATTCGGCCATTTCAAGGTGCAACGGTGATGGTGCTGGCTGTCAATATGACGGAGCAAAGCTTTATAAACACCTAATGACGCCAGAAAAGACAAGCTGGGCCAGGTGTAACGCGGCGTCTTTGGACATAATATGACCGACAGATACAATCCGTCCCCAGGGTGTGACACCCAATGTTTGCCGCGCCTGCCGCGTCCCTTTGTTTGCTCGCCAACACGAAAGCACCTGCCTTCAGCCTGACCAGGATTATTCTTCAAGCAGGAAAAAGCCAAATCGTTAGATGAGGTAGCAGAAGCCTGATACTCTATGTGCCAGCCAGACGGCAGTTGATTGAAAGTCTTTATGTCACCCGATGCCACTGGTTCAGCGTTATCCTGTGTCTAGAAGAAAGCCTGTACATTCGTATCGGCTGTGCCGGCAAGCTGGCCAATACCAAGGAAAAACAGAATGATTACAGCCAAACTGGTCAGAAGAACAAGCCTGTTCTGACGGCTGAGGCCCTCATCAAGAGGCGCATCAGCATCTTCGAAATACATCAGCTTAATGATCCGCAGATAATAGAACGCGCCGACAACTGATGTAAGAACACCAATAATCGCCAAAGGTACCAGACCCGCATTCACCGCAGCGAGGAACACATACCATTTGCCAAAAAAACCGGCTAATGGCGGAATGCCTGCCATAGAGAACATGACGACCATCATACCTGCAGCCAATAATGGATGGCTTGAAGACAGACCAGACAGATCAGAAATCCGTTCTACAGGCGCTCCGTCGCGGCGAAGGCTCATTATGATGGAAAAGGCACCCGCCCCCATAAAGACGTAAGTGGTCATGTAAATTACCACACCAGTGGCCCCTTCAGCAGTGCCTGCTGCCAACCCCGCCAAAGCATAACCCATATGCGCGATAGATGAATAGGCCAGCATACGCTTAATATTCTGCTGCATGATTGCCCCTGTGGCCCCAACAATCATTGATGCAACTGACAGTGCAATCAAAATTTGTGCCCACTGAACGCTGATCCCAGAGAAAGCGAAATAAGTGACATTCATAACCAATGTCATTGCTGCGACTTTTGGGACAATCGCAAACAAAGCTGTCACCGGTGTCGGTGCACCTTCATACACATCAGGTGTCCACATGTGAAAGGGCGCCGCTGAAATTTTAAACGCCAAACCAGACAGCAAAAACACCATACCAACGGTAAGACCGACCGGCACATCTCCGCTTAGGCTGGCGGCAATATCTGCATAAGCGGTGCTGCCGGCAAACCCGTAAACCAAAGACGCGCCATATAACAGCATGCCTGAAGACAGCGCCCCAAGCAGAAAATATTTCAAACCTGCTTCAGAAGATTTAAGGGAATTCGTCCGCATCGCCGCAATTACGTAAAGTGGAAGGGACTGAAGCTCCAGCCCCATATAAAGCGCGATCAAATCATGGGCTGATATCATCAGCAACATGCCTAAGACAGCCATCAGAACAAGCAGATGAAATTCTGGCCGGTCAATCCCTTCACCCCAGCCATCACTGACAAGCCAGCTGGCGAAAAACGCACCGAGCAGAACTAGCCCTTTCATATATAGGGAAAATCCGTCCGTTGCGAACAGACCGTTAAATAAAACCACCTGTTCAGAAGACAGCGTTAACAGCGATAAGAACGCAAGGCCATACCCGCCAAGAGACAGGCTGCGGACCAATTTCATGGACCCTGCTTCTGATTCTGATGAACGGTCAAATGCCGCAACCAATACCAGTGACAATGCCACAGCAATAAGAATAAATTCGGGCAAAGCAGCCGAGAACGTTTGTGCCAAATCCATTAGTCCTACCCCCAACTCAGCGCAATGCTGTCTGCACAGGGCCAATCTGGCCCAATACGTCTCTTACAGCCACTTCCATGATGTCCAGCAAGGTTGACGGATAAACGCCAAACCAGAGCACAAAGACAGTCAACGGAACAAAAATCATAAATTCACGGCCTGACAAGGCTTCAAGCTCGAGAATTTCAGGCTTTTCAGCTCGTCCAAACACAACCCGCCGATACAGCCACAACATATAGCATGCACCTAAGATAAGTCCGGTCGCAGCCAATATAGCTACCCAGTCAGCCCGGTTCCAGGCTCCTACCAAGACCAGCATCTCGCCCACAAAGCCTGATGTGCCTGGCAAACCAACAGATGCCAGCATCATGAACATAAAGAAAGTAGCGTAACGCGGCATGGCATCAACGACGCCACCATAAGCTGAAATCTCGCGGGTATGAAGCCGATCATAGACCACGCCAACACAAAAGAATAAAGCAGCAGAGACCAGCCCATGCGAAATCATCTGAAACATCGCTCCGGCAATGCCCTGTTCATTCATGCTGAAAATACCGATAGTCACAAATCCCATATGGGCAACAGATGAATACGCAATCAGCTTTTTCATGTCACTCTGTGCCAGCGCCACCAGCGAGGTGTAAATCACCGCAATGACAGACAGCACGAAAATCATCGGCGCAAACAAATCAGAGGCCTCAGGGAACATCGGCAGAGAGAACCGGATAAAGCCATAGCCGCCCATTTTTAACAGCACACCAGCTAAGATCATCGATCCGGCTGTGGGTGCCTGAACATGCGCATCAGGAAGCCAAGTATGCACCGGCCACATCGGTACCTTCACAGCAAATGAGGCAAAAAAGCCCAAGAACAACCAGAACTGAAGTGCAGGGGCAAAGTCAAATTCAGCCAATGCCGGAATATCTGTTGTCCCCGCCTGATGATACATGACCAACATACAGACCAGCATCAAAACAGAACCAAGAAGCGTATATAAGAAAAACTTGAAGGCAGCATAAACACGTTCAGCACCGCCCCAGACCCCGACAATAAGGAACATCGGGATCAAAACACCTTCAAAAAACAGATAGAACATCAACATGTCCAGTGACGCAAACATACCAACCATCATGGTTTCCAGAACCAAAAAGGCGATCATGTAATCGCGTACCCGGTGTGTGATGCTTTGCCAGCTGGCCAGTATCGATAAGGGAACCAAAAATGTAGACAGCAAGATGAATGGCATAGAAATGCCATCAATGCCAAGATGATAAGAAATGCCAGCCCCTGGGATCCAATCAACCTGCTCTTCAAACTGATAACCAGAAAGATTTGGGTCAAACCCGAAATACAGGAACAAAGACAATAAGAAGGTAAAGCCCGATACCCACAATGCTACCAGCTTTGAATTTGTGGCAACATTTGCTTCAGACCCCCTTACCAACATCAGGAACAGAACACCTGTAAGTGGCAGGAATGTTATAACGCTAAGAAGCGGCCAAGTCGTGCTCATCAGACTATCCCCCGAACCCGCTGAAGTACCATGTCAGCAGCACAACAACACCGATCATCATGGCAAACGCATAATGATACACATAACCAGTTTGTATCTGCACCAGACGGCCAGACAAACGGGCAACCAGAGACGACAGGCCGTCTGGACCATAATGGTCAATAACTCCCTTGTCTCCGCGCACCCATAACAGGCGTCCGATTCGCACCGCCGGTCCGACAAAAATGCGGTCATACAACTCATCAAAATACCATTTATTGAACAAGAAACGATATAATGCGCCTGCCCGCTCAGCAATGGATATAGGCAACCATGGCAAGCGCGCATAAGCGATATAAGCGCCTACAACACCTGCAGAAGCCAGCCCAATCGGCAGCAATTTCACCCAAGTCGGGACATGATGGGCCGCTTCCATCGCACCATGAGACGGCAAGATGAAAATCGAACTTCCCCAGAAATTTTGCCAGTGATGACCAACAAACAGATCATAGCCCATCCATCCCGCAAAAATCGCACCTAATGCAAGAGGCACAAGCGGCAATGTCATTACATTCGGGCTCTCATGCACATGAGCCATCACCTCATCACTGGCGCGCGGGGTGCCGTGAAAAGCCAGGATTAATAACCGCCAGCTGTAAAATGCGGTTAGAAGCGCAGCAGCACAGCCAAGCCAGAAAGCAAGCATTCCTATACCGGTATGGGCGCCATAAGCGGCTTCCAGGATCATGTCTTTTGAATAAAATCCGGCAAAGAACGGAAATCCAGCCAAGGCCAATGAGCCAATCCACATCATTGTGTAGGTGACCGGAACCTGACGCCAGATACCGCCCATTTTCCGCAAATCCTGCTCATTAGACAAAGCATGGATGACTGACCCTGCCCCTAGGAAAAGCAACGCTTTGAAAAAGGCATGAGTAGTCAGATGAAACATCGCTGCCGGATATGCTGACACGCCGGCTGCAAAGAACATATAGCCCAGCTGGGAACATGTTGAATAAGCAATAACCCGCTTGATATCGAACTGTGTCATTCCCACAGTGGCAGCGAAAATTGCTGTTAACGCACCAACCAGAGTAATAATATCCAATGCAACAGGCGCATATTCAATTACCGGTGACATACGACAGACCAAAAACACGCCCGCCGTGACCATTGTGGCGGCGTGGATCAAAGCAGATACTGGTGTCGGCCCTTCCATCGCGTCTGGCAGCCAAGTATGCAAGCCTAATTGAGCTGATTTCCCCATTGCTCCGACAAATAAGAGCACAGACACAACTTCGAGTGCAGGCAGAGACACACCAAAAATGGAAATCCTGGCAGGCTGATAATCCGCAACAGAAGCAAAAATCGCGTCAAAACTCACAGATCCTGTAAGCGCGAAAATTGCTAAAATCCCCAGAACAAAACCGAAGTCGCCAACCCGGTTAACAACAAATGCTTTCATCGCCGCTGTATGAGCGGATTCCTTATGATACCAAAAACCAATGAGCAGATAAGAGGCAACGCCAACCCCTTCCCAACCAAAGAACAATTGCACTAAATTATCCGCTGTGACCAGCATAAGCATGGCAAATGTAAATAAGCTGAGATAAGCCATAAAGCGGGCGATCGCCTTATCATGATGCATATATCCGATTGAATAAATATGCACACAAGACGATACACCAGTTACCACGATCAGCATGACAGCCGTAAGCGTATCGAACCTGAGCGTCCAATGGGCCTGAAAGTCACCAGAACCAATCCATCTGGCCACATCCACGATAACCTGTTCACCGCCAAGGGCAACTGAGCCAAAGGCAAAACAAGACAAAATAAAGGATAAACATACACCAGACACACTTGCGGTTATGGCAGCACCATCCAGCTTGCGCAAAGAGAGCAAGCCTGCCGCAATCGCGCCGAGCAGAGGCAAAAAGACAATTGCTTTGTAAAACATCTTCTGTCTCAGCCTTTCATAACATTGATATCTTCAACCGCAATAGAGCCGCGGTTGCGGAAATAAACCACCAGAATAGCCAAGCCAATGGCCGCTTCAGCAGCCGCAACTGTCAGAATAAACAGCGAAAATATTTGCCCGGTCAAATCAGCTGAATAAGCTGAAAACGCTACAAGATTGATGCTGACAGAGAGCAGAATCAGCTCGATCGACATCAGAATTGTGATAACATTCTTTCGGTTGATAAAAATACCGAACACGCCAAACACAAACAGTATACCCGCTACAGTGAGGTAATGTGCGAGTGTGATTTCCCCCATCATTGAACGGTCTCCTCTGCCCCGTCACCAGACCGCACTTTTGCTAGCCTGACTGTTTCTTCGCGTGTGCGGCTATTCTGATCGGCAATAACCTGCCGGCGCACACCTGCACGCCGCCGCAGGGTCAATGTAATCGCCCCAACCATGGCCACCAGCAGGATCAGACCGGCCAGCTGGAATAGATAAATGTAATCTGTGTAAATAACCTGGCCCAGCGCACGCGTATTATGCACACCATCTTGTGCAGGCAGGCTTTGCGTCATGTCCGAATATTCGAAGAAAGTCGCAATCAGCTCAGCAATCAAAATGCCCCCGATCACAAGACCAAGAGGCCGATATTTCTGAAATCCTTCGCGAAGTTCAGAAAAATTGATGTCCAACATCATGACAACAAACAAGAACAGAACCGCTACAGCGCCTACATAAACCACCACCAGCAGCATCGCCAGAAACTCTGCATTAAGCAGGATGAAGAGCCCGGCAGCATTGAAAAATGCCAAAATTAAAAATAACACTGAATGAACCGGATTACGCGATGAGATGACCATCAGACCAGATAAACAGGTCACAAGCGCAAACAGATAGAAAAACCCAGAAGAAATCATTATAATTCAGTCCCCCACACCTGTCCGGCTATCGCCACTTTGCATCAGCCGCCAAATTACGGGCGATTTCAGCTTCCCATCTGTCACCATTGGCCAGCAATTTGTCTTTATCATAGAACAGCTCTTCTCTGGTCTCTGTTGCGAACTCGAAATTCGGACCTTCCACAATCGCATCAACAGGACAGGCTTCCTGACAGAAGCCACAATAAATACATTTTGTCATATCAATGTCGTAACGTGTGGTCCGGCGAGATCCGTCAACACGCGGTTCAGCCTCAATCGTGATCGCCTGGGCAGGGCAAACCGCCTCGCATAATTTACAAGCGATACAGCGCTCTTCGCCGTTAGGATAGCGCCGCAGGGCATGCTCTCCTCTGAAGCGCGGCGACAAATACCCTTTTTCATACGGGTAATTCAGCGTCGCTTTCGGCTTGAAGAAATATTTCAATGTCAGCAACAGACCTCTTGCCAGCTCAAGCAGCAGAAAGGACCGTAAAGCATTGACCATCGCACTCATGACCAGATTTCCTTTCTCAATTTTTTAGCCGCCAAGCACAGGCAGGCTGTCAGTCGCCACCAGAAAACCGGCGGTCAGCACAACATAAATCAGGGAGAAGGGCAGGAATATCTTCCAGCCCAAACGCATCAGCTGATCATATCTGTAACGCGGTGTTGTGGCCCGCACCCACAAGAATACAAACAAAACCAGACAGATTTTAACAATGAACCAAATCGGACCCGGGATCAGATTGAACGGTGCAATATCAACAGGCGGCAGCCAGCCCCCCAAGAACAGCACGGTCGTCATTGCGCTCATCAAAATCATATTGGCGTATTCACCCAAAAAGAACAGCGCAAAGCTCATCGATGAATATTCAACAAAATAACCAGCAACCAGTTCAGACTCGCCTTCAGGCAAATCAAACGGAGCGCGATTTGTCTCAGCTAAGGTAGAGATGAAAAACACAACAAACATTGGAAACAGCGGCAGGGCAAACCACATCTCCCGCTGGGCTTCAACGATCAAGGACAAGTTCAATGAGCCCACGCAAATCAACACATTAATGATGACCAGACCCATAGAGACTTCATATGACACCATTTGGGCTGCTGACCGCAACGCCCCTAAAAATGCATATTTTGAATTACTGGCCCAGCCCGCCATGATCACGCCATACACACCAAGAGAGCTGATCGCAAACAGATACAGGATGCCAACATTCACATCAGCCAGAACCAGCCCCTCTCCAAACGGTATGACCGCCCAGGCCACCAGCGCCAACACAAAGGTGAGCATCGGCGCGATAATGAACACGGTTTTATCTGCACCAGCAGGCAAAATCGTTTCTTTTGCCATCAGCTTTAGCGCATCCGCAAAAGGCTGGAACAAGCCAAACGGGCCGACGACATTCGGGCCTTTACGCAGTTGCATAAACCCAATCACACGACGTTCAGCCAGTGTCAGATAGGCCACCCCGATCAGAAGCGGGCCAACAATGACCATAATCTTGGCAACCATCCACGCCAGCTCGATATACCAGACTTGTTCCATAGCCTCTCCCCTCGCCTGACCAGTTATTCCGCCGCCAAGCTAGCGTCACCAGCTTGAACGGCCTGATGGCACGCTGCCATGGTTTCAGATGAACGTGACACAGCACAGGTCATATGGAACTGGCTGAGGCCGGCAGACACCGCCTCTTCGCTCAATTTTCCTGTCCGACCGAATTTGGCCCATTTCGCAGGCACAACCTCGTCCAATGTTTGGAAACTTGGCACCGCCGCCATCAGGGCATCACGCACCGCGCCTGCAGTATCAAACGGCAAAGTTTTATTCAGCCGTTCTGACAAAGCCCTGATAATAGCCCAATCTTCTTTTGCCTCACCTGGCGGGAAGGTTGCCCGACGCGCCATCTGCACCCGGCCTTCAAAATTCACATACAGGCCGTCTTTTTCAGTATAAGCCGCACCCGGCAGGATCACATCAGCTGCCGCCGCCCCGGCATCCCCATGATGCCCCTGATAAATCACAAAACTATCAGACAAAGCCGACATATCCACTTCATCTGCGCCCAGCAGCCAGACAAGCTTCATTTCTGCTTTTGCTGCCGATTTCAGCATTGCAGAGACGTCCTTACCACCTTTGCCCGGCACAAACCCCATATCGAGACCAGCAACACGTGATGCAGCTGTATGAAGCACGTTAAAGCCGTTCCAGCTATCCGTGATCATGCCAGTATCTTCTGCAATCTGGCGGGCAAGGGCCATAACTGCCTGACCATCAGCACGGCATAATGCGCCCATACCCAGGATCACCATCGGGCGTTTGGCCTTCTTCAGAGTCTTGGCAAATTTGTGCTTTCCACTTGCCAACCCCTCAAGCACAGACATATCCGTGCCCAAATGTTCAACAGGATAGGTTAACTCTGCTTCCGGCCCGATCAACGCAATTGGGGTCCGGTTATATAAGTAATTTCGTCTGATCCGCGCATTCATCACTGCGGCTTCCAGACGAGGGTTACTGCCGATAATCAAAATGGCGTCAGCTTCGTCAATTCCGGCGATTGTGGTGTTAAACAGATACGAAGATCTCGGCTTAGCTGTCAGCTTTGCACCATCTTGCCGGCAATCGATATTCGGGCTGCCCAGCTTGTCAAACAGGCTTTTCAAAGCAAACATTGCTTCAGCGTCAACCTGATTTCCGGCAATTGCTGCCATTTCTGCAGGTTTTGCCTTTTTCATCTTGGCGACAATAGCCTCAAAGGCCTGATCCCAACTTGCAGGATGCAGACGACCATCCTCACCGCGTAAATAAGGCTGGTCCAGTCGCTGACGCCGCAGCCCATCAATGGCATAACGGGTTTTATCTGAAATCCATTCTTCATTGATGTCTTCATTCAGGCGCGGCAGAACACGCATCACCTGGCTGCCCCGGGCATCAATGCGTATATTGCTGCCCATCGCATCCATAACATCAACAGATTCGACCTTATTTAACTCCCATGGCCGTGCCACAAATGCGTATGGCCGGGAAGTCAATGCCCCAACTGGACATAAATCAATCACATTTGCGGATAATTCGCTTGCGAGCGTTTGTTCAAGATAAGTTGTGATCTCAACATTCTCGCCACGGCCAATCGCGCCTAAGTCAGGAACGCCGGCCACCTCAGTGGAAAACCGCACACAACGGGTACAATGAATACAACGGGTCATTACTGTTTTGATCAGAGGACCCATATGTTTTTCGCTAACCGCCCGCTTGTTCTCAGCGTAACGAGAAGCATCATGACCATAGCCCATCGCCTGGTCTTGCAAATCACATTCACCGCCCTGATCACAAATCGGACAATCCAGAGGGTGATTGACCAACAGGAATTCCATCACCCCTTCGCGGGCTTTTTTTACGCGCTCAGACTGTGTATCGATGACCATACCGTCCCCGGCGGGCATCGCACATGACGCAATGGGCTTTGGGGCACGTTCCATATCCACCAGACACATCCGGCAATTGCCTGCAATAGACAGACGCTCATGATAACAAAAGCGTGGGATTTCAGCTCCAGCTTCTTCACAGGCCTGCAGCACGGTTGCGCCGTCTTCAACCTCTACTTCAATACCATCTACAGTCAGCTTTGGCATTGTTTGTTCCCCTTATTCTGCCGCACTGACCACAGCCTGATGGGCCGCGATTCGACGTTCAATTTCAGGACGGAAATGTTTGATAAGACCCTGAATAGGCCAAGCAGCAGCATCACCAAGGGCACAAATTGTATGGCCTTCAACCTGACGGGTGACTTGTTCCAGAGTCTGAATCTCATGAACCTCTGCTTCGCCACGGACCATCCGGTCCATCATGCGCCACATCCAGCCTGTGCCTTCACGACAAGGTGTGCATTGCCCACAGCTTTCATGTTTATAAAAATAAGATAAACGCGCAATCGCCCGCACAATATCAGTGCTTTTGTCCATCACAATAACACCAGCTGTGCCCAGACCTGTTCCAGCTGCCCGCAGCGCGTCAAAATCCATTGTCATGGTCTCGCACACATCTTTTGGCATCAATGGCGTTGACGAGCCGCCCGGAATGATGGCCAACAGATTGTCCCATCCGCCGCGCACACCGCCTGCATGTTTTTCAATGAGCTCTTTTAACGGTATGCCCATTTCTTCTTCAACATTGCACGGTTTATTTACATGTCCTGAAATACAGAACAGCTTTGTGCCGGTATTATTTTCCTTGCCCAGACCGGCAAACCATGCCCCACCCCGACGCAGAATTGTCGGCGCAACAGCAATGGATTCAACATTATTAACCGTCGTCGGACACCCATAAAGCCCCACACCAGCCGGAAAGGGCGGCTTCAGACGTGGCTGGCCCTTCTTACCTTCCAGCGATTCCAGCAGTGCGGTTTCCTCACCACAGATATACGCCCCTGCCCCGCGATGCAGGTAAATATCAAACGCCCAGCCTGAACCGGCGGCATTCACCCCTAACAGTCCCGCATCATAGGCTTCGTCTATTGCAGATTGCAGCACCTTATATTCATTATAAAATTCACCGCGGATATAGATATAAGCCGCATGAGCACGCATCGCAAAACCAGCAACCACACAACCTTCAAGAAGCTTGTGAGGTTCATGCCGGATAATATCTCTGTCTTTACAGGTTCCCGGCTCTGATTCATCGGCATTCACCACCAGATAATGTGGTCTTGCCCCAACTTCTTTTGGCATAAAGGACCATTTCAGGCCGGTTGGGAATCCTGCCCCACCACGCCCACGCAGGCCAGAGGCCTTCACCTCTTCGATGACATCTTCATGACCACGGGCCAAAATGGCGGCTGTGTTATCCCAATCACCACGCTGTTTTGCGCCAGCCAGCATTGGGTCGCCCCAACCATAAAGATTTGTAAAAATTCTGTCCTTATCTGCCAGCATTATTTGCCTCCGCGTGCTGATTTTTTCACAGCTTTCAGAGTGGTTGCCCCATCTTCTGATTCAGACCCCTGTCGCCCGATAACTGAACCAACAGCCGGCGGCTTGTCCGCTGCCAATGCTGTCAGCAGATCAGCTGTCGACTGATAGTCCATATCCTCATAAAAATCGTCATTCACCTGCAGGATAGGTGCGTTCACACACGCACCCAAACATTCAACTTCCAACAATGAAAATTTTCCGCATTCTGAGGTTTGGCCGGATGTGATATTCAGCTTATCTTTAATGCACCGGCTGACATCGTCGGACCCGCGCAGCATGCATGGTGTCGTCCCACATACCTGAAGATACCATTTACCAACGGGCTTCAGGTTGAACATAGTGTAAAAACTGGCTACCTCCAGCACCCGCATCTCTGGCATAGCCAGCCGTTCTGCAATCGCTTCAATTGCCTTCATCGGGATCCAGTTATCATGCTGCCTCTGCGCAATATACAGCAATGATTTCACTGCACTGGCCTGACGCCCGTCTGGATATTTAGCGAGCTGCTGTTGAATTTCAGCTTCACTTTCAGCTGTAAAAGCGAAAACATCAGGCTGATTTTCGGCAATAAGGGTTGAAATACTCATCTGTCAATCTCACCAAAAACAATATCCAATGAGCCAATAATGGCCACAGAATCGGCCAACATATGACCACGTGACATATAATCAACCGCAGCCATAAAATAATAACCCGGCGCGCGCAGACGAGCCCGATAAGGTTTATTTGTCCCATCAGCAACAAGGTAAACACCAAATTCACCTTTTGGAGCTTCAACAGCGGTATAGCTGTCCCCTTCAGGAAGATGAAAACCTTCAGTATACAGTTTGAAGTGGTGAATCAAAGCTTCCATAGATTGCTTCATTTCGCCACGGCGCGGCGGCGTGACTTTATTATTTTCAGCCAATACAGGCCCACCTGGCATTGTCTCTATCGACTGCTTTATGATCCGCAATGATTGCTTCATTTCTTCGATACGCACCAGATAGCGGGCATAACAATCACCGGTTGTGCCGACAGGAATATCAAAATCCATCTCAGCATAACAATCATATGGCTGCGCCTTCCGTAAATCCCAAGCATGACCGGTTGCCCGCAATACAGGCCCGCTCATCCCCAGATCGAGAGCTTCCTCTGTTGAAAGAACACCAATATCCACTGTGCGTTGTTTGAAAATACGGTTATTGGTTAACAAAGTCTCAAGATCAGCAATAAAGCTGGGGAAGTTATCCGCCCAAGTCAGAATATCGTCTGTCAGCCCATCTGGCAGATCTTGGTGAACCCCACCTGGCCGAAAATAAGCAGCATGCAGGCGCGCGCCAGAGGCCCGCTCATAAAATTCCATCAGCGTTTCGCGCTCTTCGAAGCCCCACAACAGAGGGGTCATCGCCCCAACATCAATCGCAAAGGTTGTCAGATTCAAAAGATGATTCAGAATCCGGCCGATTTCGCAATAAAGTACGCGAATATGTTGCGCACGTTTCGGCACATCAATATTCAGAGCCTTTTCAACAGCCAATGCCCAGGCGTGTTCCTGATTCATTGGGGAAACGTAATCAAGTCTGTCAAAATACGGCAGAGCCTGAAGGTAGGTTTTATTTTCAATCAGCTTTTCAGTGCCGCGATGCAATAACCCAACATGAGGATCAGCCCGATCAATAATTTCGCCATCCATCTCAAGAACCAGACGCAAAACCCCGTGGGCTGCTGGATGTTGGGGGCCAAAATTCAGTGTTAAAGGTCTGATCTGCATCTCACCCATGGCTCAGGCCTCCCCTTCTGATGTGTCGGCACCATTCTGTTCTGCAGGCGATAATTGCATGCCTTCCCAAGGACTCAGGAAGTCAAAATCTCGATATTCCTGCGTCAGATGCACAGGCTCATACACAACCCTGCGCTCTGTATCGTTATATCGTACCTCAACATAACCTGTCAGTGGGAAATCCTTACGCAAAGGATGCCCCTCAAAACCGTAATCTGTCAGCAAACGCCGCAGATCAGGATGACCTGAGAAGAAAATCCCAAACATGTCCCAAACTTCACGCTCAGCCCAATTGGCAGAGGCAAACAAATCAATAGCAGACGGCACGATATCGCCATCCTCAACCGAAGTCAGAACGCGGATCCGCGCATTAAGTGCCAAAGACAGCATCTGATAAACAACGTCAAAGCGCTGCGCACGTTCGGGATAATCAACAGCTGTCAAGTCACTCAGCTGCTTGAACTGCAGAACAGGATCATCTCTTAGTGTTTTCAGCACATAAAGCAGGTCAGACACATCACACCTCAGGCGCAGCTCGCCGCCCGCTCTTTCTAACCGGCAAGACTCGCCAAACAAAGACGACAGCCGCTCTGCAATAGACGTTAACTTGTCATCAGCAACAGATCGGTTGTTATCTGAGGGGGTATTCAGTTCTGGCTGTGATGGCTCTGTCATGACATTCCTGTTGACATAAGTTAAAGGGGCCTGACAGTACTTCAGCCCCCGCATTTCATGGTGTCCCGCCCTTTAAGTGCGGGCAATTGTCCCGGTTCTTTTGATTTTTTTCTGCAGTTGCAGCAATCCATAAATCAGGGCTTCTGCAGTCGGCGGACAGCCAGGAACATATACATCCACAGGCACAATCCGGTCACATCCGCGCACCACCGCATAGGAATAGTGATAATAGCCACCGCCATTTGCACATGAACCCATTGACAAAACCCAGCGCGGCTCAGGCATCTGGTCATATACACGGCGCAGAGCTGGTGCCATTTTGTTGGTCAGCGTTCCCGCAACAATCATCACATCTGACTGGCGTGGGCTGGGCCGGAACAACATGCCATACCGGTCCATGTCATATCGGCTTGCCGCAGAATGCATCATTTCAACAGCACAACAGGCCAAACCAAACGTCATCGGCCAAAGTGAGCCAGAGCGCGCCCAGTTAAACAATTTGTCCGCTTTAGCGATAACAAATCCGCGATTTGTAATCTCGTCTGTTACGGCATTCAAAATGGCATCTTGATCAGCGCCAGGGGGGATCGGCCTGTCAAAGGATAAATCATCAGAACCGGCAGGCAGAAGGGGTTTATCACTTATTCCCATTCCAGAGCTCCTGTTTTCCATTCATACACAAAACCAATGGTCAGCACGCCAAGGAAAATCATCATCGACCAAAACCCGAACAGACCAATATCACCAAGGGCGACGGCCCAGGGAAACAAAAAGGCAATTTCAAGGTCGAAAATGATAAAAAGAATAGCAACCAGATAAAACCGGACATCAAAAGGTTTGCGCGAATCATCAAACGCATCAAAGCCGCATTCATAAGCAGTTAGTTTTTCAATGTCAGGTTTTTGCGAGCCAACAACAAAGGCGCCAATCACAAAGGCTAATGACAAACCGACAGCAATCGCCATGAACACAGCTATCGGCAGATACTCAGCTAGATACGAATCCATAGTTTTATCCCCACCTTGGCAGAAAAGACCAACCCCTGTTCTACACCCCGCATGAATAAGCCAAGCGGCCCAAAAATGCAAGATGCAAAGGGCCGCTTTTCCTCACTTTAGAAAGGGTTTTTATTTGATATCCAGACGTCTTGTTAGGACTGAACGACTTTCATAAACCTGTCTTTGATGACCACAGGATCCATTTCAATGACAGGAACCTTAATATTTCCTGATTCACATTTACAGATGATGATGGTCATATGGTCTGCTGCCAACGCCGTCTCAACAGTCTCATAAGCCTGTTCTGCCTGACATTCCACGACATGCTCGCACCCGCAAGCACGCGCAACATCAGCAAGAGATGTCTTCATGGCGGTATAGGTTGGCTGATCGCCAGTTGACCCATAACTGCCGTTATCAATGATGAGAAGGATAAAATTCGGCGCCGGGTTATTGGCAATAGTGGGCAATGTCCCGAAATTCATCAGCACAGACCCATCGCCGTCAAGGGCAATCACTTTTTTATCCTGAGCCAGCGCAAGGCCAAGGCCGATAGATGAGGCCAGCCCCATGGTCCCCAGCATATAAAAATTACTAGGCTGGTCGTCCAGAAGATGCATTTCCTGACTAGGCAGACCGATATTGGTGACCAGCAGCTGGTCGGATATCAAAGGAAGAAGTGTTTTAAGAACATCGCTTCTGATCATAACCTCAGGCCCCCTTCCAGAAAGTTGCATCCATCAGCACAGCCAAAGGCTTTCTGGACATGAAACAATAAGACAAAATCCCTGACAGCTCGTCGGCATCCTCAGTATTGTGAAAGTGATAGGTCGGTATATTCAGCTGATTGAGCAGGGCCTTTGTATGAACAGCCATTTCCACCTGACAGGCTACAGGCTCACCCACTTCACCACGGTAACTTATCAACATCGGCAATGGCATACGGTAGAACTGTATTAGCGTTGCAAGCGCGTTTATGGTGACGCCGATTGCAGTATTTTGCATAATAATTGCCGGGCGTTTACCCCCCAAATATGCCCCTGCACACAAACCCATGCCTTCATCCTCACGGTTCGAAGGCACGTGATGGATATCCGGCGCTGTATCAATCTTTTCAATGACGCCTGCAAGTTGTTTACAAGGTACAGTTGTTACGAAGTTTACATCATTTTGACGAAGCGCATCCATGATGACGTCGTTGACTGACATCTAATACTCCCAATTTTTGCTTAAATACTTGAAAAAAGCTAAGTCTAGGCTTTTCGTATAAGTTTTCCCCACATGGAAAATACATGAATACCGGAAGTTAAAAAGTAAAATCTGCTTGTAAATGGTGAATTGCACAAAAATTAGTCTTAACACGAGTATTTACAGTCAAGCCTATCCACCCTAAAAAAGCTCCAATTGTGTCCCACCTACAAAGTTGGAAAAATGACTATCAAAAATAATTTCGTCACTCATCTTGAGTGTTCGCTCACGGGCAAAAAATATCCTGCTGGTCAGGTGCATGGCCTATCAGAAGCTGGCCGTCCTCTGCTGGTCAGATATGATCTTGAGCAGATTAAACAGACACTTAGCCGAGAGGAAGGGATTGATGACAGCCAGCCAGGCTTCTGGCGGTATAAGGCTTTGTTGCCGGTCACCAAGCCTGATAGCAGAATTTCACTTGGCGAGGTTGTTACTCCTCTGATTCCGCTGAATTACAGCACAGACCGACTTGGCGGGACCCCCGGGAATGTGATTATCAAAGATGAAGGACGACTGCCAACCGGCTCGTTCAAGGCGCGCGGGCTGGCGCTGGCTGTTTCTATGGCACATGAATTCGGGCTTGATCATCTGGCTATACCAACAAACGGGAACGCCGGGGCCGCGATGGCGGCCTATGCGCGCAAGGCGGGAATGAAAGCTACTGTTCTTTGCCCCTCTGACACACCTGATATCAATATTCGCGAAATCCAGCTGCAGGGTGCAGATACCTGGATGGTGAACGGTCTGATTAATGATTGTGGTAAGATTGTTGGTGAAGGCAAACAGAGTGTGGGCTGGTTTGATGTATCTACCCTGAAAGAGCCCTATCGGATAGAAGGTAAGAAAACGATGGGGCTTGAGCTGGCAGAACAGATGGGCTGGAGCTTGCCTGACGTGATTTTCTATCCAACCGGCGGCGGAACCGGTCTGATTGGAATGTGGAAAGCCTTTGCTGAACTTCAGGCTCTGGGCTGGCTAACCGGTAAGCTGCCGCGCATGATCGCTGTACAAGCGACCGGATGTGCGCCTATTGTCAAGGCCTATGATGAAGGTGAGGAACATGCCCCACTCTGGACAGATGCCCATACAGTGGCCGCAGGTATCCGCGTTCCTATCGCGGTTGGCGATTTCCTTATTCTGCGGGCGGTGCGTGAATCCGGCGGACAGGCTGTAGCCGTGGAAGATGAACATATTATGGACATCCGGGACTACATCGCCCGTGAAGATGGTGTCCTGCTGTGTCCGGAAGGTGCGGCAACGGCGGCTGCCTATCAGTTGGCCTTACAAAAGGGCTGGGTTGATAAATCTGAAACAGCTGTTCTGTTTAATTGCGCAACTGGCCTGAAATACCCGATGCCAGCGGTCGGCAAGCATCTGGATAAGGACCACGATATCGACTTCAGCCAGTTCACTTAAGAAAAGCGGGTTGGTAAAGGAAAAAGAAAAACTGTCATGACCGATAAATTGCCGTTTTCACTAGCCGGAAAAATTGCCGCTGTCACCGGGTTTGGCAGCCCGGCAGATGAGCTCAGCAACGGCAGTGCCATTGCCAGGCTGTTTGCCCGTCAGGGGGCTGTTATTGAAGGGCTGGATATAAACGCCAAAGATGCTCAGACAACAATAAAAGCAATCCAGGCAGAGGGCGGACAGGCTTTTTTCACCTTTGGTGATGTGACAGATGAACAGGCCGTCAATAACTGGATGCAGACCATTTTAGACCGGCATGGCCGGATTGACATTCTGATCAATAATGTCGGCCAGTCTGAACGTCTGGGACCGGCTGATGCGGACACACAAATCTGGCGGGAGCAATTGGCGTTAAATCTTGACAGTGTGATGTTCTGCACAAGGGCCGCCCTTCCCACGATGATCGCTGCCGGGAAAGGCGCGATTGTCAATATCTCATCAGTGGCCGGCATTCGCCACCTCGGCAAGCCGCAAATCGGCTATAACACCGCCAAAGCCGCGCTGCAGCAATTCACCAAGACCTCTGCTGTGCTTCATGCCAAAGATGGGATCAGGATGAATTGTGTGCTGCCCGGGCTGATGTTCACACCCATGGTCAGACGTATGGCCCAAAAATATGCAGGCGGTGATTATGAAGGCTATGTAGCGAAACGCCATGCCCAGGTCCCGATAGGCCATATGGGTAAGGCAGAAGATGTCGCACATGCCGCGTTATATCTGGCATCTGATGAAGCGCGTTACGTTACCGGAACAGATCTGATTGTTGATGGCGGCATCACCGCCACAATCCCCGAATAACCCTGATAAAAACCAGAGGTATCAGATAATGACAGAGTATCATATTTATGGCCGCCCGTTTGCTGGGTCCTTGATCGCTGAATTCCTGCTGACCGCAAAGGACTGTGCCTACACCATCAGCTTTCCTGATGAGGCAGAACGCCAGACACCGGACTTTCTGGCCAAAAATCCAACTGGCCGGATCCCTGTTCTGGTTTGCCCGGATGGCCACAGCCTGTTTGAATCGCTGGCCATTGTTCATCATATCACAGAGAGGTTTGACGGGCTGGCCCCTGCCCCGGCAAGCGCTGAACGCGATCGCTATTTAAGCCTGATCACCCTGCTGGCGACCACCATGTATCCCGCCTATCACCGCCAGCATCACACCCGCCATTACGGCTTTGAAGACGGTTTTGACGGCATCAAAGCCAAAGCCCGCGAGATGAATGACACGCTGTTTGATTATCTGGAAGGCCAGTTATCACCAAATCTGTTGGGAGGTGAGATTTGTGCAGCTGATTTTTATCTGTATATGCTGACCAGATGGGAGCCGAATAAAGACCAGATGCGCACCGGCCGGCCGAAACTGGCCGCCTTTTGCGAGGCGATGCGCCAACACCCCGTCGTAGAGGCGGTTCTGGCCAAACAGCCCCGCCGCAAATAACCCGTGTGCAAATGATACCAGCCTAGAGCAGGACGATCAGCAGAGCAGGCAGAACAACAGACGAAAACACTCCGTTCAGGGCCATGCCGATGGTCGCAAACGTACCGGCGATGGCATGCACCTGAAAGGCATTGGCGGTGCCGATCCCATGACAGGTCACACCCACAGCAAAACCCCGTGCGCGCCAGTCTGTAAAGCCCAGCCTGCTGAACAAAGGCGTGACAATCACCGCCCCGGTAATGCCGGTAACAACCGCCAGCACCGCCGCAATTGAGGTGATCCCGCCAATCTGTTCCGCTATGCCCATAGCAATCGGCGCAGTCACACTTTTCGGCGCAAGCGAGGCCACCAGCGCATCAGACAAACCAAACGCCTTTGCCAGAAACACCGCGCTGAGCGCGGCCACCAAAGCCCCACAACATAAAGCGGCCAGAACCGCATAACGGGCCCCCCACAAAGCCCCCTGATAGCGGGCAACCGGCACAGCAAGTGCGATGATCGCCGAGCCCAGCATCACATGAATAAACTGCGCCCCGGCAAAATAGTCAGCATAAGAGGTCCGGCTCAGCCACAAAATAACAGCGATCAGAACCGCGCTGACCAGAACCGGGTTCAAGAGCGCAAAATTGCGGCCGAGGTGATAAATCTGTTCTACCAGCAGATAGGCAGACAAGGTCACAAACAGCCATAAGAGCGGCTGTTCTTCCAAATAAACAAAGATAAAAGCCAGCTGGTCCATCAGATCTGCCGTTTCTCGGACTTGTCAGGCGGGGACAGCCAGCCCGCCGCAATTGTGAACATAAGGGCTGTGGCCAGCAGACCGGCCAGCGTTGACAACACAATCACCACGATAAGCACCAGGCCCTGTTCGCTCAGCAGGTCAAGATACTGAACCAGGCCGACCGCCGCCGGCACAAACAACAACAGCAGATAACGAATAAATCCCTCTGCCGCCGCCTCAAGACCTGCCGGACGCCGCCCGCCCGCCAGTAACCAGACCAGCAACACAAGTAAGCCGATAAACGGGCCCGGGCACAGGCAGACCCAACAAACCGGCAAAGGCGGTACTGGCCAGTTGCAAGCCAATAAGAAGACAAAGCGCATAGATCATGATGGGTATGACTTTAGCGTGTTAACGAAGCGATGACTATGCCGGGGCATTGGAAATCCCCCCCCTTCACGCCTCTGGGGCGGGGGTATGGTTGAAGACGTACGCCTTCAGGCAGGCTTCCTCACCACCAAGGGCGTCTATCTTGCGTTTCTGGTCCGCAAAGGCAGCCGCGTTCACCGCCTCCGGGTCACAGATTTTGCGCAAGCGTCTTTCGCCTTCACCCAAAGCGGCTTCTGCTGCCGGCTGGTCAGGAGCAGACGGGGCCAGGTCGCACATCTCATCCGGGTCATGTTTTAAATTGAACAATTGCGGGGCATGGCCGGGATAGTGAATATATTTCCAGTTGCCCCAGCGCACCATAAAGCTGGCCGTAGTCGAACCGCCATCATGATATTCGCTGAACACGGTCCGGCGCGGCTGGTCTTTGCCTGTTGCCAGCCGCAGAAGAGAATCCCCGAAATACTGACCTTTTGAGGTCTTCACCCCCATCACCTGATGTGCGGTCGGCGCAATATCCAGCAGGCTGGCCGGGGTCAGCACGCGCCGCCCCATAGGCAGGCCCGGCCCGGCCATGATCATCGGCACACCGGCAGACGCCTCATACATTACCTGTTTTGTCCACATGCCATGATCCCCCAGCATATCCCCATGATCAGAGACATATAAAATAACGGTGTTTTCCGCCTGCCCGCTTGTGTTCAGCGCGCCCAGCACGCGGCCCACACAATCATCCATGAAACTGGTCAGACCAAAATAAGCACATTTCGCTGTCCGCATTTTCTGCTCATCAAAGAACTGATCATAGCTGAAAAACCCGGTGATATTCTGGACCTCACTATGGGTCGGCGGGCGCTGTGCCCCCACAGGCAGATCTATATCCGCCGGGTCATATAAATCATAAAACGCCTCAGGACAGGTCAGCGGATAATGCGGGCTGACCAAAGAGACAAACGCCGCCCAGGGCTGGTTCAGCCGTTCTGCTGCACAAAGCCAGTCCGTTGCGGCGTCTGTTATCGCCAGATCATAATCTGTATAGCTGCTGGACCCGACCCCGACATCAGCAGCCAGTTCGGCGGCTGACGGGCTGTAATCAGGCAGGGTTTCACGCAGCAGGCCTATGGTCCACCCTACCCCGCCGACAACATGCATCGGCAGGATTTCCTGGCTAAACCCGTTATCATCTTCAGCTGATCTGAAATGCAGCTTGCCGATAGACACCACCTCATGACCGGCGGCCCGCAGGCTGTGCATCCAGCTGTCTGGTGTGCCTGCATAAGGGCTGGCGCTGTCCCAATGGCCGGTGCGGTGAACAGGCTGACCTGTGGCGACAGCTGCCCGTGCCGGCACACACATTGGCGAGGCGGTATAGGCCCGCTCAAACACAGCCCCGCGGCGGGCCAGAGCGTCAAGATGCGGTGTTTTCACATGTCTGTGGCCCATACAGCCCATCGCATCACGGCGATGTTCATCAGACATGATCACCAGAAAATTCAAAGGGCGTTTTGTCATATCAGCTGTGCCTTCCTTCGAACAGCTTACCGCGATTCATCTTTTTAAGAGAAACAAAAGGCGGGAAGAAATATATTCGCCCCTCGACATCCTGACTGACGAAATGACCATTTTGGGCCAGACAAAACCCTTCCAGGCTGGTGTGATTTTCATCAAGACAAGATTGGGAGACGCAGAAATGAAACATTATACCGGAGGCTGTCATTGTGGCCAGGTCCGCTATCAAACTTCAGCTGAGTTGCGGCCTATTATCATCTGTCACTGCCGCGATTGTATGAAAATTATTGGTAATTCCATTGCCGCGACATCTGCCCCAGAAGCCGAGGTAGAGATCACAGAAACCAGCCTGAAATGGTATCGCAGTTCTGAGATCGCCGAACGCGGGTTCTGCAGTCATTGCGGGGCCTCTTTATTTTACCGGCCAACGGGCACGGGACGCTTGGCGATCACCGCTGGCACGCTAGATGATGCCTCAGGCCTCAGTTGCGTTGGCCAGATTTATGCTGTCTCTCATCCAGGATTTTCGCCGCTTCCAGAAGGGCTTCAGCATGTTGATGATCTCTATCATCAGAACAAACAAACCTCTGATGATGACTCAAGCAGGTGGTAGGGTTTGTTCTGACCAGAAATGACGTCAAAACAGGCTGCCCAGCGATTACGCCGGACAGCCTATTTTTTGCAGGGTATCTACCTTTGTTACTTCATAAAGGACTGGGTTGAATATTCAGAGATATCCAGCTTATCAACCGTGCCCTTGGCGCGCACATAATCAACAAAGCTCTGCGCATAATCAAGATAGGTGTCAACAAGACGGCCATCAGAAGCAACTGTCTTGAAGGTCAGATACCCATCCCGGCCACCAGCGATATAGTTGTTGGTGATCACCTTATAAGACCGAGCTTTGTCAAGTGCAGACCAGCTGGCGTCCGCAGGGCCTTTGAACTGGATATCTGAAAACCGCTTGCCCTTGGGCTGGCGGGTATCGATTGACCAGCGCAGGCCTGCCGCATAAGGATAGGCCCCGGTTGACCCGTCCGGGGTCAGCGCATAGTCAAGGGCATCTTCAAGAACCTGATGAAGTTCTGCCCCGGTCATGGTCAGTTCAACCAGCGTATTGGCAAACGGCAGCAGTGTGTAGGCATCACCAATTGAAAATTCACCTGATTTCACATCTGTTCTGACGCCTCCACCATTCTGGATAGCAATATCCCCGGTTCGGGACATATCACGGAAGGCATGCGCCACAAGATTAGAAATATCGGAACCGTTTTTCGCTGTATCAGACGCATCACACATCTTGGATTTGCCCTGTCCGGGGATCCGCTCAAGACACAAAGGCGATGCAATGCTGCCAATATTTTCTGCTTTAAGGGCATCAACCTGGCCAGAGAAGCTGGCCAGAACAGCCGCCGCCTCTGCATCTTCGGAAACAACAGACAGGCTCGGATGCGCCTTCACCGCGGCAATCGCCGCCGCTCTGGCCTCTCCTTCCAGTTCAACCCGCTTGCCGTCTGCATTTTTGCGTTTGAAACTGTCTGCCAGCATCATATGCGGTGTACCTGAACAGGCTGTCACCGCCCCGTTATCATCAAAACTCACCTGAAGTTCCCCTGCAATCTGGGCATATTGCCAGGCCTGGACAACACAAACCGTCTGCTCGCCTGCTCCAGTGACAACAGTTGGGTAAGGTCCGGCAGCATTTTTCCCTAAATCAGAAAAATCACCCAGCAGCGTATGAGAATCCCCGCCAATAATAACATCCACCCCGTTCAAGGCTTTGGCGAGAGCCAGATCATTTTCGTACTGATAATGGGTCAGCAGAACGATATGCTGCACCCCTTGTGCGGTCAGCGTGTCAATTTCAGCCTGTGCGGTTGTCAGCTCGTCAGCAAACAGTGTTGTTTCATCCGGGCTGGAGGACTGTTTGGTCTTATTCGCGATATCAATGCCGATGACACCAATTTTCATTCCCCCCCTTTCAAATATGTGATGGGGGGCAAAATAATCAGTGGCGGATGTTTTCGCCAAAGCAGACACGCCAAGCTCAGGCTTAACATTTGCGGCCAGAACATTTGTCTTGCAGTCACCAGATTTCAGCTCATCCAGAAAGGCCGCAAGGCCAGCATCACCATCATCAAATTCGTGATTACCGAGGGCAAACGCATCAAAGCAAATTTCATTCATCAGCGCCGCATCTGCTTTGCCTTTGAACAGCGTGTAATACAGATCGCCAGTGATTGCATCGCCAGCATGCAGTTTCAGCACATTTTTATTCTGCGCGGCCAGGTCCTTGAACTTCGTTACCAATGCCGGAAACCCGCCTGATCGGACGCGTGTTCTTTCTCCGGCCAGCGTTAAATCCATACGGCCATCTGCCTGCAGATGCGAATGATGATCGTTAATATGAAGTATGGTCAGGTCAGCTGACAACACTGGGCTGGACAGGCCAAATGACATTGCCGCAACAATGGCACATAAAGACGGGTACAGGGCTTTCATGATGTCTCCTCACGAGCAATTTAGACAATAAAACACGATAATCCCACTATGGGGCTTAGACAAATAGTGTTGCGGGAATATGACAAAACATCAAGAGCAGAGAAAACCGCCAAGAAAAAGATGAGCTTGCAAGCCCCTTTTCAACGCTTATGATGCAGACATGCCTAATCCATTTACCGATATGAATCCTGATATACATGACAGCCCCTATTCCTGGTTTCGGCTGGGGGTTACACTTATCATTGCTATCTTTGCAAATACAGGCATGTGGGCAGTGATCACGATCATGCCGTCTCTGGAAGCTGATTTTGATACCGCCCGGTCAACAACCTCTCTGCCGTTTACTTTGAATATGATCGGCTTTGCCCTTGGCAATCTGATCATTGGCCGGATCATTGACCGGGTTGGCGTCACTCTTTCGATTATCGCAGCAGCAATGGCCAGCAGTGCAGCCTATCTTCTGTCTAGTTATGTGAATGATTTCTATCTGCTGACCGCACTTCATCTTTTTCTGGGGTTTGGCACAGCTGCGGGGTTTGGCCCTTTGATCTCAGATATCTCACATTGGTTTTTACGACATCGCGGCATTGCTGTCGCCTTGATCGCCAGTGGCAATTACCTCGCTGGCGGGGTTTGGCCCTTGTTCCTGTCAGATATTCTGCTTGAGAATGGCTGGCGTGATGCCTATCAGATGCTGGCTGTGCTGACCTTTTTTGTCATTATCCCACTGGCGTTTCTGCTGCGCCGCAACGTCCCCGATGAAGCCCATCAACTGGCCTCAGACCTGGCTGTCAAAAACAGGTCGAAAATTAAATTACCATCCCGCCAGTTCCAGCTTTTGCTCGGCATTGCTGGGGTGTCCTGTTGTGTCGCCATGTCCATGCCTCAGGTCCATATCGTGTCGTACTGTGTTGGCCTTGGATATGGCCCGGCGGTCGGTGTGCAGATGCTGTCTGTTATGCTGTTTGGTGGTGTGATCAGCCGCATTGTCTCCGGTCTGATTGCCGACAAATTAGGTGGCATTAAAACCGTTCTGCTTGGCTCATTCCTGCAATGTGTGGCTCTGGTGATGTATCTGCCGTTTGACGGCATGGCCTCGCTTTATGTTGTCAGCTTAATTTTTGGCTTATCACAAGGCGGGATTGTCCCCGGCTACGCGGTTATCATTCGTGAATATCTGCCGCCCCGGGAAGCTGGCGAACGGGTGGGGTTCGTCATTATGATGACTATTTTAGGGATGGCCCTGGGCGGTTGGATGTCTGGCTGGATTTACGATCTCACCCGCTCCTACCAGATGGCCTTTGTGAATGGCATCCTTTGGAACGGGCTGAACCTGTCAATTATGACATGGATTTTATTCAGAAGCCTGCCTTTGAAACGAAGCCCGGCGATAACTTAAAGCCGCTGCTTTTCCGCCGAATTATTTTCGCTCGCCCGTGTGCTGGTCAAACAAATGGCATAAATCAAGCTCTGCTTTAAAGTGCATCATCTCTCCTTTTGCCTGCTTTGGCACAGATGGCATTTTGGCAATGAACTCGTTACCTGTTGTTGTTTCCAGATGGACTAAAACATACTCACCGAGCTGTTCAATCAATTCTAGACGGCCAGAAATCATTGCTGATTTTTCTGGACACATCGTCAGATGTTCTGGGCGGATGCCCAAATCAGTTGCCTCATCAAGCGTCTTTTTCAACGCCGCAGGTGCGGTTGTATTTATGTCCTTCAAAGTGAAGAAATTCATCTTGGGACTGCCAATAAACTGGGCCACGAATTTATTCTCTGGGCGTTCATACAGCGTGATAGGGCTGCCCACCTGTTCAATGTGGCCAGCACGCAACACCACAATTTTATCCGCCAAGGTCATCGCCTCTACCTGATCATGCGTGACATAGATCATTGTGGTTCCCAAACGTTCGTGAAGACGCGCAATCTCAATACGCGTCTGTACACGAAGCGCGGCATCCAGGTTTGATAACGGCTCATCAAACAAGAACACATCTGGTTCACGCACAATCGCCCGGCCAATAGCAACCCTCTGGCGTTGCCCTCCCGAAAGCGCACGAGGCGTTCTCTCTAATAAGTCAGAGATTTCCAGAATATCTGCAGCACCCCTGACCCGTTTGTCGATTTCATCTTGCGGTGTTCGCGCCTGTTTCAGACCAAAAGCCATATTTTTGTAGACCGTCATATGCGGGTACAGCGCATAGGTCTGAAACACCATAGCCACCCCACGTTTAGCAGGGGCAACGTCATTGACCACTGTACCGCCAATAGAAATTGTTCCCCCCGATATATCCTCAAGCCCCGCTATCATCCGCAAAAGCGTTGATTTTCCGCATCCGGAAGGCCCGACAAAGACGACGAATTCTCCGTCTTCAATCGCCAAATCAATGCTCTTAATTACATTTATTGCGCCATAAGATTTGGCAACATTTTTAAGATCTAAGCCTGCCATTTTTGGTCCATCCTGTGAATTGCGGCGACGAGGCCAGGGACAAAATTATCAAAGCGCTGGGGAAGATCACCCCAGATTTGCGGATCGGAAGCAATTTCATCTTCCTTACCTTTCATAATCATAGGTGCCAGTTTGTCCCAGAAAGGTTCATGATAAGGAAAATTATTCTGCCCCTCTTTATGGCGTCTTGCGGTAACGATCCATGCGGCAACGCAGTCAAAACCCGCTTCGGGAAGAATACCTTTTTGCAAGCAAGCCTCCAAAGTAGGCCGAATATAAATTGCCATCTTTGAATAGCCATCCATACAAATCCGCTCAAGGTGATCAGCAATACCTTCATTTTCAAACCGGCTGGCGATCTCTCCCAGATAATCAGATGTATCAAACGGTGCGTGATCCCCTAATCCGGGCAAGACCTCACTATTCTCCCAACGTTCAAAATGTGGGCGCAGACGGGGATCGCGCATAGCCTGATCAAAGGTCAGATGTCCGGCCAAAGCACCAAGATAGGCAAGGCCAACATGACCACCATTCAGGATACGGATCTTTGCCTCTTCATAAGGCTCAACATCTGAGACAATCTGAACGCCAACTTTTGATAAATCAGGTATTTCAGCGGCAAAACTGTCTTCAATAACCCATTGGGTAAACTCTTCAGCATGCACAGGCGACTGTGCTGTCTTGGGAAAAAGATGGCAAACCTCATCCTTGAGCGCAGCTGTGCTGCGGGGAGTTATTCTGTCTACCATTGAACAAGGGAAGCTGACATTCTTTCGCACCCAATCGGCAAGTTTAGCCTGTTGCTTCGATTCAAGATAGGCCAGAAGAGCGCCCTCAAGCACCTTGCCGTTACTGCGGATATTATCACAACATAAGATAGAGATAGGCTCATCCAGCTGAACAGAACGACGATCAAGAGCCTCTGTTAAATATGCATAGACTGTTTCAGATGGCTTGCCCGCAATTCCGGCAGCAACAGGCTGAGCCGCTAAATCCAAATTCCAGTTCTGGTCAAAATAATAACCACTCTCTGTGACCGTGATGGTTACCATCTTCACAGAAGGAAGGCTGAGTAAGTTATATGCCTCATCAGGTGCTGATGTTGCGTCCACGAAAGCCAGATGTGACCGCACGCTGCGAAACGCGACTGCACCATCAGGAGAAATCGATTTCACCACATAGCCATTTTCAGCCTGCGCAGCATCAGCAAAAATATCTGCCTCTGCTTTCCGCAAATTTACAGCGGCGATGCCCCACCGGGTGTCACCTGTTTGGTTCATGTAATCATCAATATAAATTGCCTGATGGGCGCGATGGAAAGCACCATGACCCAGATGAACCACCCCAATATTGCATGTGGAACTGTCATATTCAGTTTGAAATAATTTTACATCAACCATCTGTAATCACTATTTTATTTTGCAGCTCTGTACGCGTCACCCCCCGGTAGGCTGAAGGAGTTGTCTTTTTTACACGTAAGAAATGACGATTAAAGTTTGCGAGGTTTTTAAACCCGGCTTCATGACAAATTGTTGCTATTTTCTGATCAGTGGCCTGAAGCATTGAACAGGCTTGCCCAATGCGCACACGGGTAACAAATTCGGTGAAGCGGCTGCCCGTCAGCTTTTTAAAATTCCGGGCAAATGTGGCGACGCTCATATTGGCCATTTCAGCAGCAGCCTCTAGGCTGATATCCTCGGCAAAATGAACAATGATGTAATCAACGACCTTGGCAATGTTGGATTGCTTTGCGGTAAAGCTGGAATAAGCAATATCAGATACAGACAGAATTTTTTGATGCGGATGGTGGTTCAACCGAAGCAGAAAAGTCAGAAACTTCAAAATACGGTCAGCGCCGCTGGCATCTTTTATTTCTGCCAGAGCATGTTGCGCTTCTGCCTTGTCAAAATTGACAAACTCCAGCCCACCTGTCGCCCGTTGTAACAAAGCGTCAAGCTCGTGAAAATCAGGAAACGCTTTGCGCAGTTTTTGAATACTGCCCAGGCTGAACTGAATCAGCATATCCCGCAAAGGAATGGCTTCAAAATCACCAAATTCATCAGTGACCCAATTATGCGGCACATGCGGTCCAATTAAGAACAACGCGCCTGGTGCGAATTCGCCGATATAATCCCCGACAAATGACTTGCCATAACCTTCGACAATCAGATGAAGTTCCAGCACTTCATGACTATGCCAGCGGCACAGATCTGTCGGCCAGCCATGTTCAAGATACCGAATAGAATCATCGGCACCATCAACAAATTCAAATTCAGGTGTTAACACTGACATAATCCGTCACCCAAATGACTGTTCAGAAGACCAAAACAACAGGACAGACCTCATCATTTCACCGCCCCGAATGTCAAACCGCGGACCAGCTGTTTTTGGCAGAACCATCCCAGTACAACGATCGGGCCCACAGCAGCTGTTGATACAGCCGATAGACGCCCAAAGAACAGCCCTTCTGGAGCACGGTTCCCTTCAATAAGCTTTGACAGCGTTGCGGCTTCTGTTGTGGTCAGACGAACCGTCCAATACGCCTCATTCCAGCAGAAAATGAAACAGAGCAAAGCTGTAGAGGCCAACCCGCCCCACGCCAGAGGCAACACAATATCCCGCATTTCACCCCAGATACTGACACCATCCATTTTTCCCGCTTCAATAATTTCTTTCGGAATTTCTTTGAAATAGGTGAACAGCATCCAAATCACAATTGGCATATTAATCAGGCTAAGGACCATAATTACCAGGAAGTGCGTGTCATAAATCCCCAACATATTTTTTGTCAAAAATGTCATTGGATACAGAACAGCTGCAGCAGGCAGCATCTTGGTTGACAACATCCAGACCAAGATATCCTTAGTATGCCGGCTGGGATCAAACGCCATTGCATATGCCGCCGGCACTCCCACGGCTAATGTGAATAAGGTGGCAAAAACAGAAGTGATTGTTGAATTAACGGCAAATCGCCAATAATCATAATTTTCTGTCATATTCAGGTAGTTTTCTAATGTCGGGGAAAACACAAACAAAAACTCAGGTTTAACCGCATCGGCATCGGTTTTGAAACTGGTCAGAACCATCCAGAAAATCGGAAAGAAAAACAAAAGCGCGACTACCCAAGCCAAAATGGGCAGGAGGATTTTACCGAAACCTGTTGTCTGATGTGTTGCTGCCATTATTTTGCCCCCTAATCCATAAGGCTTTTGCCAATGAGGCGAAGCAGGAAAATAGCCACAATATTGGCAAGAATGACCGCCAGAATACCTGTCGCACTCGCCGCCCCAATATTATTCGAGGCAAATTCCCCGATCAGATAAGGCAGGTTTTTATTTCCGTTACCACGACTGACAATCTCTATTTCAGCATATAAAGACAGATGAAAAATCGCTTGGATCATCACCACAATCGCTATGGGCCGCGCCAGATGAGGAAGCGTAAGGTAGCGGAATTGTGACCAAGCCCCTGCCCCGTCCAATATTGCGGCCTCTTTTTGCTGCTGATCTTCTGACTGCAAGGACGTCATGAAAATAAGTACTGCAAATGGTGTCCACTGCCAGGTCACCATAATGATAACAGCCAGAGCAGAGGTTTGGGTTGCACGGAAAGACACAGGTTCAATTTCTGGCCATAAGGAAAAGAAATAGCCAAGCAGCGGCACTTTCTGCAGGGCAGAGACAGTTTCATTTATACCGGCAACCGCCAACCCGTTCAGACCCAGCACAGGATCAAGAATCATATTGATCCACAGCACCGCATTCACGGCGGGCATGACAAAAAACGGAGAGATCAACAAAACCCTGACAATACCGCGGCCAGGAAATGACCGGTTAATCAGAACAGCAATTGCCAGCCCCAACCCCACCGTCAGCAGAATCACGCTCGACACAATGAACAAGCTGTTCTGTACCGCAAACCAAAAATCCTTGGCCTGATACAATACATATTCGTAATTGCCAAAACCCCGCCAGTTATCAATATTCGGTGAGGTCCATTCCGGACGACGAAGATTGTTGAGAACATAGCGGATAAATGAAAAGAACAAAGTCATGCCAAGCGGGACAAGCATCCACATCAGCAAGAGCAAGACAGCAGGAGTTTGCAGTAAGCGAGGTAGTGTACGATTAGACATGACCCCAGACTCCTTGAAAGAGATAAAAGCGTTTAAAAAATAGTGACTAAAGTGACTTTACCCGATGGGCAAGAAAGGCCAGATCAAACTGACCTGGCCTTTCCTTGTGTGGAGTATATTATTAGAAATAACCTGCTTCAGACATGATAGCTTCTGCAGCTGCCTGTGATGCCGCCAGGGCATCAGCAACTGACTTCGCACCTGACAGAGCAGCAGCCATTTCTTGAGCAACGGCAGAACCCACTTCTGGGAATTCTGGAATTGCTGCAAACTGCACACCTACATATGGCTTCACATCTGTTGCTTCAGGAGCAGCTGATTCGATAGCGGCCATTTCAGCGGCAGCGAAACCAGCAACAGCCTGGAACTCAGGATATGCATATGTTGATGAACGTGTACCTGTTGGCACTGAGCCCCAACCAAATTCTGGGTGGTTTGCAACAGCTTTGATGTAGTCTTTTGAAGTTGCCCACTCGATGAACTTCTTTGACTCTTCAGCGTTTGGTGAACCAGCAGGTACAGCCATCGCCCATGCCCACAGCCAGTTTGCACCAACAGGGTTACCTGCATTTGGTGACTGAGCGTAAGCAACACCGTCAACTTTCAGGAATGAAGCAGCGATTGTTGCGTCAATCCACATGCCACATTTACCTTCGTTGTACAGAGCCAAAATTTCGTTAAATGAGTTACCTTCTGAACCTGGAGGGCCGTAGTTACCCAGCAGATCAACATAGAAGTTAATGGCATCGTGCCACTGCTGTGAATCGATTGTTGGACGCATATCCTTATCGAACCATGCACCACCGAATGAGTTCACAACTGTGGTGATGAACGCCATGTTGTCACCCCAACCTGGCTTACCCCGCAGACATGCACCATAAACACCCGCATCTGGGTTGTGGATTGCAGCGGCAGCTGCCTTGATGCTTGACCATGTATCATTGTCACGGACTGTTACGCCAGCGGCGTCGGTCAGATCCTTACGATACATAACCATTGATGACTCGCCATAGAATGGCGCAGCATACAGTGTGCCATTATGGGACAGGCCGTTACGGATAGCTGGCAGCATGTCGTCAACATCGTATGATGAACCAAAATTCAGAGGCTCAATCCAGCCGGCAGCACCCCAGATTGGCGCTTCCTGCATACCAATATTGATGATGTCATACTGACCACCGCCAGTTGCTGTATCTGAAGTGACCTGCTCACGAAGCACGCCTTCTTCCAGTGATACCCAGTTCAGCTTCACACCTGTGTCTTTTGTGTAAGCCTCAGCCACTTTCTGCATGTTGATCATGTGGCCGTTATTCACGATGGCAATCGTGAGTTCAGTAGCTTGGGCAATACCGCTGAAACCAACAGCAGCCGCCATAGCTAACGCTGACAAGCGTAGAGTTTTCATAGTGTCCTCCCAATAGAAAACGACGGAAACATTCCGACAGGATTAAGTTGGCGTTATTCCCGTCATTTCTTCTAGTACGATGCAACCATAAACTGATACTAAATGATACATCAAAATACAGATTTTCTGCAAAACTGATCTTAATTGTATTAGAATAGCTATCTTCTATCCTCTGATTTCATTGGTTTATTCCTCTTTTGGCAACATAGTGGGCATAAAAAAGCCCTGCAAAATGTTGCAGGGCTGATTATTTTCTTACCGTCTCGCGATGACGATTTATCATCAATGCCGTCGCATTTTACTCACATCTCAAACTTGCGGGACACAGACAGCGTGATGGTCTTCGCATGCACACGTGCTGACGCCTGATTGGAGCTTGTTTTTGAATAGGTTCCATCAACGGCAAACGAGATATCACCAAGAGGCGACCAGATTTCTTCCCCTTTAATTGTGTACCCAAGGGTGGCGGATTGCGTTTTATCTAGACGTTTTTTATTGTTAATGGAATTGGCACTATTTAGGTGAGAGGTTTGACTAAAGCTAACCGTTGCGATTATGCGCTGATTATGAGGCAGCACCTTAACCAACAGCCCTGACAGCGATTTACTGTCCTTATCGGCTTTTTTCTTATTCGCTTGCCGGTTCTCTGCAGCTCTGGACTGATTTATTGTCCCTGTCAGCCGGCCATATGCCGTCCCACCAATAGGCGAGCCCAGATAAACACTATGCGCAAGGCTGTTTGCATCTGAATCCTTCGCTTTGGTGATTTTTGTATTTCTGTTTTGCGATGACGCCAACTTATACCCCAAAGTCAACCGATCTGTAAGCTTTTGCGACAGCTCAACATCCATTCCGGTAATTGAAATATCTGAATTTACGGTAGTGCCCGCTTTATCATTCACCCGGTTCAGACTTGTCTTTGACAGATTTCCTTTGACTGTCATCCCACTGTCGAAGTCGGACTGAAGACCAACACGAACGGAAAACAGCTTTGAATCAAGGCTGACCGTATCAGCTGCATTTTTATAGCTCGAGGAAAACCCAAAATTTGTTTTAAAACTCCGCGCATCATTCAAAAAATAGGACCCGCTGAAAGATACAGAGGCTGAACGAATTGTATCATCAATCCGGTCATATTTTTTGTAGATCGGGTCAGGCATCCCCGCATTTACGCCAGTAGATGAGGTTGTTTCCCCCCCATTAGGCCAAGAGCTGACATTATTCCCATAACCCAGCCCGGCTTTGAGCGTAAAACTGCCAGAAAACCGGCGACCCATCTTGTCAATTGCTTCGATTAATTGCTTGGCTTTGTCTTTGTCTGCCTGAGGAATCTTGAGCGTTGTCATAAGCTCAAGCTCTTGACGTACTTCTTCACCGCGCCCGAGAGACACAAGAATTTGTGACCTGAAGAAACGTGCCGCAAGGTCAGCTGGGCGCGCAATAATGACTTGAACAATCTTGGCGAGGGCATCTTCAGGCTTCTTATCGATCAGAAATTGCTGCGCTTCTCCGCGCAATTCTGATACCTGTTCATCTGTGAGGGTCGATGCATTTGACTGGATCGGCCCGAACATAAATAATGATCCAATCACTAGGACCATGATGTTCTGACGGTTCAAATATTGTTTCATGACCAGCTACAAGCCTCTCTTTACACCATCTACTTGATGGTGTGTTTATCGGGGTTCAGTGAAATATGATTAGCAGGACCCTGCTGGACGGCATTCTGTGATCGCTGTCATCTGGTTTTCAACCACAGCCTGATCGGCACCTGACAAACTGTCCCACTGCGCCTTCGCTGATGCGTAATCATCGTGGTCGCTGTCATGAGCAGCGATATAGTCAAAGCTCTCTTGTCCGACTACCGTTTTGCCTGCCTCTGAAAGAGAGTTAAAGCCTTCCAAGGTTGAACGAACCTCAGCCATTGTAAACTCACCACTTTCAACAATCGACGCAATTGCATCCAAAATATCGAAGTTGAAGAATTGCGCGTTATCAGCAACCAGTGAAAGAGACGCCGTTGCATCCGCCGCCTCTTCTGCTGAGATCAACCCCTCTTCGATAGCTTCTGAAACTGCGGCTTCAACAGTGGCATCAACAGCGATATCAACATCCACCGCGATAGAGCCCATCTCAGCAATGGAGCTTTCCATTTCTGATAATTCAGATGCATCCATATTTGAGACGACATCAGCCAAAGAGGGGATTTCCACTGCTCCTGTTTCCTGCGCTGAAGCACAGAACGGAACAAAAAAGGCCGACACAGTCAGGCTGAGGATTAATTTACGCATTATTTACTCCCTTAACACGACGCCATCAACGTCATCAGATTAAGAATCGTTACCTACAACTGGCATGTTATTAAGAACAATGGCCTTATCCGCATCAGACAGCTGGCTGAACAGCGACCCATCAGCGGTGTCAGTTGCATCAAAGGCTTCATTCCCGACCAGGCTTTTGCCGGCATCAGACAATGTATTGAAACCTTCCAATGTCTGGCGCACCTCTTCCATGCTGAATTCACCTGAAGCAACCACATCGCCAATAGCTTCCAAAATGTCAAAGTTGAAAAATTCTGCGTTAGATGACACGATTTCCAATGTCGCAGCAGCATCTTCTGCTTGCTCTGCGCTGATTAAACCTTCTGATACAGCATCACTCACCGCTGCCTCAATCGTGACATCCATATCCATCGACAAAGAGCCACCTGAAGATACATCACTTTCCATCTGAGTGACTTCCTCAGAGGACATAGAGCTCATCACATCAGCAAGCGAGGGCACAGCCCCTGTTGCGTCTTGTGCGCGTACTGACGACGCCATTAAAGCCAATATTCCACCCACACACAGCAACGCTATTTTCTTCATGTTCATCTCCTCATCATGGTTCTTACCTCAGAGTCTTAACTTAATTTAAGAAAAAACTAAATTAAAAAAGTTAAATGCAATAAACTGAATAATCTAACGATAAGTTATCGTCTAAAATTCTTATATTTTCTCATTTGAGAAATATTCTGCTAAAATTTAATAAAGCACAGAAAACAGAAGCATCTTGCCTCCTCAGGATTGATTCGAACATTCTGCGTGACGAGAAGGCAAATTTAACAGACAATTGTTCCAGTTTTCTGATTTGCTGAATATTCGGGATGACATGCAATGACCCCCACAAAAAAGGGCTATGAGCCAGTCGTTTTGCCTGAACAACATCCGCTGAGCGCAGATGAAGCGAAAATGCGGGCAAAAAACTTTTATGATCAGATGTCAAAACGACATTCGATAAGAGACTATGAGGAGAAGGACATCGATGAGGAGTTGATTCATACAGCTATAGCTACCGCTGCACGGGCCCCTTCCGGAGCAAATCAACAGCCCTGGCATTTTGTGGCCATTCGCAATACAGATATGAAACAAAAGATAAGAGAGGCAGCAGAGGCTGAGGAAACAGCTTTTTATGATGGCGGTGGCGGTGATGAATGGCTCGCTGCTCTTGAACCGATCGGCACAGGGCCTCTCAAACCTCATCTCACAAAGGCACCCTGGCTTATCGTTGTATTTGCGCAGCGGTACGGGCTAGCTGAAGATGGAACACGATATAAGCATTATTATGTGCCTGAAAGTGTGGGCATCGCCACCGGAATCCTGGTAACAGCGTTGCATAATTGCGGCCTCAGCTGTTTAATCCATACACCAAACCCAATGTCATTTTTAAATGACTTATGTAAACGACCGCAGAATGAAAAGCCTGTTATGATTATTCCTGTCGGCTATCCGGCGGCCGGTGCGACCGTCCCAAAAGCGTCTTTGAACAAGAAGACACAAGCTGAAATCCTGTCTGTTTTTTAAAAACGGGACTCAATCACGTCTGTGGGGCGTCCCGGCACGCCCCTCTTCAACAGGGCAAAAGGGGGTTAGCTTGCCTTTTCAAAGTCTTGTTTATAGGCGTCTGCCAGCTCTGCACCCAAATAGGCTGCCAAACAATCCATTGCGTAAATGCCGTGGCGTGCTTCAGCGTCACTATTGTAATTAGTGTTTGTATTTATGTCATAGCAATAATGATGACCAGAACCATCAGTTACAAATTCAAAGCCCGCGACATCAAGCCCTTCATTATCCATCACTGCCTGCATTTTCGGTATCAATTCACGGCCAGCTTGCGTCTTTTCAAAATCGGGGATGATATCAAACGGAAATTTTGCATTATCCGCAGTCGCGCAAAAGCCTGCTTCAAGCGAGCATACATCAGCAGGACAAAGTTCGAACCCGTTAGATGCATCAACCTTCACTGCATAAAGAAATTCACGGCCGATAAACTCAACACGGGTAATGGTCCCATCTGCCGGTTGGATATATTGTTGTACAAGTGTGAGGCCGTCCACAGACTCTTCAAACTGCGGGCTTTCAATATGCTCTTTCGCCGCAGCTGCTGATCTGAGCAGTTGCACCCCAAGCCCCTTACCAGCACGGTTATGTTTCGTAATAACTTCATCTAAAGGAAGTTTTTGATAAGCTTTTATAATATCTTCTCGCACAGAAACAGCGATCGTCTGCGGAACCAAAAGTTCCACCTTTTCAAGCGCCGCATATTGAACAAGCTTAGAGATTTCCAGATTCAATGCAGAACGACCATTAAATGTGATCCGACCTTGCGATTCAAGCCAGGCAAGAACGCCAATGCTCATCTCTGGTGCAAAACGGTTTCCCCGCGTATGCGAAGAGGCGCTCATCCGATTGTAAAAAACCCCTTCAGGCGCAGGCCGGGATAAATCCAGAACTGCTGACGACATATTCCAGTCAGTAAAAGGAATGTTACGGCTTTCCAAGGCTGTGATAAGCGGCTTCGTCCATTCTTCATTTTCATGGATGATAAATAATTTTGGTTCAGACAACGGGTTTTGCGCAAACATAACATCCTCTTTCATCATTTTCTGATGGAGTAAAGAACATATTTTCTCTGAAAAAAAAAAGAAAAGATTACGCTTTCCCAATATTTTTTAACGGAAGCAGGGGGAATAAAATATAGTTGCTCTTATTTGTTTTTCTGAAGAAAAATATCTTAAGAGCATAAAAATCGCGCACATAAAATCAGCTGGGCACAGAGGGCACTAAAATCAAATGCGGCCGCGCATGCGACACCCTATACCGCTTACGACAATAATGTACATTTCATTAGAAAATGGCGGGAGTGACGGGACTCGAACCCGCGGCCTCCGGCGTGACAGGCCGGCGCTCTAACCAACTGAGCTACACCCCCAGGCTTTTGGGGCTGCCCGAAACTCTGCAGAAATGCCTCGCGCCGGACGTGAGTATTGGAATAAAGCGGCCGGTCAGAGCTGTCAAGCATTTAGGCGCAAAAAAACGCAAAATTCAGGACTGATCCTCGGCAGCGTCTCGCCATTGCTTCTGAGCAGATTTTATTGGCCGTTTGCGTTTGTCATGTTTTGCTTTTCGGCCACTTACCCGGGCCCGCCATACCCGAAAAGAAGATGCTTTTAAATGACGTCTCATCAGACGGATCACTTGCTGCTCTGCCTGCCCGGTCTGGGCTTCTATCGCATCAAAGCTGATTTCATCCGCCCAGGCCATGTCGATGATCAGATTCAACTCAGCCTCCGTCAGACCATCTGAACTTTTCTGTATGTGAATATTTTCCATACCTGCCGATTTAAACCCTGCAGCCATAAAAACAAGCTGCCCTGCTCAAGAAAAACAGAACTGGTGTTTACCGCAGATTCATGGACAGCAGGCCGGGACCCATCAGGCTGTCGAGTGAGGGGCCAATTCCCATAGGTAAATCAGTCGCATCAGAGAGTTGCGGGTCTTGCTCTGGTCCCTCTTCACTGTTCTGTGCCTGATCCACAGGTGTGGCTTCAATTGTCTGCACAGAAGCGGCGTCATCTGTGTCATCATCCTGAGGCAAAGCGCCAAATGTTGGCAGGGCATCCAGATTAATCGTGGCGGGGTCAACGATGTCAATAAAGCCGTCGCTGCCCTGATCAATGGTGCCAATATCTAGAGCCTGAGGCAGGCTGAGCCGATCTGCGCTTAGTCCTGTCTGCGGTGCAAGCTGAAGGGGCTCGACCAGCAGCTCCTGTGGCGCGCCTCTGGTGATGCTCAGGCGCCGCGACGCCAGGGCTGAGGTTGCCGGTGATCCAATGACCAGGCCAGAACCAGCTTGTAATGATTGCTGAACGGGGACCAGCCTGACCGCACCTGAATTCCGGCGAATAATATCAGCCACAACAGTTAAGACTTCTTGTTCAACAGTTCGCACTGGTGTCGCCAGCTCATAAGACTGGCTGTAATACGCCAGTACCGCGCTACAATCGACTGCCGGACGGTTAAAGAGGAAGCTGAAGCTAAGGACTGCATTTGCATCCCCTAAGAAACTTGGCGCCCCGGTACAGCGATAATCATCCTCACGGTTCAATTGCGGAGCCAGAGCCGCATTATCAAAATAACCCGCCTCCGTTCCGGCCAGAAGCCAGCTATCAAAGTCCATCACATTATTTTCGAGACGGCCAATACGGGCAAGGAATTCAGTGCCCCCTGCCGCGCCGATGTCAAAGTAAGCGTTATCGCGAATACGCCCATCTGTCACAGTGAACACAGGTGTCCCCGGAGCTGGCTGAGTCAGGGGCGCCCGAATAGTGGCACTGTTCATATACAGACGCTCTAGATTAATACCTGCTTCTGCATTCACACCAAGGACTGTCGCCACCCCGCGCGCACCATCATTCTTGCCTGTAATATCCAGCTGTAAAGCGTTGCTGCCGTTATAATCAATATCATTCACATTGATATATTGATGGGCCTGAAGACGGATATCACCATTGCCATCAACAATCATATCAGAGCGCACATCACCGGCATCCTGAATATTGGTTGCCATCACCGTAACCGCACATCCGAGCTGATTATCAGCACAGGCGGCCCCGCTTGTTGTGCGCAAGCCTGTTACTGAGATCGTATCGCTGGCAGACAGACGGATAGACCCGCTGGCGACATCAATCAGGCCTGCATGAGTGCCATTATCTTCAATTGTGATGTTCTGATTCAAAAGACCGTCTGCATAGGCGGTGAAATCACCACCAGAAGTCAGAATTGTTGCATCTGCAGCCACTGTCATATTATCGCCGACGGTTGCATTTATCGCACCGCCGCCAGTGGTGATATTACCAACAATAGTCAGATTATCCCCTGTAATCAGGTTCAGAACCGCACCATTTGTATTGATCCCGCCATCACCGTCAAGCTGCATGCTTTCATATGACCGGAAATTGACATCGCCGCCCCGGGTCTCAAAGCTGCCTTGTGCTTTCAGGTTCGCACCAACCGCGACATCCAAATCGTCATACAAATCAGCATTCGTCATCCGGATATTCTGACCCAAAGGTCCATACAACCAGGCCCCGCTGGATGCGCTGGTCACGCTGAAGGTTGAATTGTCATAATCAACAGACGCAACATCCAATGCTTTCTGCTTTTTCACAAGGATGCTATCTGCATCTAAATACTGCTCGCCAATCGCATTTTGGGCAATCAGGCTGACCACATCACCCTTTACATCCATAATCAGGTCATTTTCAAAATCAGTGATCGCTCCCGGGCTGACCAGCCTGATTTCATTTGGAGAGTAGATCTGGCCCACTTCCATATTATTCGTCATTTCTTCCAGCCAGATGCCATCTTCTGCGCGCGCTGTAATCTTATAATTATCCTGGATATCAATGCGGAAGGGGTTCAGCGCTGTACCAATTGCCCCAATTCCTGATTCAATCACCGCAGATTGCGAGGTCAGAACCGCATTATTATCGTTTCTGACATTACGGATTGACCCGTTGACCTTCAACCGGACCTCACCCGCCGCGGCCAGTGTATTGATATTTAGGCCATGTTGGCTATTTTCGCCACCAACAAAGGCATAGCCGGATGGCGCATTCACATTCACAACTGAATTTGCATAACGCGCCTGGATATCAAAATCTTCACGCTGTGTCAGGATCAACATGTTTGTTGTTTCATTCACGAACACGTCATCAGCTTCAGCAGCGGCAAGCTTGATTTTTGAGGCGTTGTCCAATGTGCCTGCTCTGATCAGGTCAATGTCATATTGCTCAGGCGCCTCAAAAATACCGATATTCCCGCCCTGTATCGACAAGGTGATGTTGTCCCCGATGATATTCGGTGTCTCAATAAAGGCTGTTGTGTCGGTCACTTCTTTGAAGGCCTGACCAGGGAGCGGCACTTCCAGCTCATGCTCTTCCCATTTATAGCCTGCAGTCAGAACGGCTTCTTCTTCAGCTGTAATCGCATGGCTGTAATTCGGATCATACGGATTATTGCCAAACTTCTCAAACCCTTGCTGATAGCGGGCCTGCTGGCGGGCTTCAAAGGCAGCGATAGCGCCAGCATCATTATTTAACGCCGCACGTTCATCAGCTGATGCGGTATATGTGAAGTTCGGATCGTAAACCTCACGAATGTAAACACCTGGACTGACCTCAGTGATATTGCGGAGTTCATTATAATCTCTGTATAGGTCGTTCATCTCATTATTGAATGAGGCAATCTGTGCGGTTTTCTTGTCCTCAGCACGCTGACCAGTCAAAGACAGCTCGTTCCACAAGGCCAGCAATGCGGCTTGTGTTGTCACATCATCGGTCTGCTCATCATTGCCATCCAGAATGCTGCCATTTGTCGTGCTTAAGGTCACATTGCTGATCGAATCAATCTGCTTTACACGCAAGTCGCCAGCAACTTCGACAATATCAATCTCGCCTGTGCGTGAATAAGCTGACAGCGCCCCTGTTGCCTGGCTGTCAATACGGATAGCGTTGCCGGAAACATCGGTCAGGCTGCCATATTTGGCTTTCATCGTTATATCGCCGCCACGCAGCGCGGTCGTGGCTGTGGTCAGTGAAATATTTTCCCCTGCGTATAAATCAACCGTTCCATCACCTGTATTGGTCAGATTGACAAAATTCAGGTTACCTTCTCTTGATTCAATAAACACGCCACCATTTGCCGTCACATCAATTGTGTCTGCAGTGCCTTGAATCAGACGCAATGACGTATTGTCATCACCGATGCTGCCCCCGGTATCCAGCACTAAAGTGGCCACATCAACGATTGAACGGTCATTCGTCACGGCAATATCGTCAACTGCCGTCAGCGTTGTTGTCCCTGTGCGGTTATTGATGTCGCCTGCTACACGGATACCAGCATTACTGTTTACGTTAATGCGCCCTTCATCAGACCCGATGAACCGGATATCCACTGACCGATCAGCCTTGGCATCGAAGTAGTAATAATGGTTACCCCGATCCTCGATTGTGCCGTTAACCGTGAGGGTACATTTGTACAGAATAAAGCCCTTACATGACTTGTTCTTCGTCCCAAGAGTGTTGGTGTAGTAAGTCTGCTCATACCTGTAGGTCATCCGCAAATCATCAGAAACACCCGGCGAGATGGTTGCGTAATCAGCATTCGGCAGCTCTGAAGGTGACATCGCCGCAGGCTGCATATCTGCCGGTGCAACTTCAAATGCTGAGCTGCTGAACCAATCCCAGCCAGGGAATCCAAAGGTTGTTTTTACAACTGTCCATGGGATAACCTGTTCTGCATATTCGCCTTGCATCCAATGATAGCGTGCATTCGCCTTTGGATTATACCGGGTCACACGGTCATTATCCCCGCCATAGCTGGCCTGATAATATGACCCGCTTACATCAGTTGTCGGATTCCCAAACCCTTCAAATACCTGAATGTCACCGCCCTCACGGGTAAATTGGGTAATCTTTGTGACATTGTTGCTGTCAACTTTGAAGTTATCGATCAGAGTAATTTTCCCTTCAACTTCACCTGTATCGACAGAACTTAAAACAATATCTTTGCCGGACTGATTATTAATATCGAACCGGCCATAGCCATCAAGAACGTTAATCTGGCCATTGCCTGTGCTGATTAGCTTGCCACCAATGAAAATCTCGCCGCCTTTGGCCTCGAGATTAGAGACATAAACGCTGTCATCAGATGGATCATAATACGCATCGGATAGACCGCGCATTTCGCGTGACAGGCCAGAACCAGAGAATGTTGCTTCAGTTCCGGTCACATAAGATGAGGTCGGATCAAAGGCCAGCGCGTCACTATTTGCCAGGTCAGCCACGTCAAACTGGCCATTACCGTTCAAATCAGTCCATTCATTTCCGTCCAATACATCATCGCCATCTGAATCCAGGTCATTTTTGAACACATTGAACAGGGCTGTGCCGGTCAGAGTGGTGAAATCATTGATGGTGATATTTTTTTCAGCAATACCAGACTGGATCAAACCATTCAGATTGACCGTGTTGGCGACGACAAAGATTTTTTCACCTGCCAGCACATAGTCTGTGCCGATGAATTGTGGCTGACCAGAAGCATTGGCCTGGTTACAGGCGATTGTGCGGTCATTTGCACCGCCACAGCCGCCCAGGCTGTCCCAACCGGTAGAGCCCAGACCAGGGCTGTTTACACGCGGATTTACATATGAGCTGAACCCATAATCAGGATGCGTTCCAAGGTTGGTGATGCCATTGCCTTTGTTCGAAATAAACAGGCTGCCACCAGCAGTCATCTTCAGCTCGCCGGCATTAATTGTCGCGGTCTGGAAAATTGACCCTGTTTTATTGGTAACCTTTACCAACCCGCCCCGGTTTTCAATCTGGCCATTCAAAAGCAATTCAGGTGACTTCAGATTCAGATTATTTGGATTAAACCCAGGGGCTGAGGCATCAAACTTACTGTCGATAATGACTTGCGGATTGAAGTTGCCGGGGTCGGAATTCATGGTAAAGCCAACATTCTGGCTGCCTTCATTCAGGCGCTGAACGTCAGCCACATTCCTGACAACCTGTTCATTGAAATAAATCGTGCCGCCAGGATCGTTCGGAATCGTGACATCAAGCAGCTCCATTGGATTGGTTGATGAATTCCGGACAAAAATCTCAACATCATTTTTAGATGTAATTGTGCCTGACGAACTGCCTGTTAATGCCCCGCCTTCAATCAGCACATGGCCAGTTGAGGCAAACAGCTCATCAACCTGAATGACATCAACCGCGCCCTGGTTCAGCTGGGCTTTCTTGGCATTCAAAAACGCAATTTCAGTATTGATAGCTGCTTTGATGTCAGCCGGAGCACCATCGATAATAGAGGCCTGAAGCTGGACTTTCTTGGCATTGAGCTCAGCGATGACCACATCATTTGGCTGGAAGTTGTTCGGACCAGCAGCAACCAGCTCTGCTCGTGCTGTCTGCATGGTTGTCCGGTTATCGTCCCAAAGGGTAAAGTTTGCTTGCTGGCCAGAACTCCAGGTGCTCTGGTCGGCTGGCAACGCATTGATATTATTTGTCATATCCTGAATGCCGGAATCAAAACCGTTAATTGCATCAGAATAGCTGGACGCTGCAGCTTCCATAACAATCGTGCCATCATTGATGTCACTGATCATATCATCGATATCATTAATCTGATTTTGAATCAGTGTCTTGCCTGCTGAGCTGTAGGAAGCTGCCAGCGCGTCATTCAATTCTTGAATTTCAGCGTCAATATCCTGGGCAAGAGACCTGTCTGTATCAAAGGTCCAGGACATCTCCTCACCAGATTTAACTGTGATACTGTCCGCATTTGACCAGTTGCCGGTCGCAACATTAATGGTGCCCAAAGATGAGCTGTTATCAATTGACCGGCGCTCCCAGGTACCATTTGCCTCGTCATAGACAAGCACCTGCCGGGCGACATCCGTCAAATCTCCGGGTGTTGTGGTATTAGCCACCATATTCCCGAAAGTCTTTGAGAAGCCGATAAACTGGCGGTTATAAACGCCTGTCTCCACTGTACCGTCGATATTTACAATACCAGTTGAATTCGCAGTTTCATCTCCAAAACTATCATCAGCCGGAATACCAAGCACCAGGAACTGATGATGGCCATCACCGTTCAGGTTCATATCGGCTTTTCTTGCCCTGAGGCGCAGATGACGGCCAGATTTCACCGATGCACCGGACTGAATATCAAGTCGAGAGTTGTGTGTTCCACGCGCATCTGCAACAAGACCAGTTGTGATCGGCAAAGCTGTCCGGTTATAGACATCAGACTTAGCCACAACACCGACCTGAGACGGCGCAATATCAGAGCCTGCATACATATACATAAAGCCGTTTGCGATCACTGAAGACCCGCTTTTAACAGTGAACCCTTCATTTGACGTCACTGTGCCGTAAGACTTACCTGAAGCCCCGGCTCCGGCCAGCCCCCAGACAGAGGTCTTTGCTCTGGAATTGATATTGGTATCCGCAATCGTCCGGGCATCAATGTCGCCGCGCTGTGTTTCCAGCCTTGCGTTACCTTCGAAAATGATATTGGTGTTCTGATAACCTGTGTTCCGTGCCTGGGATTGCGGGATAGACACAAACCCGCCTGTACTGACTTTAGAGCCTGTATCCATACGGCCATAGGATAATGCCCTGATATTTGCATTGCCCTCACTTGCCGCATTGCCGGCAACATAAACATCTGAATTTTCGCCAAACTCAACCAATGAGTTTTGTGTCTGTGTGGCTTCAGCATAGCCAAGGGTCACGGTGATGCCGCCACCGCCTGAGAAGTTGAAATTCTCGCCTGTATAGCCGTCTTTGGTGAAATTATTTTCACTTGTCAGGTTCAGCTGATGAGAGTCGATCTCAGTGAAATCACCAATGCGGACCTTTGTTGTGCTCACGCCAACAGATTCAGCCTTGCCACCTGTGACAGCAGCAGCACCGATAGCCGAGGCATTAATCCGGCTGTCATAATTGTCATTATTATAGGCACGCAGTGTCAGATCATCTCCAACAGCAATCTGAGACCTGTTGGTTGAATTTGCTGCATCTGCAAAAATGATCTGATCGGTAGCTATGGCATTTGTTCCGGCCTCGCCGCCAACAGCAGCCAATGCACCACCTGCACCAGCCACGTTATCAGTCAGTGCTGACCTGTCGGAAATGGCCTGAATTGTTGCTGAATTTTTCGCATCCACATCAACATCATAGCCAAACTGGACCAAGGTGCCGCCTGTCTGGTTTGACCGGCTGACATGAGCACCAATCGCCGCGGCTCCGAACGCAAAGGCGTCAATTTCATTAAGTTGATTGGTGTTATTTGTCGCCATTACAGTCAGATTATCAGCAGCAGCATCTGATCTGTTGACGTTCAGCTGTACTGAATTACCGACCAGAACCTGAGCATTCGCGTCAACATCAACAAAACTCTCTGAACCACTGACACCAACCAATATGCCGCCAGAAGCGCCGGTAACATCCGATGTCGCCATATTCTGGCCGGCCTCACCAATATTTGCAGTCAAGTTGAGGGACGCCCCTGTCAGCTGTGCGCCATCGCCAATAGACACGCGCGCATCTCTGTCTACATCCACATCAGATGAAATAATTGACAAGCCGACACCGCCCGCAATTGCAACCCCGACCGCATCGGAATTATTACGGGCCTTATCATCAGCAAGAACATTTACTGCCCCGATCGAATAGATATTCGTGTTTGACCCAACGCTTGCCACTGTAGAGCCGGCATCTCCCAAATTCACAATTGCGCCGACAAGAGCGCCGGTAAACGCCCCGCCAGCAGAGGTGGCTGACGTGTCTTGTGTAGACTGGTTGCGCGCCCGAATAGTGATATCGCCAAGACGGTCTGTGTTGCTGCCAATTGATACATTATTGCCAATCTGGGCACGGGCATCCCCTGATGCATCAACCCCGGCATAAGATACACCAGCGGCAACCACACCACCGGCGACAGCGGCTACATTCACATCTGCATCAACATCGCGCAACGCGTCAACACTGACGGCAGAGCTGTTGTCCTGCAGCGTCACCGTGACATTATTGCCAATGCTGGCAGTCACATTTTCATCCAAATTCACTTGAGCGATTGATGCGGCCAGACCGGCAATCCCCACAGATGCACCAATCACTGTTGAATTGACTGCAGCGACCTGCAGATTTTGGCTGTTCGGCAGAGCGATATTCAGGTTCGGGCCACTGTTCAAGGTAGCATCAACGGTCAATGCAGATGCATTATCAATGGTGGTGCCATCGCCAATGCGGGCCGTGACAGAACCGTCATAATCGGCAACAGCAACAAAACCGCCGACACCAACAAGGCCGACTGACGCACCACCTGCAATCTGTGACAGGTTCAAGGTTTCTTCAGCTTCAACCTGGACTGCCCCGCTGGTACGAATGACTGTGTTCGAGCCAATTTCGGCAAGAGTTGATGATGCGCCTGAGCCTTCTACATCCCCTTGCATTCCTGATGTTTCCGCCATCACCAGGCTGTTTGTCTGGTTATCATGCGCACCTGTGTACGAGCTGAGGCGGCCTTTGCCTGTCTCGCTCTCGCCATCATTGCCCTGCCGGTCCTGGCCAACACTGCCTGAAGATTGCGCAACCATATTTCCGCCGTCGTTATTCAGGCTGTCAGATGCATTATCAGACATTGAACCGCCGATCATCGTTAGGGCAACAGACCCTGCAGCGCCAAGGCCAATCCCACCGCCAAAGGCAATCCCCTGATTAGACAGTGTCTTGGTAGAGTCAGCCAAAACCACCACATCTTCTTCAGCAGACACATTTACATTATTGCCGATGCGGGCTTTTACCGAGCCGCGATTGACGGTTACCGCAACACCAATGCCGACACCAGCTGCGCCGCCTATTGCTGCTGCACCGGCTGCACCTTGTGTATTCACAGTTTCAGTTGCTGTGACGCTCACCCCTTGCACTGTAGTCAGGTTATCATATCCTGCCTGCTGGTTAATCTGCGCCCCGTCACCAATTTCGGCCACAGTCGTATTGGTCAGCATGTTAAAGCCAACAGACCCTGAAACAGCGGCCAATGCCCCGCCTGCGCCGCCAATGACATTTTGGTTCATATCGATATCTGTATCTGCCGCGACAGTGATATTGTCTCCTGCAGATACAGACGCCCCATTGCCAATGCGGGCTGTGTTATTGGCTTTGGCATAGAGCACACCAACAGATGCACCAGCTGCTACACCACCAGCTGCGACATTACCTGCAGTCTGAAGCATCTCTACGCGCTGATTTGCCAGAACATCAACATCTTCACCGGCCAGTGTAGTTGAATTGTCACCAATTTCAGCCTTCACCGTATTTGAAACGACAGAAATAGCTGCCAGACCACCAACAGCCCCTACGCCCCCTGCGGCACTGGCAGCAGTTTGCATTACACCATCTGTGGTATCAGCTTTCACCAGAACATCACGTTCAGCTGTCACATCCCCCAAAATGCGGGCCTCGACAGTCTTTTTATAAACTTGTGTATCCAAATCAAAGGCGGCACCCAACGCCCCGATGCCTATCGCCGCACTGATGTTGTTCAGCCGCGTATCAGACGCCGCTACAACCGTTACATCTTGCGCTGCATCAGCGCCATCATTAGCTTGGTTGACGGTTGTCCCGTTGCCGATTTGGGTGCGTGTTGTGCTGTTTGCCACTGTGGTGGCGATCACACCAGATAACCCTGCTGTGCCGCCGCCAGCAGCGCCAATCGGGGCAAAGGTGATATCTTCGCTTGTGACCGCGCTCATCGACAAGCCGCGCTGTGTTGCGGTTCCGAAAGTAGCATCTACAACAGTATAGTTGTCCTGAACCTCTGTTCCGTCCTGTTCGACGCGGGTCTTGGTTACAATGTTTGTAGTGGAATTATCCACACTGCCAGTGTAGGCAGCGATACCGTCTCCTGAACCAAGGGCGGTCACATCTGCATTTTCGCCGATCAGGGATTCTGTAGAGGATTTCACCACATATACCCCAATGGCACCTGATGCTCCGGCCACACCGCCAACAGCACCAGCAACAGCGACAGCGTCGATTTCAGTATCATCGCTGGCATGGATGCGCATCGAATCATGCGCGAAAATAACCGCATTATCATTCACCGCTGCCCGGGTACGGTTATTAACCACCCCAATACCGGCAGCGCCGGTCACCCCAACAATACCGCCATTCACTGATAAGGCGAGTTGCAGCAAATCAGCCTGGGCTTCAGCATCAACAGAGATATCACCTTGCGCAGAAACTTGTGCCCCGGCTCCGATGGATGCTGTGGTTTGTTTTTCAAGAACCATCGCATCACCAGACACACCAGCCCCAATGGCTCCGCCGCCACCAGACCCGGATACAGCGATCATCTCTGATGTCGACCGTGCCTTAACCGCAACAGACTGGCTTGTACTGGAATTATCGTTCTGATTGACCAGCGCATTATCGCCGATAGACGCTGTTGTCTGTGTCTGCGAGACATTGACCATTGCTGTGGCCTGAACAGACACACCGCCGCCGCCGCCGGTCATGCCGAATTTGTTCACTGATTCAACGCTTCTGGCTTCAATCAGTGTGGCTTCTGTCGCATCAATCTGCGCCCCTGTCCCAATGCGGGCTTCAGTAATCGCGTTATTGAACATCATGCCCATAGTCACGCCGACACCCGCTGCACCCCCTGCACCGCCACCACCTGCATTTGTACCCAGGGTGGTTTCATCAGACGCGCGGACAGTCAGATCATCGCCTGCGGTGATGACAGCGTTGCTGCCGACTGATGCCAAGGTGGACTGATTAGACGCGCCTTCTACATCAGTCTGAAGACCACCAGATTCATTTTCTGCCAGGGTGCTGGCTTCCTGGTCATACTGATCCGCATAAAGCTGATTTGACTTGGCAGAGGTTTGACGAGAGTTCCCGTCATTCCCAACAGCAGTCTCATTATCACCCGCGTTCCGGTCTTGTGTGGCATCTGCCTCAGCAGCGGCGATCATATTGCCGTTATCATCTTCCAGATAATCACCTGAATCCCCGCTCATCGCACCGCCGACAATTGTCAGCGCAACAGACCCAGAGGCCCCTACACTACCGCCACCGCCAAAGCTGATTACGGTGTTATTGATATTCTTTGTGCTGGTGGCATCAACCGTCACATCATCACGCGCAGAAATCACCGTATTATTGCCGACGACAGCTTGTGTAGAGGCCCGCAGCGCAGTCACAGTCAACCCCATGCCCACGCCAGCAGCAGCGCCAACCGCGGCAGCCCCGCTGGCCCCTTGGGTGACCAGATTATCGCGGGCCAGCACATTCACAGACTGGGTTGACCGGTTATCCTCCGCCATCTGATTGATCTGGGCATTACTGCCAATTTCAGCCAGGGTGGTATTTTTCAGAACATTGATCCCTAGTGAGCCAGTAACGCCAACACCGCCGCCAGAAAAACCCATAATATTCTGATGCAAATCAGTATCTGAGGTTGCCACAACGGTCAGATTATCTTCGGCATGCACATTAGCCCCATTGCCAATGCGAGCAGTGGTCTCTGACTTCGCAACCAAAATACCAATAGATGCGCCAACACCTACGCCGCCCGCCGCAACATTCCCGGCTGTCTGATACATATTCAGATCAGAGGTCGCAGATACAAGAACATCCTCACCAGCTGTGATTGTACTGTTGTCCCCTATTTCAGCCTTCACTGTATCTGAAACAACAGATACCTCAACAATACCGCCCACACCGACGGCCCCGCCGGCAATGGTCACTGCAGTCTGGAACACCCGGTCACGGGCCTCTGCCTCAACTGTCACATTCCGTTTCGCTGTTGCATCTCCCAGCAAACGCGCTTCAACAGTTTTCTTGAAGACTTGTGTATCAATGTCAAAAGTTACGCCAACCGCGCCAACACCCACACCAGAGCTGATATTGTTCAATTGACTCTCAGAGGCGGCCAGCAGTTCGACAGACTGGTTGACGCCCGCCCCGCTATTATCGCCTGTGGTGTTGATATTTGTGTTGTCTTCGATGATCGCACGTGTGGTCGAATTGGTTACTGTGGTAGCTACCACGCCAGCCACACCGACCACACCGCCAGCGACACCAACAGGCGCGAAATTCATATCTTCATAAGTGACCGCAGCGACCTGAAGACCGAATTTATTAGTTGTATTAAAGCTGGCATCAACTTGGTCAAAATCGGTGCTGGTTTCGTTATCTTCCTGATCCCGGGTTGTCAGAGACGCAACAGCAATCGTTGAGTTATCGACAGTACCGCTTAACGCACTGATGCCATCGCCTGATGCCAGTGCATTGATTATCGCCCCATCTTCAATTTTTGCTTCAGTTGTGCTCTTTGCGACATAAGTTCCAACCGAACCAGAAACGCCAACAACACCGCCTGCCCCGGTAATGACGACAGCATCGATTTCGGTGTCATCTGTGGCTTGGACCCGCATACTGTCACCCGCATAAACAGTCGCGTCACGGCCAATACGGGCTTGTGTCAGGTTATTTGCAACAGCCGTTCCAGCGGCACCCGTCACACCAACCACACCGCCATTAATTGACAAGGCGACCTGGATTAAATCTGCCTGAGCAACAGCGTCAACAGAAACATCCCCGCCGGAACGAACAGTAGCGTTATCATCGATATAGGCTTTTGTTTCCTTTTCCAGGATCATCACATCACCCGTGATCCCTACACCAACAATCGCCCCGCCACCAGAGCCAGAAACAGACACAAGGTCAGTGTCAGATTCAGCCAACACAGCAACAGACTGGGTTGAGGCTTCAGTGGTATTGTCGTTCACCACAGCATTATCCTGAATAAAGGCACGGCTCTTCGACTTTGTTGCCTGCGCCATAATCGTGCCCTGGACAGACGCAACACCGGCACCGCCAGCAGACAATGCACCGGACCCAACAACTTCAGAAGTGCGTGAACGGATCAGCAAATCCCCTTCAACATTCACCACGGCGTTTCGGCCGATATAAGCTTCAGCCGTGTTATTTACCAGCAAGATTCCGATTGTTGCGCCAACACCAACCACTCCAGCCCCATTGATTGCTGCAGCTGCGAAAATGGTGTTGGTGGTGTCTTCAGCCTCTATGCTCAGATCCTCGCCGGCCCGCACAACTGCGCCATTTTCGATAAAGGCTTGTGTCTTATTGCGGGACAGACCGCTGTCCTGCGAAACAAAGGTGTTCCCAATCTGACCATGCGCCGAATTATTGTCATCAATAGCAGAATTCAACTCAGCAAAATCAAATCCAGTCGCGGCATAATCACCAGATGAATTATCAGGGCTGATTGTATTTCCCAACTGGATGCCTTGTGTGCGATCATCAGACGCTCCGGCGATATCCCCATGATCACTGCTGTTCATCTGGCCGGCTGCTTCGTCATCTGCCTGTGCACCCACCAGCAGAACAGCAATGTTCCCGCCAACAGCAACTGTACCACCGGCAGCGCCAGCCAACAGGAAATTCTTCGTTGATTTGGCTGAGGTCGCGGTCACTGACACATCTCGGCCAGCAGTTACAAGTGTATTCGGCCCGCCGCCAATCCAGGCTTGCGCATTGTTATAAACAACAAGAGCATTAAGCGTTACACCAACCCCGACTGTACCGCCGCCGCCAATACCACCGACCACATCAATTGTGTTGATACGGTTCACCGCAGCCACATTCACATCCTGGGTTGCGGATGTGAAGTTATCATCCTGATTCACCTGGCCCTTAATATAAGCTCTGGTGTTTGACATATGCACCTTGATACCTGCAGACACAGATACGCCAACAGTACCGCCGACACCGCCTGCAATTACAGCAGTCACGGCATTTTCAGTCGTATCAGCAGTGACAGATGTATTGTCGGAAGCATTTGTAACAGCATTTTCATCGATATAGGCTTCCGTTTCATTCTTCACGAAACCAATGCCAAAGGATGCGCCGATGCCCGCCGTACCGCCAGCGCCGATGCCCCCTGCAATCTGAATATGTTCAGCCTTTGACCCGGCCTTTACTGTCAAATCGCTGCCAGCGTCCACCTCGCCGTCGATGTAAGCCTTAGTGGTGTTTACAACAACACCGATCGCCGCTGCACCTGATACACCCGCACTTGACCCGCCCCCGACAGAGACAGCCGAATTGATTATCCGGTCTGAATTATTGGCATGAACAACAACATCATTCGCCGCGGTAACATCTGCGCCTTGCGCAATGAAAGCCCGGGTATCTTTTACCTGAACAACAATATCACCCCCGATACCGACACCGGCTGACCCTGTGCCCACTGCAATCGCACCAGATACATCTGTCCAATAAGTGTCGGACAACGCACGGACAACCACGTCTTGACCGGCATTCGCTGTGCCAGAACCAGAATTAATATCCGCATCCCCGATTGACGCCTCAACCTGACCTACGCCGACCCCTGCAGACAAAGACACAGCGATCGCTGAGCTTGACGACACCGCACCAGAGGCAGCGATTGAGATCACATCCTGGTCCGCGACCGCCGATACTGCTACGCCGCGCCGTGTCTCGGTAACGCGGCGTTCGGTCAGGAACAGGTCCTTCACATTGTCAAAAGTGAAATCATCATTGAATGAGCCCAAAGTATCACGGGTTTGATTATCATCTCCGCCCATGATGCCATCAAGCAAAGGTGATGAGGTCTGGGTTTCAGCGGTTTCAACCTGTACAGCTGTATTGCCCAATGCCGTTACAATTGCGCCGTCTTTCACTTGTGCTTTTGTCTGGCCAACAAAGACAGCCGCTCCCACCGCGCCAGCCAGCGAATTTCCGCCTGCCGAGAAGCTGGCTGCGGGTTCCATCATAAAGATGTCGGTATCATCGCCTGCATGAAGCTGAACCGAACCGCTGGTATAGATATCGGCATTTGTGCCAATTTCAGCGATCGTCGTTGATTTCACAAGGCCGACACCAACTGAACCCGCACCTGTTGTTCCGCCTGTTGACCCCGCTATACCGACGACTAATGAAGTCAGACTCTGAACGGTATCTGCCATCACGCGGACATTTTCATCTGCCTTAACGGTTCCGTCAATTCCGGCTTTCACATCTTTCCAGAACACATTCGCACCCAGTGCAATCCCCACAGAATTGCTGGATGACGCCGCTAATGTCCCGGTCAGATCAGTGATAGTGGTATTATCATTCGCGATGACATCAACACTTTGGGTTGATGAGGCACTGTTCAAAGTGGTGTTATCATTAATGCTGGTTCCACGATTGGCAAGGGCGTAGGTTTCGCCTTTGACAATATTGGCAGACAGCGCGCCAGACAGCGCGTTGCTCGACGTGGATACAGACGCAGATATAATGCCGTTCAGGATTTCCTGCTTCGCATCAACCCCAATATTTACTGCATTTGCGGCATTCAGAACAATATTGTTATCTGTGGTTGTGCTGTCGCCGATTATCGCCTTCTTATCTGTCAAGAACATGTTCAGCGCGAGCGAGCCACCGGCAGAATTGCTGCCACCGGAACCAGCGATGGATAGGGCCAGATTGCGAATATTGGTAAAGCTGTCCGCACTCACATCAATTGAACCAGCAGAAGCCTGGATGAGAGCATCTTCTACCACGCGGGCTTCAACATCTGTGTCCATAACGTTAAAGCCAAACGCACCCGCCAGAGCCAGATCATTACCAGACACGCCGCCTGCGGCCATGAAAGTCAGTGTATCCTGGTCTGCCTTTGCAGAGATATCAACATTCCCTGACGATGCGGTAATGGTTGTGTTATCGCCATCATCTGTACTGCCATCATCACCGACTATGGTACGTACATCTTCACGCAAATAAATGCCGCTGATCGATGCCCCGATAGCCTTTTTATCAGTCGACAATGCAACCGCACCAACCAGATGGCGCGCTTCTGATTCATTATAAGCAGAAATTTCCACATCATCAGCAAAGATAGAGACACCCTCACCAACGATAGCCTCTGTCTTGCCAACAGAAACTGTTACCGCCAGAGAGCCAGACCCGGCATTGCCACCCTGCGCCGCACCACCTGCTATCGCCTCAGCGTAATATGAGCTGTCCTGCAGCATGACGGTATAGTTGGTGGTGATATAATCTTCAGAACTTGTGGTGTTATCCTGCGGGTCAAGGGTGAAATCACCTGCCCCAGAGGCAAGATCCTTTGCCATCACAGTAACATTATCCCCGGCGGTCAAAGTTGCACCTTCGCCGATGATAGCTGAATTATTATCAATCACGATATTCACCGCAATTGACGCACCAACCGCAGTTTTATCACCACTGCTGCTGCCACAATTACCCGGATTATCACAGGTCACATCTGACGCGACCGCAACCGCCCATGCACGGTTCACGATCTTATTGGTAGAGGTGGCTGTGACATCAATGTCACCAGGAGCTGTAATGCCAACATTTTCGCCTAAGCTGGCTTCAGAACTATCATAAGAAAAGACCAGGCTGAGTGAACCTGCAATACCTAACTCACCACCGCCAGCACCAGCAATCCCCTCAGAGGACGCATAAGACCGATAAGAGGTTCCCTCATCATCTGTTCCCTGATTTTCAGACGAGATAGCAGAAATGAGAACATCACCTGACCCGCCAGTGACATCAATATTCACATTATTGCCGACCAGGGCCTTTGTCTGCTGGCCAGTTTTCAGCAAGCCGACACCCACACCAATTGCCTGGTCAGCAAATACCGCCATGCCAGAGCCTCTGGTCCGGTAATTTGCTTCATTTGTAGCTGAAATTTCCACATCATCTGCTGCGGTAATCTGGACACCATCTGACACAATCGCCTGCGCCGCATGGTCAGCCCAGTTCACAGCTACAGAAGCAGCAATATTTAATGAACCTGACTGTTGCGCCTCACCACCGCTTGTTGACCCTGTCGCTGTGTCACCGCCGCCCAGATCAAAGCTGGCCCCGTCGCCGCCGGTAAATCCACCTTTCAGCGCCTCCATAGAGCTCGGCCCGTTATTCACATCTCCCAGTTGCGAAGTTTGAGAGGTCAGCATGTCCGGTGTTTTGCCAAGCTTATCGGCATATTTATCAACAACAGTACCAGCAGCAACTGCATCAGCAAGCGATACGTCTGTGCTGGCAGAACTCGCGGTCACAGCAACGCCGCCAGCGCTTGAGGTCACATCACGTGACAGCTTGGCTTCTGTTGTTTCCAGAGCCACGCCCACAGCAACAGACGCCCCTACCGCTGTACTGTCAGCAGAAACCTCTCCTTTTGCTGTTGATAGCGTATTTGTCTCTGTGCTGGCAGAAATGGTTACATTGTCGGTTGCGCTCAAGCCTGTACCTGACCCGACATAAGCATCCACATCTTTCAACAGCACACCAACCGCAACAGCGGCATCCAAAGAGGTTTTTGCTGCCCCGCCAGCCTCATCCGGCTTAGCTCCGGCAAAGGCGTTAGTTTCAATTTCTGATTCAGCTGAGGCAGAGACTTCGATTGCGCCGCCGCTGCTCAGGCTGGCATTATCTTCGACTGCTGCTTTGGTATCTTCTGCAACAATGATATTGACGGAAATGCCTGCGCCAATGCCAGTGCCGCCTTCATCATCACCGCCGCCGTCGCCGCCATCACCGCCGCCGTCGCCGCCATCACCATCTCCATCGTCGCCATCAGACGTGAGGCTGGATTGCAGATTATCCAGCATCCCCTCAAACCCTTTTTCAAGAGCCCCGGTCCAGACTTTGATATCGGTTAATGTCGAGAAGGTCTCATCAATACCGTCCCAAATCGTTTTATCCATTCCGACAGTTGCTTTCGCATCTGTCTTATACTGGTTTTTGGCTGCAGCTGAAACGGTCACATCCCCGCCAGCATTAATGACAGCGTCAGTATTCACAACAGCGGTCGTGTTATTGCGCACCACAACGTTCAAACCAACAGAGCCTGCTAATGAAAATGACCCTGTTCCTGCTCCTGCAACAGCGTCCGCAGAAATGACATTTTTATCATCTGTGGAATTATCATCCTGAAGCTCTGCCCGCATGCCCGCTTCAACAGATAAATCGCCAGATGTAATCGCCGCGCCACTGCCGATAACAGCTTCATTATCGTTCTGGACAATATTCAGACCAATCCCGCCGCCGATATTATAGTCGCCATCTGATACAGACGCATCTGCATCTGCTGTCATATCTGTATTGCTGAGGGATTGAATGGTCACCGCGCCTGAACCCGCGTTAATGGTCACACCATCGGCTACCTGAGCACGAGCAGATGATTCAGCATAAGTCACACCCATTGCGGCCGCTATTGTGATTTTTGAGCTTCCCTCATCTTCGCCATCGCCGCCGATTGACCCCAAATCAGCCCCATCAGACAGGCTGTCTGTATCAACCGACATCTGTTCAGAGAAGTCATAAGTCCCATTATCATCATCTGGATCATCAGTCAGGCCAGCCATCAAAGAGGACAGACCAGAAGAGGCATCTTCTGTGCTGTTATTGGTGGCATTATCGGTCGTGCTATTGTCAGATGAAGCTCCGCCATCGCCGCCATCGCCGCCATCATCTGAGCTGAAAGACGCGTTTGACTTTGCCCCTGATTCAATTTCCCGCATTGTGCTGGCCATAACAGAGACATCACCGCCGCTTGTCGTCACATCACGGTTAAGTGAAGCATCATTACTGTCCAGAGCAACAGACACACCTGCTGCGATACCTAAGGCAAATTTACCATCAGATGTTCCAGCTGCCTCACCATCGCCAATGGCACTTGTTTTGACTGTTTGTTGCGAGCTGACCGAGATATTGCCTTGTGCGGTGATCGCTGCGCCGGATTCAATGATGGCTTGTGCTGTGTTACGTGCAACAGAAACTGAGGCCAGCGGAACCAGCGAGATTGACCCTGCTCCAGCTGCTTTGCCTTCGGTTTCTGTAGTTGATGTCTGATCCGCACTGACAGTGATATTGTCCGGATTATTTACCCCAACAAATCCGGCCCCTGACGCCAGTTTGGCACGGGTTACGTTCTTATTCGTGGCCACCGCAACAGATGCGCCGATACCCAACGTACCGCCGGACACTTCAGGATCTTCTGTATCGGATGTGCTGTTATCATCCATCATCACGGCAAACAGCTCATCTGCTGCCGAATGCGCTTCTGATGACCCATCAGCAACAACTTTTACTTCCGTGTCATTCACCGCTGTGATCGTCAAATCACCAGACAAATCAAGGCTGGTATTATCACCGACTATGGCCAAGGTTTCGTTGACTTCATTTATACCCAGAGCGATTGCCCCGGCGATACCGACTCCCCCGTCATCATCACCGCCGCCGCCGACACCTGATGAGGCAAAGACACCAAATCTGCTCTGATTGTCATAATCACCGGAATAAGAAGTGGTTGCTGCCTCGACTGACAAATCATCAGCGTCAATCGTTGCATTCGCCGCATCTGCACCTTCGATTTGAGCGATCAGCCGGTTTTCAACAAACTGAATACCTATCCCGGCCTGACCGCCATAAGTCGGGTTATCTGTGCGACCAGAGGCAAAACTCTGGGCTTGAGTGATCCCGCGCGCCGCCAGATCAATGCCCTGCCCGGCGGTCAGCGTTGGTGCAGATGTTGCGGTGCTTGCATTATCTACAGTTACCTCAGCAATGGTATTGTTCTTGACGTCCGAGAAGACAAGAGCCCCACCAAGCTGGAATTTATTTTCTTCTTCCTCATCATCAGACGTCAGCGAATCTGTAATTAAGGTCAGAACTTCAGCTACTGTAGACTTCAAAAAATCACCAACATTGAACCCTAAGATTTCCACATCCAGCTGTGAGGTATTATCAATGCCGCGATCAAATTTATCCTGCACTGTGGCAGTAAAATTATCATCAGGTGCGGCGCGGGCAGCAGTTAATGCAGCCACCTCTGATTCCGCAACAATATCAAGATCGCTGGCTGCGGTAACAGCGCTGCTGTCAGACAGGCGGGTTGTTGTATTATCATTAATGACGCTGACCGCAACCGACATGGTTCCAGACAGACCGGCAACTGGCGCGGCGGTAGCGTCGGCAACAGTTGTGATTTGCGATGCAGTTCGTGAGGTCAGGTCAACATTATCAGCTGTTATTTGAGCATTGTCGCGAATGTTCAGATTGGCTTGGTTATCGATCACAGAGACCCCAGCGGACAAGCCTACCGCCAGCGAGGTTGATTCGGAATAAACAGTCGACTTGGTCACCGCTTCGGATGTGACAGACACATCGCCTGAGGATGACGTCAATGAACTTGTCCCGCCAATCGTCACATCAGATTTTGATGTAGTGACGGCCACCCCAACATCCAAAGGAGACAATGCTGCTAAAGCAGCAAAGCCTTGTTTTGACAGGTCAGTGTTGATTTCTGTCTTACCTTCAATGGAAATATCCTGACCGGCTGTCAGCGATGAATTGTCGATATCAATGCTGCTGATGGCTTTCCGGGCGTCAAAGGCGACCAAAATGCCTCCTGAATAGCCTGGCCTGTCTTGAAGCGCCGTTGTTTCGATAGAAATGTTGTCATCTGCAAGCAGAACGGCTCCATCGACGATCTGAATATCGGTCTCGGCCGTCCCCAATGGATTTTCATAAACCGAGATCGTGGCGTGATTGGAATCAGCCTCAAGCGCAATTGATGCGCCTTTTATCGTCGCATTATCAATAATGATCTGAGCCAGCGTCTTTGAATCAGCATCCAGCGTAACATCACCCCCGGCAAAGCCGCTGTCGCCTTCCGCTGTAATCATGGCCCCTTCACGGACAATGATTTTCTGCGACTCTAGCGTGATGTCACCTGAATCACCCACCGAAGACCCTGTGCGATGCGCAGAAGCATTGGCAGAATTTGATACCTGGCGAGACGAAATTGTGACATTTTGCGCCACCGTAATATTGTCATCTGCTTGCAGGATAAGGCTGCCCGCATTCCAGGTAATTGAACTGCCATTGTCTGATGAACTGGTCCCACCATTTGTTACACCGGTATTACGAAGCATATCGGCGTTGATTTCCAACGCCGCTGGGTCGATCAACACCGTACCTTGCTGGCCGTTTTGCGCTGATGCTGACAAAGACCCGCCAGATAAGGCCACTACATTACGTGCAGAAAATTCGACAAACCCGCCATCTCCCGATGTGCCGCCATCAGCCGACAAACGTGAACCAGCCGCCAGATCGCTTCTGTTTTCGGCCATTACCCGGATATCACCACCTGAGCTGTTCTGGCCTTGGCCATCTGCAGAAATAACAGCCCCCGACCCAACAGAAATATTCTCACCAGCCAGAATGGCAATTACCCCTGCATCTTTCTGGTCTGCCCCATCCGCCTGGACAAGGCCGGACAGATTAATGTCTGTAACCGCGTATAGGCTGATATTGGGCGCTACCGCCTGCATATCGATAACGCTGCCTGTTGCACCTGCAGGAACGGTATTCATATTCACAACAGAACCGATATTTACACGAGCTTGTTCGCCTGCTGTAAGCTGCCCTGTAATATCCAGCTGTCCCGAAGCCACGCTTATCTGGTCAACCGCGTTCACCTGGCCACGGATATCAATAACACCTGTTCTGGAGAGCGGCGCGCCATTATCCAGAACAGTTTGCAATTGTGGAGCAGAAATAACGTTCCCTGCCCCAAACATCGCGTTCATGAAATCATGAGACGGTGTCATAAACCGCATACTGCCAGTGTTAATGACGCCTGACTCGCCAACCAGCACACCATAAGGGTTCAGGAAATAGACGTTACCACCAATCTGGCCGTCCTTGTATGCGTTCAGAAATCCATCAATGACGGTCTGCTGTTCGGTTACCATATTGACCAGATTATCTGTTTGGTCAGGCAAATGCAGATTAACCGTATTATCCCGGAACACATTAAAAATGCGGAACGAATTCAAGCCGGTATTGCCAGAAACAGTAGAGGTGCGAACATCTGTGACAGATCCGTTCACACTTAAGCTGGTCTGGGTACGCCCGTCAGTAACTATCTGTGGGCTCCCCGCAGCCAATGCCATTGGCGGAAACAGCAATTGGACGGCCCCCAGAAAGAAGGCCATCCAACGAAAATAAAGATGTTTCCGCCAGCTTCGCATCAGCTTAACTTCACTTCCACCCCTGCATTAACCTTGGTTCTCAGTCGGGGCAGTCTGCGGCGCATTTTGCTGCTGCAACTGTTGCTGCAATCGCTGCAGACAGACCACATTAATCAAATCAACACGGCGTCCATCGAACTGCACAAATACTGTGTTACATTCATCATTCGCAGCCTTGTTGATAATATCGGTATAAATCTGGGCAGATGCATTTGACGCCCCGCTTCTCAAGCCAGATTCATAAACTGATGCTTGCAGAAAATTCCAGCCGATTAACAAAAACGCCAGAAGAGACACGACAAACCAAGCTGTCAGCAAAATCGTTGACAGGTTTTTCTTCGCTCCAAACATTTGTTCACCCTCGTTCATTCTTCATCCTCCTAGAACGGCAAAATTACTATAACTTTATGCCAGAATCCCAATATTCCTTCGATGCCGCCGCCATTACTCATCCTCTGACTGCAGTGGAATACGCGCATTTAAAGAAAATTGAATCAACTGGTCATCATAGGCTTCTTTTTCCGCTTCATGAACCGCGCCATCAAGCGGCTCTGACCAGTAGGCATCAAAGGAAAAAACATCAAAGATTGAGGGGATTGAAACCCCTGCACCATAGCCTGACCAATAATCTGCACGCGTGCTTTTCTTATATTGGCTATGCGCCAGCATGTGATCGACAAATATGTATGGTTGAATGTTCGGTGCGTAATCCGGTAATTCGATTGTTTCCCAGTTCGCCAGGTCTGTTCGGAATTCACCGGACACAAAATAGCCCTGATAGCCTGATGATTCGGATGGCTGATAGGCACGTACCGATGATGGCCCGCCAACAGACAGTATTTCACCAGGCATATTCAGCATATGCCGCGAGCGTGTATAAAGAAATTTACCCCGCAGATTCGCTGTCCACCGTTCGTTCAAATATTGTGAGACAGAGACATCTCCATCAAATTTTTGAACCCAGACTTCAAGAGGCGGGATCGCCGTAACTGTATTAATAATATGCCAGTTCGGTGCCACAGACACAGTCGTCAGCCCGTTCGAATAGCTGAAGGGCATAGATAAGGTCAGCTTGCGTCCACGGCTTTCGCTGAGCAAATCGCCAGAAATGGGCTGCGTTAAATCATTAAAAGACTGACCATATGAACCCGACAAATAGACAGAATACTGATCTTCAAAAATGATGGGGTGTGACAAAGCCAACGAGAAAGAATTTGATGTTCCTCGATACCCCACCGTATCCGGGTTGCCCGATACTGTCTTTGTCTCAGACCCCGCATAGCTGGCAGAAAAATTAGTGCCCTTATAGCTGAGCGGCATCGATAACAACACTGAATAGCTGTTAGACCCCCCTGAATCTGAATAGGTCACCGTAGTTTCATCGTCTTTACCAAGAAGATTATTAAATAACACAGTAGCTGAATTATTCCGCCAATCTGAGACTTCATTCGCATAATTATCTACCGAAAAGCTCGGCAATTCGATGGCATCTGGCTCGTTCACCTGAACAAAAATATCTGTCTCGCCAAAATTCTCACCTGGAGCTAATTCAGTTGTGAGTTTACTTTTGTTACCCGCATTAAAAAGACGGATTGACCGTTCAAGCTGGGCAAGTGAAATATAATCCCCCTCATTCAGGCCAAGGTGATTATAAACAAAAGATTCGGTCATCCTGTCCCGATCTTCGATTTTTATTTGCCCGATTGTGGTCTGTACCAGCTGTAATTTTAACCGGCCGTCAGCAATGATCTGCTCTGGCAATAAGGCTCGTGAAAGCTCAAATTCTTCCTCCCTGAAGGCTTCATTTACAGCCTCAATCACTGCTTTGATAGAGCCAAGAGATATTTCTTGGCCAATCATCTTTGCTTCAATATCGTCAACAACATGCTGTGGCAAAAGGTCATTTTTATCCAGATCCAGACCTGTGAATTGTCGCGGTGATAAATCTGAAAGCTGAAGCCCCCGCGTCAAGTTGATAGAGGCACCTTCACGCGCCCTGTCATCGTCAGAAACAAGCTGAATATCGTCTTGCGCAGTATCGTCCAGGGGGGTCAATTCAGGTGCTAAGGCTTCGAAGGGCTGTTCAGCATTTTCCGTGGCCTCGACACCTGCCAGAATGTCAGGACGAAGCGTAATTAATTCATCTTCCACAGCACGTTGCATGCTGGCCAGCGATGTTTTGCCCGTCTCGCCCCTGACATTTCGCGGCGTAATCTGTACTGACAAGCGTTTACCAACATCTTGTGGAACAATCTGATAGCTGGGCCCGCTGCCCCCTTTTATGACATACCCATCCCGCAGCCAGATAATCTTGCTGTTTTCTTCTGCATCGGTTGGATTTCTGTCTGAATAATCATAAGACAAGCTCAGCAATTTGCCGACAACAGCGTCACCGACAATCTGTAAATTTCGAATTTCGGGGGGACTGACAACCATAGCAATCAACCCGTCTTTGCGAACCACGTTTTCAGCCTGCACCTCGCCACGGCTGTCCAGCATAGTCAGGCGCACCGCGATTTGTGTTCCGACATCTGCAGCCGTCAGCTTATATCTGCTTTTGGTTGCCCCTGGCACAATCTTGTCATTTCGCAACCACTGAACCATGATTTCACTATTTGGATCACGAACACGGCCATCATCGACAACATACCGAAGGACAAGTGTTTGTTCCTCGCGCAGCACACCTGTGACCTCAGAGTAGCTGAAAATCTTATTATCTTTTTCCAAATATTTTACTGGGAAAAGCACTGAACGGGGCTGTCCGTCATCCTTATCGGTCTGAAGCCGGATGCTGACCTGTCCATAATCATCCTTCATTGACAGCTGGCTGCCAATAACCTGAACATTTTGTTTGTTCAAGGCAGCTGCTGTCATTCCAACCAGCCAGTCAACGTCACTGGGCAATCCGCATTTCAGTTTAAACTCGCCCATCAGACGTTTTTGGTCCAAAGGCTGCCAGTCAAACTGATAATGAAGGTGGATCACTGATGGTGGCTCAGGACAACCGTCTGCGGCATTATTTGTTTGGGCATACACAGATGCCCCCATGAACCCACCGCAGAGGACGCACATCAAAATCCGACTGATCGTGACAAACGCTTGTTTCATTTGAACCTGTAAAATTTAGTCTGACCGTAGAAAAACGACCCGTTTTGAGTAATTCTTAGAAAAACACATGACGTCGTGTTGCTGAAACACTGCAGAAATTATGCCGAACTTCCTATTTCGTTAGAATTAACTTAAATTAATCAAATGTGCGATAGGCCATTGTCGCCTAATCCCAACATTGGCCTGATAATTGCAATTTCTGTTCAGCCTTTTGGAGCGTAGCGAACGAGGATCACAAAGATGATTGCATCTCAGCCAGTTGACCAGGATATTGAGCAGGCCATTCAGCGTTTACAAAGAAAAATGCAGGATGTGTCAGATAGCCTCGATCAAGGCCGCAGCCAAGCGCAGCGGACTGCCCAAAAAACCAAATCCAAGAAACGGTCTGCACCCAGAAGATGGAGCGCTATTCGTCTGCTGAAATATCTGTTCATCTTGTTACTGATCGGCGCGACCAGCTTCATCATCGCACAAATCGCAACAGGGTATATTGACAGCCGCAACCAACAAGCTTTAATCACTGCCGAAAGCAAACTGATCCCTGGACAGGACGCCGCGGCGGATGCCGGAGCTGTTACAGATACACCAGAACCTTTTTCGTCACCCCTTCCCGCTGTTGAACCAACTCCAGAGCCGGCAAATATGGCTGCAGGGCTTGTTGATGGTATTGGCCAAGGCGTGTCTGCGCTGCCTCCTAAATTTTCCATGCAGGCTGCGAATTATGATGTCATTGAAAGTGATCTTGGCCCTGTTTTAGACATTGCTATAACGGTTGCCAACATTGGTGGTGCTGCTGGTCGTCCAGAAGTGTTTGAAATCGAGCTGGTTGACGAGACAAATAAGCAGCTGATGAAATGGCCGATGGTGGTTTCCGGCACAGTTATCCTGCCGCAACAACAGATGGTTTATAAAACACGCCTTATAGAACCGCCGGCGAACTTCAAAAATATTCGCGTGACAATGAAAAAATAGCCTGTTAACCAGACCAGCGTTCAGCTGGTCTCAGCTGCGCTGGAAAAATCATAATCACGGATCACCTGAGCTACCCGCAGACGGTAAGAATCAAAGATGCGGTCCTTGCCTTCTTTTTGCACCACCATATGTTCAGCGTGAGCACGCCAGCCTGCAATCGCTTCTTCGGATTCCCAAGACGATAAGCTCAGAATTTTACCTTCATTTATCAGGCTTTGGAAACGCTCTACCTGAATAAATCCGGGCTGTTTGACCAAACTCTCGCGCAGCTGTGCGGCTAATTCAAAATACCGGTCTTTCTGGCTGGCATGTGGATAGACTTCAAAAATAATGACATACATAAATGAAAAGCGCCTCCCTGCCAATGTTCACAATTCGCGCATTAATCCTCTACGACACTTAACTCACTACCCTTAAATTTGATCACCTCATCAAAGTCAGTGACGGAAAAATTGTCCAGACAACCCGTATTCACGCCAAATCCATCATCTCTGCGCCGTTTGTGATGTGTGTAAATGCCACAGGTTCTGCAGAAAAAATGGTTGGCGATATTTGTATTGAACTGATAGCTGCTTAACTGTTCTGTACCTGATGTAATGGTAAGCTGTTCTTTATCGATAAGCACCATCACCGCGCCTTTGCGTTTGCAAATAGTACAGTCACACACCACGCCTTTGGTCAGCTCAGCATTCACTTCAAAATTTACAGCCCCGCAGTGACAAGACCCAGAATATGTAGCCACTTCACCCCCCCTTTTTTTCCTGTTCATAACAACCAGCCCTTATCCTGCCCCACAGCAAAACAACAGACAACAGAAAATCTGCTGCCATAAATAGACGCAAACCTTGCACAGGAAGATACACCAGAACAACAATGTGGAAAAAAAGAAGTGCTGGGTTGCCCCACCAGCAAGGCAGTCGCCTGTTTTCAGTAACGCAGCGCGGTGAGGGGAGGAAATCAAGCACTGACGACTGACGGACTTTTCATTTACTGGTTAAAGAATGACACAAATTTCATCTTCAGACAAATCTGACAAACTGTCGCGCATCAAATCATTGCTGAAAATCAAAAGAAAAAAAAAGAACCTGAACGACGACTGCCGCAAGGTCTTGATGTTTTGTTTTTTATACGCGCTTTCTCATGGTGGGTGGTGAGGGGCTCGAACCCCCGACCTACTCGGTGTAAACGAGTTGCTCTCCCAGCTGAGCTAACCACCCTTTACCCGTGAGGGGCGTACAAGAAACACTGACACACGATATGTCATGTGTCAGCGGTCTTGTCAAAATATTTTAGCCGTTTACAGCGGCTTTCAGCGGTGCGCCAGCCTTAAATTTAGGCTGCTTAGAGGCGGCAATCTGAATTGTTTCGCCTGTACGCGGGTTGCGGCCGGTGCTTGCGGCACGATGTGCAACAGAAAACGAACCAAAGCCAACGATGCGAACTTCATCACCAGATGTTAAAGCTCCTTCGATAGATGCGAACACTGCATCAACAGCGCGACCTGCATCCGCCTTTGACAAACCGGCGTGTTCTGCGACCGCTGATACCAAATCATTCTTGTTCATGGGAAGCCCCCCTTTTTTATGGATAGTGTACTAAAGCCGAACGTTCAGCCGTGTCAGATGTTAATCTGTCGCCCTTGCTTGGGTCAACCAAAAACTCAGAAAAACTGCGAAAAATTAGGAAATCTATACAGATCTTAATCTCAGTGTGCGATGACGTCTTCCTGTGCTGGCTGATCTGCCCCAAGTGGCGGATTGGACAATACCTGTTCGCCCTCTTCTGATGCATCAAATGATGTTGTTAACGCCACACTTAATGCCTCATCGACAAGAGAAATTGGAATGATATCCAATGATTCTTTCACATTGTCAGGTACATCTGCGAGGTCCTTTTCATTTTCTTTAGGGATCAACACTGTTTTGATGCCCCCTCGCAAGGCAGCCAATAATTTTTCTTTCAGACCGCCGATGGCAAGAACCCGGCCCCGCAACGTAATTTCACCTGTCATCGCCACATCTTTACGAACGGCGATACCTGTCTGTGCAGACACAATTGAAGTGACCATGGCCACACCTGCAGATGGCCCGTCTTTTGGTGTGGCTCCTTCGGGGACGTGGACATGGATGTCGGTTTTTTCTGCTTTCACCAGGTCGATGCCATAAGCCTGGGCCCGGGATTTGATGAAAAATTCTGCAGCTTGAATGGATTCTTTCATCACGTCACCCAGCTTACCTGTGGCTGACACCTTGCCCTTGCCCGGCACTTTCACCGCTTCGACCTGCAGCAACTCACCACCAACTTCCGTCCAGGCCAATCCTGTGACCACACCAACCTGGTCTTCAGCGTCGATTTCGCCATAGCGGAACTTCTTTACGCCCAAGAAATCTGCCAAATCATCACTGTCTACGGTCAATGCGGTAACATCATCACTGACGATTTTTGTGATTGCTTTACGGGCAATTTTGGCAATTTCGCGCTCAAGTGAACGCACACCTGCTTCACGTGTAAAATATCTGATGATATCGATAACGGCCTGTTCTGTGATTTCGAGCTCAGCAGATTTCAGTCCATGTTCTGTTATCTGTCGCGGAATGAGATGTTGGAACGCAATCGCCTTTTTCTCGTCTTCAGTATAACCAGACAAACGGATGATTTCCATTCTGTCCATCAAAGGCTGTGGCATGTTCAGGCTGTTCGCCGTCGTGATAAACATGACGTTTGATAAATCGAAGTCAACTTCCAGATAATGATCCTGGAAGGTGCTGTTCTGCGCCGGGTCAAGAACTTCCAGCAATGCAGAGCTTGGATCACCGCGCCAATCTGACCCCATTTTGTCAATTTCATCTAACAAAAACAGAGGGTTTTTCTTGCCAGCCTTTTTCATGCCCTGGATGATTTTGCCTGGCATTGACCCAATATATGTCCGGCGATGCCCTCTGATCTCAGCTTCGTCGCGCACCCCGCCTAGCGCCATCCGCACATATTCACGGCCAGACGCCTTGGCAATGGATTTACCCAAGGATGTCTTCCCGACACCAGGAGGGCCAACAAGGCACAAAATAGGCCCTTTAATTTTTTTCGTCCGCTTTTGGACTGCCAGAAACTCAACAATTCGGTCTTTCACCTTATCCAAACCAAAATGGTCGGCATCCAGAATTTCGCGGGCTTTCTTGATATCTTTATTAACCCGGCTGGCCTTTTTCCACGGCACTGACGTCATCCAGTCCAGATAGTTACGCACCACCGTAGCTTCTGCGCTCATGGGGCCCATGCTGCGCAGCTTTTTCAGCTCAACTTCTGCCTTTTCAAGTGCTTCTTTCGGCAATCCGGCAGCAGCGATCTGTTCGCCAAGCTCATCCAGCTCGTTCTTGCCATCTTCACCCTCACCCAATTCACGCTGAATCGCTTTCATCTGTTCATTCAGATAATATTCGCGCTGTGTTTTTTCCATCTGGCGTTTAACACGATTGCGAATTCTCTTTTCCACCTGAAGAACCCCAATCTCGCCTTCCATCATGCTGTAAATCAGCTCAAGGCGTTCTGTTACGTCTGTTGTTTCAAGCAGCTTTTGTTTTTCCGGTATCTTCACAGCCAGATGCGAGGCAATAGTGTCGGCAATTTTGCCTGTCTCTTCAATTTGATTAATAGAGACCATCACCTCTGAGGCAATTTTCTTATTCAACTTAATATAATGTTCAAATTGCTGGATGGTCGCGCGGCCCAGCGCAATCACTTCTGGGTCAGCAATATCAGGATCAGCACATTCCACTGCTTCACCGGTCATGAAATCACCGAAATCAACCAGATTTTCGACCTGAGCTCTGGCGATCCCCTCTACCAGAACTTTGACTGTGCCGTCAGGCAATTTCAACAGCTGCAGAATATTGCCCACTGTACCCATTTTGTACATATCAGCCTGTTCGGGGTCTTCAATTGCCGCATCAGTCTGTGTAAGCAACAAGATCTGCTTATTCTCATTCATCACCTCTTCCAGTGCGTTTACAGACTTCTCGCGGCCGACAAACAGCGGCACGATCATATGCGGGAAGACGACAATATCGCGTAAAGGCAATACAGGAAGCTGAAATGAAGATGAGAATTCGGTCATGACTGTCTTTCCTACTGGTTCACTGATGCAAGCAAGGCACAGGCTAGAAGCTGCAACGTTACTCGCGTCTGTCTCCTGCTAGATGTGTGGTTGATCACCGTCTAATTCAAGAGCTGTTCGCATTCATACCACATTGTGCAAGAACCATGCCTGTGCCTGAACAACATCAAGTGATGATCGACATTATTGTCGTATCGTTCAGACAAATTTCACGCAAATGCTCAGGCCGCATCAGCGCGTCACAATGTGGATTAACTGGTTACGTCGCTGATGGCTTCGCTTCTTTTGCATTCGGCGTGTGCACCATCAACGGAGGCGTGGTTCCTTTCACCACATCTTCATTGATCACAACGTCCTGGATATTTGAAGCGGTTGGGATTTCAAACATCGGATCCATCAGGATCATTTCAAGGATAGAGCGCAACCCACGTGCCCCGGTTTTGCGTTCAATCGCTTTGCGCGCAATCGCTTTGAGCGCATCATCTCTGAAATCAAGATTCACCCCATCCATGTCAAACAGCGCTTTATATTGTTTTGTCAGCGCATTTTTCGGCTCAGTCAGGATCCGGACCAATGCATCTTCATCTAAATCCTCAAGAGTCGCGATCACAGGCAGACGACCAATAAATTCCGGTATCAGACCAAATTTAATCAGGTCTTCCGGTTCAAGATCGACCAAAATTTGGCTGAGATTTCTGTCTTCAGGATCACGCACATCTGCGCCAAACCCAATCCCTGCCCCACTATTTCGGCTGGAAATCAGCTTATCAAGCCCGGCAAATGCTCCGCCACAGATAAACAGGATGTTGGTTGTGTCAACTTGAAGAAATTCCTGCTGAGGATGCTTGCGCCCGCCTTGCGGCGGCACAGAGGCAACTGTGCCCTCCATGATTTTCAACAACGCCTGCTGCACCCCTTCGCCAGACACATCACGGGTAATAGATGGGTTGTCAGATTTGCGGGAAATTTTATCGACCTCGTCAATATAGACAATGCCGCGCTGGGCTTTCTCCACGTTATAATCAGACGCCTGCAGCAGCTTTAAAATGATATTTTCAACATCTTCACCAACATAGCCGGCCTCGGTCAGGGTTGTGGCGTCCGCCATGGTAAAGGGCACATCCAGCATCCGAGCCAGTGATTGTGCCAGAAGCGTTTTACCGCATCCAGTCGGCCCAACCAGCAAAATATTTGATTTCTGGATTTCGAGATCGCCAGTCTTGCCCTCATTAGCCAGCCGCTTGTAATGATTGTGCACTGCAACAGACAGGATACGTTTTGCCTTAGTCTGGCCAATCACATAATCATCTAACACTTTGTTGATGTCGCTTGGTGACGGAACACCTTCATGATGTTTATTCACTGCGCCTTTATGTTCTTCGCGGATGATGTCCATACATAATTCGACACATTCATCGCAGATAAAAACTGTCGGCCCGGCAATGAGCTTCTTTACCTCATGCTGACTTTTTCCGCAGAAAGAGCAGAAAAGCGTAGATTTGTTGTCATCTTCTGTCTTTGCCATCGTCTCTCTCCTGCACTTCGGCGGGCATTCCAAACCCGTCAGTCTGGCTCATCATATAGGTGCCTGTCTTTATACTAGGCGCGACACTTAACTTTTCTCAACTAAAATTGTCTGTTCTTCAGGCTTTATTAAGAGACACCTTATGAATCAGACTCATCACCTGTCTCCGGACGTTTGCTCACCACCTCATCAATCAGCCCCATCTCCTTGGCCTCATAAGGTGACATAAAGGTGTCCCGATCCATTATTTTTTCGATTTGCTTGACCGTCTTTCCAGAATGGGTTTCATAAATCTTATTCAGGCGGCCGCGCAGGTTGATGATTTCCTTCGCGTGAATTTCAATATCTGTTGCCTGACCCTGGAACCCACCAGACGGCTGATGTGTCATAATGCGAGCATGCGGCAAGCTGTAGCGTTTACCAGCTGCACCGGCGGTAAGCAGCAATGAGCCCATAGATGCCGCCTGCCCCATACAGACTGTCGCTACGTCAGGCTTGATATATTGCATTGTATCGTAAATGGCCAAACCGCTGGTCACCACACCACCTGGTGAGTTGATATACATAAAGATATCTTTACTCGGATTTTCAGCCTCTAGGAATAAAAGTTGAGCACATACCAAAGACGCCATAACATCTTCAACCGGCCCATTCAGGAAAATGATCCGCTCTTTCAGCAAACGAGAAAAGATGTCAAACGAACGCTCGCCGCGACCAGTTTGTTCAATTACCATGGGCACGAGGTTCATATCCATTGGCGGCGATACAGTCTTATAGATGTCCATCATCATGTCTCCAAAAAAAGGCCGTCCAGCTTGTGCCTGTCCGGTATCATTAGCCTGACAGAGTTAACCGCTTTACTCAAGCTGCCCCGGCTGTATTGGTCTGAGGGCTATCATGATTAAATTTCGGTTTCAACACTCTGTTGTTAGATGTAGGCATGAACATAAAAACTGCCAACCCCGAGGATGGCAGTTTTTAAAAATTTACTTACTTTTCAGGCCGCCTTGCCAGCAAGCAAGCTGTTAAGAGCTTTTCTTCTTTGCAGCTGTCTTCTTTGCTGCAGCCTTTTTAGCAGGTGCTTTTTCAGATGCTGCCTTTTTGCTGGCCGCTTTTTTGGCTGGCGCTTTTTTGGCTGCAGACTTTTTGCTTGCTGTCTTTGCCTTTTTTGCGGGCACTTTTCCAGCAGCAGACTGGTCAGGCTCAGCATACAGCTCTTCGGCTGTAATTTCGACATCTGTCACCTTGGCCATTTCCAGAATATAATCCATCACCAGCTCTTCAAACATTGGACCAGCCAGCTGTTGCAGGGCATCTTGGTTCTGGGAATAATATTCGATGACCTGCTGTTCCTGGCCAGGGAAACGTCTGGCCTGCTCGATCATCGCACGGCGTGTGTCTTCTTCTGTGACCTGGATATTATTTTTCTGACCAATTTCTGTCAGCATCAGCCCGAGGCGAACACGGCGCAAGGCAACTGCCTGTGCTTCTTCTTTCTGCGCTTCATCCAGACCTTCATCAGCTGCATGGCTATGATCGTGATCATGATCATGGTCATGGTCATGATCGTGGTCATGGTTTTGCCCACCACCAAGAGATTTAGCCACCACATCATATTCTGACTGCAGCAGGCTTGGCGGAACGTCGAAATCAAGCTGTTCAGCCAATAAATCAAAAACATTCGTCTTCACAGCAGCACGCAAAGCTGTGGCATGCTGGGAAGCCAGCTGTCCGACAACCGCTTCGCGCAAAGCAGCCAGATTGTCAAAGCCAAGCTTGCTGGCCAGCTCATTATCAATCTTGGCTTCACCCTTCTCATGAATTTCTTTGACTGGACATTCGAACACAGCCTCTTTACCTGCAAGGTGGGCTGCCTGATATTCCTCTGGGAAGGTGACTTTCACATCAACAGTCTGGCCGGCTTCCGCGCCAACCAGCCCATCTTCAAAGCCGGGGATAAAGCTGTTTGAGCCCAGCTCCAGCATATGGTCTTGTGCTGCGCCACCTTCGAACGCTTCACCGTCAATCCGGCCCGTGAAATCAATAAGCACAACATCGCCCAGCTTGGCTTTGCGCTTCTTTTCAACCTTTGTTGTGGGCCGGTTCTCATCAGCCAGCCGCTGAAGCGTTTCATCAATGCCTGCTTCATCTTCGGGCAATACAGGGCGGTCAACAGCCAGAGCGGCCAGATCAGGTACTTGGATTTCCGGCATGATTTCAGCTGAAAGCTTAGCCACCAAATCCTTTCCATCTTCAAAACTGGTAATGTCCATTTTTGGCTGGCTGGCTAATTGCAATTTCTGTTCTTCAATCGCTTGTTTGGCCGCATCATCCAGTGCAGTGCGGATCACTTCCCCCTTCACCTGGTCACCAAAACGTGCCTTGACGACTGACAGCGGCACTTTCCCGGGCCGAAATCCTGGCATGTTGGCTGTAGTAGCAACTTCTGCAAGCCGTGCTGAGACTTTTTCTTCCATTTCTGCTGCGGTCAGCGTGATTTCAAACTCCCGCGCAAGGCCCTCATTCAGTGTTTCTGTGATGTTCATAATTCGTCCTGTTGACTATCGCTGTCGGTCAAATAGCTAAATGTGCCTGCCAAAGGTGAGTAGCTGCACCTGTGTCGGCTGAGTTTCGTTAGAGATGGTGCGGGCGGAGGGACTTGAACCCCCACATCGTTAGATACCAGAACCTAAATCTGGCGCGTCTACCAATTTCGCCACGCCCGCGCGCGAATCTCTGTGCTGCGCATCGGTACTCGAAAACCTAATTGAAGGTCAAGCAATAAAGCGTGAAAACGGGTTGGAAGGCCTGTTTTGGCCAAACCTGTCCTGTCATTCGGGGAAAGTGGGGCGAGTGACCGGATTTGAACCGGCGACATCCAGTACCACAAACTGGCGCTCTAACCAACTGAGCTACACCCGCCACAATGCACATCTGCATAAATCAAGGCTTTAATAGGCGAAAAATATGTATATGGTCAAATAAAAATTGAGCATCGATGAATGAGGACGAGCTATGTTAAATCCATCCGCTGATAAGCTGGGAACCGAAACCGCCTTTGGAGTGCTGGCCAGAGCAGGTGCGTTGGCTGCAGAAGGGCGCGATATTATTAACCTTGGTATCGGCCAACCTGACTTCAGAACCCCTGAACATATTGTTCAAGCAGGTATTCGCGCTTTGCAGGATGGTGCGCATGGCTACACCCCATCATTAGGGCTGCCTGCTCTGCGTGAGGCAGTAGCCGCTGATGTTACTGCACGATACGGGGTCCAGCCTGATGTTAACAACATTCAAATTGTCCCAGGCGGCAAGCCCATTTTATTTACCGCTATGATGCTGTTGGGCGGCGCAGGCCGTGAAATCCTGACCCCTGACCCAGGCTTTCCTATCTATCAGTCAGCCATCCATTATTCAGGGGCAAAAGCAGTCTCTTACGGCCTGATCGAAGAAAATGGATTTGCCTTTGATGCTGAGGAAGTTTTGTCCAAAATCACGGACAAAACCAGCCTTGTTATCGTGAATTCCCCGGCCAATCCGACAGGTGGCGTTACCCCACGCAGCGAATTGGATAAATTTGTGAAAGGACTGGATGCCTTTCCGCATGTGACTGTGCTTTCAGACGAAATTTATGACCGGTTGATTTTTGAAGGTGAGCCTGTGTCATTAATCACATATTCCAGCCTGAAAGACCGGCTGATTGTGCTGAACGGCTGGTCAAAAACCTATGCCATGACAGGTTGGCGTATCGGGTACGGCATTTGGCCAGCACGGCTGATTGACTATGCAGACAGGCTGGCAGTGAATTTTCATTCTTGTGTAAATGCACCTACCCAGCATGCAGCTATAGCCGCCCTGCAAGGAGACCAGTCTTGTGTGACTGACATGCTTACCGCCTTTAAACGGCGCGGGACCTTGATCACCAGGCTATTAAACCAATCTGAAGGCATAAGGTGCCAATCTCCGGGCGGGGCCTTTTACGCTTTTGCCAATGTAATGAACACACCATTTACAGCCCATGAATTTCAGGAAAAACTGCTGGAACAATACGGCGTTGCCTGTATCGCTGGCACATCATTTGGCGGCTTCGGTGAAGGCTATGTCCGGCTGTCTTGCGCCAATTCAGATGAAGCGATCGAGGAAGCTGTCTTGCGTATTGATCAGATGCTGGCTGACTCTGCCTAATAAATGTGCAGTTCTACGCTGAGCGAAACCATACAGAAGCGGGCTCTTGCACAAATTTATGAACGGGGCTTTAAAGTGCTCAGTCACGAACACGTTGTGCGGCCCGGCCTGTGAGACTGGCCAGCGTGTCGCGCGACCACAAATTTAATGTGAGGCGGAGAGACATGAAAAAAATTGAAGCAATCATCAAGCCGTTTAAACTTGATGAGGTAAAAGAAGCTCTTCATGAGGTTGGCATCCAAGGCATAACCGTCCTTGAAGCAAAAGGCTTTGGCCGCCAAAAAGGACATACTGAATTATATCGTGGGGCAGAATATGTTGTTGATTTTCTGCCCAAAGTAAAGATTGAAGTTGTTGTTGAAGATGACATGGCTGAGAATGTGGTTGAGGCAATAAAGGCTGCAGCGCAGACCGGTCGCATCGGTGATGGCAAAATTTTCATCTCAACAATCGATGAAGCAATCCGGATTCGTACCGGTGAAACAGGTGGCAATGCTATCTGATAATGGGCACGAGTAAACCCCAAATTATATGAGCAACCTATTTAGGTGGCTGATTGACACATCAAAGCTCTGTTGTAAAAAGCGGCGATGAAACTGTGAAAGGAAGAAAAAATGTCTGATGCAAAAGCAGTCATGGAAATGATTAAAGAAAACGACATCTCCTATGTCGACCTGCGTTTTACTGACCCGCGCGGTAAGATGCAGCATGTCACCCAGCATATCGACACTATTGATGAAGAAACGTTGGAAGAGGGCTTCATGTTTGATGGCTCATCAATTGCTGGCTGGAAAGCCATCAATGAATCAGACATGACATTGATGCCAGATTTGTCACGGGCCTACATTGACCCCTTCTTTTCACAAACGACGCTGGCCTTGTTCTGCGACGTGTTGGATCCGATTACAGGCGAAGCTTATGAGCGTGATCCGCGCGGAACGGCAAAAGCCGCTCTGGCACATATGCAGGCAGCCGGCATTGCTGACACCGCTTTTTTCGGTCCTGAAGCTGAATTCTTCATCTTTGAAGATGTTAAGGTTGATGTGTCCATGAACCGGTCAATGTTCCAGGTTGATTCAGTTGAAGGTCCATATAACAGCGCACGCGACTATGAAGAAGGAAATATGGGTCATCGTCCGGGCGTCAAGGGCGGCTACTTCCCGGTTCCGCCGATTGATTCAGGCCAGGATATCCGTTCTGAAATGCTGTCTGTTATGGCAGATATGGGCGTGCCTGTTGAAAAGCATCACCATGAAGTTGCACCATCTCAGCATGAGCTGGGGATGAAGTTCGGCACATTGCTGGAAACAGCCGACAATATGCAGCTGTACAAATATTCTGTGCATCAGGTGGCCCATGCTTACGGGTTGTCTGCGACCTTCCTGCCAAAGCCAATTGCCGGTGACAACGGCTCTGGCATGCATGTGCACCAGTCACTCTGGGCAGCGGGCAAGCCTTTATTTGCCGGTAATGGCTATGCAGACCTGTCTGAAATGGCCCTGCATTACATTGGCGGTATCATCAAGCATGCAAAAGCTTTAAACGCGTTCACAAACCCCTCAACAAACAGCTATAAGCGTTTGATCCCAGGGTATGAGGCACCGGTTCTGCTGGCCTACTCAGCACGTAACCGCTCTGCATCTTGCCGGATTCCGTTTGTGGCCAGCCCGAATGGCAAACGTGTTGAGGTACGCTTCCCAGATGCGACAGCCAACCCTTATCTGGCTTTCTCAGCAATGCTGATGGCTGGTCTGGACGGCATCCGCAATAAAATTCACCCTGGTGATGCGATGGATAAGGATCTGTATGATTTGCCAGCCGAAGAACTGACGCAAATCCCAACTGTCTGTGGTTCTCTGCGTGAAGCTCTGGACAGCCTGAATGCAGACCGGGCCTTCCTGACCGAAGGTAACGTCTTCACAGACGATCAGATCGATGCCTATATCGAGCTGAAAATGGAAGAGGTTATTGCGCTTGAACATGCGCCGCATCCGATTGAATTTCAGATGTACTATTCTTACTAATCCTCGTCAGCCTTTCGGCTGGTAAATCAAAGGCCCCGGACCTGGCTTGGTTCGGGGCTTTTTTAATGTGCGATCATGAGGCCGTTTATTGTCAGCCCCCCTAACGTGCTGAGCAGCCCTGCCCCACCCTTTCGGCGTCTATCGCCGGAGCTGGCCGGCAGGACGTCGACCGGCACAAGCAGACAAATAATAAATTTCCATTTAAATTTATCGGCTTGTGTGCGCACAGGCTCTGTTGCAGCCTGTTGCATTGTTTCATTATCTGTTTCTGCAATCACATAATCAGGCAGGATCGCAAAGGCGAGCACCAGACAGCTGAGCAGGATAAGCATCAAACGGCGACAGCATTTTTCACGGGCAATAGAGCGGGACTGTTTTGCAACCAAAGCAAAATATAAACATATGGAGACTCCATCTTTGTATCATCAAAGAATTTCTCCACTCCTCTGTTCTGATTTCTGATCCCCGCCTTGCATTTGCCACAGACGTCCCTTCAGGACCATTCCTTAAGACTAGCACAAACTTATGAAAAAACGGTAAAGTTTCAGCCTCAGTATGTTGTTTCTTTTCTTTTCCTGCCCCCCTATATGTTGTAAAACCAAGCCAGAAGGTCGTGAAACGCGCAGGTACATCATGTCTGATTTATTTACCAATGGCAGCACAAAATCTGGTTATGACGCCAGTGAAATCGAAGTTCTGGAGGGTCTGGAACCCGTCCGGCATCGCCCGGGTATGTATATCGGGGGTACTGATGAGCGCGCCTTACATCATTTGGCGGCTGAAATTCTGGATAATTCCATGGATGAGGCCGTCGCCGGACACGCCAGCTGGATTGAAATTGCAGTTGAAGATCAAAACACTCTCAGCATCCGTGATAACGGGCGCGGCATTCCGGTTGATCCGCATCCGAAATTTCCAGATAAATCAGCTCTTGAAGTGATTCTGACCACGCTTCATGCTGGCGGCAAATTTTCTGGAAAAGCTTACCAAACCTCAGGCGGGCTGCATGGCGTTGGCGCCTCTGTTGTGAATGCCTTGTCAAGCCATCTGGAGGTAGAGGTCGCCCGCGAAAAGACGCTGTATAAACAGTCTTTTTCCCGCGGCAAGCCCACAGGTCCTGTTGAGCTTGTTGGCAAAGCATCAAACCGCCGCGGAACCTTAATCCGCTTTTCACCCGACGAAGATATTTTTGGCGCAGACTGCCGGTTTAAGCCAGAATTGCTATATCGGATGGCCTTATCAAAGGCCTATCTGTTTGCCGGTGTGGAAATCAGATGGCAATGTGCAGCACATCTGATTGCCGAATCTCATCCTGTCCCGCAACAGGAGCAGCTTTGTTTTCCGGGCGGGCTGGCAGATTATCTGAACCACTCCACTGAAGATAAGCCGTTATTGTTGAGCCAGCCCTTTGCTGACCGGATTGACCTTGATGGCCAGAAATTTGAATGGGCAATCACTTGGCTGACCCCTGCTGAAGACGGGTTTTTCCGATCCTATTGCAACACGGTTCCAACACCTCTTGGTGGCACTCATGAAGCCGGCTTCAGACAGGCGATTTCACGAGGCCTGCGCACCTATGGCGATTTGGTCGGCCAGAAAAAAGCCGCAGATTTAACTGCAGAAGATATACTGGCGGAAACCGCAGGAATGTTATCTGTATTTTTGCGAGACCCGCAATTCCAAGGACAGACAAAAGACAAGCTGGTTACAGCAGATGCCACTAAACAAACCGAAGCCGCGGTCCGTGACCGCTTTGAGCTTTGGTTATCTGCTGAACCGGCACGGGCCAATGATCTGTTGGATCGCGCAATTGAGCGGATGGAAGACCGCAAACGCAAACGCAAAGAAAAGGATGTTGCCCGTAAATCTGCAACCCGTAAGTTGCGTCTGCCTGGTAAATTGTCTGACTGCACAGAAACCAATACCGAACTTACCGAATTATTCTTGGTTGAAGGTGACAGTGCAGGCGGGTCTGCTAAATCAGCACGAGACCGCAAAACCCAGGCTGTATTGCCACTGCGCGGCAAAATCCTGAATGTGGCCAGTGCGACAGCTGATAAACTATCGCAAAATCAGGAATTATCTGACCTCGCCTTGGCGCTTGGCGTTAAAGGCGGCAAGGAATTTTCGCTGTCTGGCCTACGGTATGGCAAAATCATTATTATGACAGATGCCGATGTTGACGGAGCTCATATCGCTGCATTATTGATGACCTATTTTTATCGCGAAATGCCGGAGCTGATTGAAAAGGGTCATTTATATCTGGCACAGCCCCCCCTATATCGGATGACGCAAGGTGCGGTCACAGCCTATGCGCTTGATGACCAACATCGTGAACATCTTCTGCAAGCACTGTTCAACCAACGATCCAAGGTTGATATCAGCCGCTTTAAAGGGTTGGGCGAAATGCCTCCTGCTCAGTTGAAAGAAACCACAATGAACCCAGCTTCCCGCAGGCTGCTTCAAGTCAGCCTGCCTAGACGGGACCAAGATGGCGCAGATGATCGCCGCAATGTGGACAAGCTGGTCACCACATTGATGGGCAAAAAGCCTGAGCTGCGGTTCGGCTATATCCGCGAACATGCCTATGAAGTAATCCAAGAGCTTGATGTTTAATTAGTGAAAACAGCCCTGAAGTCAGCCCTGTTCAACCCTATCAATCAGCGCTTTCATAGCTGCTAAACAGGCCTCAGGGGCTTCCATCGTCGACAGGTGACCAATACCTGGCAAGATTGTGAGCATGCAATCAGGCAACAGGTCTGCCATCTCCTCTGACAGGTCTGGCGGGGTCAGCGCATCCAGCGCGCCACACAGGACAACAGCAGGACACCTGAAGTCAGGCAGATAAGGGCGATGGTCCCGACGCTGCATGATCGCTTGCTGCTGAAGGGCAAAATTATGTTGGCCAATTTCTGTAGCCATCTGCATCACGCTGTCAGTCAGCACTTCATTTTTCAATGCTTGCGGAGACAAGAATTTAGGCAGTAATCGCGGGGTAACGCCTTTGAATTTTCCAATGGAAGACAGATGAACCAAGTCTTGTCTCATCTTTATCTTATCTGGTGTATCTGCCTGTGCGCTGGTAGAGAACAGGCCAAGCCCCCTCACCCGCTCAGCGTCAAGGCGTGCGGTTTCCATTGCAATATACCCCCCCATTGACAGACCAAACAAAATCAATGGGCCATCGGTCTGCGCTAAAATGCGCTCTGCCATCTTTGTGATACTGTCCAGGCCCGTGGTGTCAGCAATGACAACAGAGTTGGTTTTGGCCAGATGAGATATCTGGGCCTCAAACAACACAGAAGTGCATAATAATCCAGGAACAAAAACAATTGTGGACATAACTTAGCCTTATAGACAAAACACAAGCCTGCCCGCGCAGTATAAGCAAATGAAACTGACAAAGCCAGCATCACACGAAATTTGACCCGCTGGTAAAATGGGTGTAATCTCTCCGCATCTTTGTCTTGAGTGAGATGCGTGTCATCTTCACATATAAACGCCATCGACAGCCGATACAGCTGTTGGAAAAAAGGGTTTTTTGCTATCTCTTCCTCTTTTATTGATTTGGGGCTCAGCAACGAGCTTGTAAACGCCGTCACTTTGCTTGGCTATGAGCAGCCCACACCGATTCAGAGTGCATCCATCCCGTCTGTACTGATGGGACGGGATATTCTGGGCTCAGCTCAAACCGGAACAGGTAAGACCGCCTCTTTTACCCTGCCAATGATCGATATACTTGCTGCTGGACGCGCGAAGGCACGGATGCCCCGCTCTCTTATTTTGGCACCAACGCGAGAGCTTGCCGCCCAAGTGGCGGAATCTTTTGAAAAATTCTCTGTGAATCACAAAATGAGCATGGCCCTGTTGATTGGCGGGGTCAGTTTTTCAGATCAAGATGCGGCCCTTAGCAAAGGTGTTGATGTTCTGATCGCTACACCAGGCAGGCTTCTGGATCATTTTGAACGAGGCAAGGTCCTGCTGCAGGATGTGAAAATCCTGGTCATTGACGAAGCAGACCGGATGCTGGATATGGGCTTTATCCCTGATGTGGAACGCATCGTCAGCTATCTGCCAGTAATGCGTCAGACCTTGTTTTTCTCTGCGACATTGTCTGAGGAAATCCATACAATCGGCCGCAAATTCGTGATGAATCCAAAGCTGATTGAGGTCGCCAAACCTGCCACAACCGCAGATACAATTACACAACATCTGCTGCGGACCACAGGCAAACAGAAACGCGGCGCTTTGCGGGAGCTGTTGCGCGCTGAGGAGATTCAGAACGCGGTCATTTTCTGCAACCGAAAACGTGATATCTCAACATTACTGTCTTCACTGAAACGGCATGGCTTTAATGCTGCTGCTTTACATGGCGATATGACTCAAAGCGCACGTCTGGCTGCCCTTGATGACTTTAAAACCGGAACTGTTCCCTTATTGATTGCGTCTGATGTGGCTGCCCGCGGCCTGGATATCCCAACTGTAAGCCATGTATTTAATTTCGATGTACCGTCAAATGCAGAAGATTATGTGCATCGCATTGGCCGAACCGGCCGTGCAGGACGACAGGGCCGCGCTTTCACTCTTGCCGCCGGCGATGATGATGAAAAGGCGGTTCAGGCGATCGAAAAGCTCACCGGCCAACCAATTCCGGTAACCGCAGGGTCTGAGACGCCTGATACAGAAAAATCTGCTGAAACAAAACGCGAAAAGCCTGCAACACGTGGCAATCGCAAGCGGCAAAAATCGTCTGCTGCAACAGATGGTGCAGACGCGAATAATGATAATGCCCGCAAAGACCAACCTGAACAGCAGGCACATCGGGATAAGCGGCCGCCTGCCTGGAAAGGCACCAGCTTTAAAGATTGTGATCATATTCCGGCGTTTCTGCGCTAAGCCACTTGCCGGCTAGCTGATTGTGTCTAACGCTTTGACCACAATTTCCTGAAGATTTGCAGAAAACTGCTGACGCGCAAGCCCCTGAACAGCAGCCACCATTTCTGCTTTTCTGGCCGGTTCAATATGCCCGAACCGTGTGAGCACAAGCGCCAGACGCGCAGCTATCTGAGGATTACGGCTATCCAGCTCTGCAATCTGTTCAGCAATAAACCGATAACCACTGCCATCAGCTTTATGAAACTGAACCGGATTTGCGCTCGCAAAAGCGCCCAGAACAGACCGCATTTTGTTCGGGTTATCCGCATCAAAAACCGCATCACCCATCAGACGTTCCAGTTGAGCGATTGTGCCCGAATGAGGCGCACAGGCTTCCAGACTGAGCCATTTTTCCATCACCAAAGATGACATTGACCAGCGTTCATAAAACCGCTGCAGGCAAGCTTGTCGTTCTGGGTATTCGGTCACGTTCAATGCGGCCAGCCCGCCCATAGATAAGGTCATATTCAGATCAGAGCTTTGTCCAGCAGCCGCCTTAACCGCCTCATTCATTCCGGCGGCAACGCCCAAATATAAACACCGGTTGCGTAATGCCCGCCCGGCTGATGTATCAAACAGCCCCTCATCATCCATACAGGCGCTGATCAGATTTGCAAGACGCGCGCCCAAAGCCCCTTGCAGCTCTTGCCGCGCAGTCCAGATCGCTACGGGATCAGCGCTCTTTGTGCGATGCTCGACTTCTGACTGACCCGGGACCGACAGACATAAGGCCTTGTAATCACCACGCAAACCTGTATCAGAACAGGTCTGAGAAAGGGCTGAAGCCAGCGCTTCTTCGATTGCCACATCAGCTTCACCTCTGCTCAGCCGGCTATCAAGGGCTAGATGGGCCAGACGCTGGCACGCCTCATAGCGGTTAAAGCCATCTGTATCATGAGCCGCAAGAACCGCTAATTCCTCAATGCTCAAATCATCATTCAACCGCACCGGTGCTGAAAAACCGCGCAAAGCAGAGGGAACCACTGGCTGCGTTGCAGGTGCACTGAGCTTCAGCTTAACCGTCTGTTCCGGAGCTGAGAAGAGTACCGTATGCTCTGCGGCTGCGGCGCCGCCGTCAATGCGGAAACTGTGCGGCTCACCTTGTGCGCTAACCAGTCCCAGCCGGATAGGAATAGGCTGGGCAAAGGTTGCTGTCCCGGCAGCTGTTTTGGCCAGTCTCTGCGACAGGCTGAGCTCAATCTCATCAGCATTTTGGGTAGTGCGTGTGAGAGTGACTTCAGGCGTACCTGCCTGGCTGTACCAGCTGGAAAAAGCAGATAAATCAACATTATTGGCCTCAGCCAGAGCCGCCAGGAAATCATCACAAGTGACCGCCTGACCATCATGACGCTGGAAATATAAATCCACGCCACGCCGATAGCCCTCAGCCCCTAAAAGCCCGCTCAGCATCCGAATAACTTCTGCCCCCTTCTCATAAACAGTTGGGGTATAGAAATTATTAATCTCAGAATAGGTTTCAGGGCGGATAGGATGGGCAGTCGGACTGGCATCCTCAGGAAACTGAATGGCGCGCAGCATCGCCACATCTTCGGCCCGTTTCACTGTTTCATTATGCATATCAGCACTGAAACATTGGTCCCTGAAAACGGTCAGCCCCTCTTTCAAGGTCAGCTGAAACCAGTCCTGGCAGGTCACCCGGTTGCCTGACCAATTATGGAAATATTCATGTGCAATAATCGATTCAACCCGGCCTAAATCATCATCTGTTGCCGTCGCCGGATCAGCCAGCACGAATTTGCTGTTAAAGATATTCAGGCCCTTATTTTCCATCGCGCCCATGTTGAAATGGCTGACCGCGACGATCTGGAACAGGCCCAGATCATATTCAAGGCCATAAACCTCTTCATCCCAGCGCATAGATTTTTTCAAACTTTCCATAGCGTGGTCAGTCAGATGTCGATTGCCATGTTCAACCCATATCTGCAAGGTAACCGTGCGGCCTGAGGCTGTTGTGAACTGGTCCTCAACACAGGCTAAATCACCGGCAACAAGAGCAAACAGATAGCTGGGTTTCGGGTGCGGGTCATGCCACAGGCTGAACTGGCGGCCCATGCCAGCAGCCCCCTCTTCCAGCTTGTTCCCATTGCTGAGCAACTGTTTATATTTGGCATCAGCTTCAATGCGGACAGTGAATATGCTCATCACATCCGGCCGGTCAGGATAATAGCAAATCCGCCGGAACCCCTCAGGCTCGCACTGTGTGCACAGCATGTCGCCGGATGAATACAGCCCTTCAAGTGCTGTGTTGCTGTAGGGTGCACAGATAGAAACGACCGTGACTTCATGCTGGTCAATCAGGCCGGTGATCTGCAGCGTATCCTCATCCAGACGATACTGATCTGCGGCCAGAATCTGACCATCCAGCGCGACAGATACTAAAGATAAGCTCCGCCCATTCAGCACCAGCGTATCGGTTGCCTCTGCAGCGGGGTTTGCTTCAATCCTCAAGGTTACAGCAACGGTTGTGTCCGGCTCATTGATGCTGACATCAAGGCGGGTCTCACGCACTAACCAGGGAAACGGGGCATAATCTTGACGGTGAATGCGGACCGGTGTCTGTCTAGCTTCCATCTCTGGACGTCGTATAGGCTATCTCACAATGCTCAGAGCAATATGGCTTGCCCGGCACAATCGGCGCGCCGCAGAAATCAAATTCAACGGTCTTCGGGTCTCCGGACGGCCAGACACATTTTGATCGTGACCATTTGATATCCCGTAAAACCAGACGCAGTGGCAGGTCGCGCTGCTTTTCCTGTTGTTTTTGCTGGCGTTCACCTTTGGATATCGGCGACTGGCGTTTTGGCAGCTTCAACCTGTGCGCCTTACCAGCAACAGCGTTTCGGGTCACTCCGAGTTGTTCACCTATTTGCGAAATAGACAAGCCTGAATCCCACAAGGTTTTCAGCTTTTCAAGACGCTCTTCGGTCCAGCTTGTTTCTTCAGCCATCAGCCGTCCTCATTCCGTTCTTCTGTGGTCTATTTAATCTGCCAGCCGTCAGTTTTCAATATGAAATCAAGCAGACTTAGGGGTTTTTCTGATATGCCCCAATGAATGAGCCGATCAAATCAATCTGATAATCCAGCATGTGACGACCAATATGAACTGGCCGACCAGACTGTTCGGCAGCCTCAATCAAATTGGTTCGCTCTGGGATCATAATGATATCACAGACCAGACATTCCGGGCCCAGCCGTTCAATCTCCAGCGGCAACGCATCATCTTCATGCAAGCCAAGCGGCGTGGCGTTAATCACAATATCATAGCTGTCAAAAGCTACCTTTTCTGCAGGCAAAGCGGTTACAGGCGCATCCTCACGCAGACGGTGGACCAGCTGAACGGCCTCTTCTGCCCGGCTGTGGGTCCGGTTCATAACATCCACACAGCCCACGCGATGTTCAGACAAGGACAAAGCGATGGCCCGGGCCGCCCCACCAGCGCCAACAATTAAAATAGATTTGCCATTGACGATGGCATCAGGGGCCTCATCCGCCGGATTTTCACCTAGCAGGCCAGCCACAAACCCATGACCATCAAAATTATCGCCATAAAGGCGGCCATCGGGATCAAAACGAACTGCGTTTACCGCTGCTGCTGCCTGTGCGCCCGGGCCAAGCTCGTCACATAAGTCAGCGAGGGTCAGCTTGTGCGGAATGGTGACTGCTGCACCATAAAAATTTTCCATGGCCTGCAAGCCAGCTATTCCCTGTTGCAGTTGCGCAGGCGGTATATTCACCGGCACCATTACCGCATCAATGCCCCGCTCTGTGAAGATCTGGTTAAAAATCATCGGCGCACGGACATGAGCTGTCGGGCTGGCAATACAGCCGAACAAACGGGTGGTTCCGGTAACAGGGGCTATGGGTTGATATTGTGATTGAGACACGTTTATTGTCATCCTCTGTACGTTTTGTGCGGAAAAGAGCGTCAAAGCATCAGCTATCAGACTCTTGCCACACTGCTGCCTAAATTCAGCCTGAATTGCCCTTACTCTTATCTTATATAGCGTGAAAAATCACCTTTAAAGGACAGCCAAAACGACTTCAGGAGAGGCATTATGGGCAAAACACAACAAGCCGTGTGGCTGGCAGGCTTTGCCGGCCTCAGCGTAACATGCATGGCCAGTTTTCTGGTCTCTGTTGCCCATCTGGATGAGCCTGCTTCAGATTATAACAAGACCAGCCTTCAGCCGCATGCCCTGCTGGCTGCAGACACTGACCAGGACCAGGCCATTACCCTTATCGAGGTCAAACACATGCTGGAAGGGCGTTTTGCCCGTCTGGATACAGACAGCAACGGGCTGATTGACCGTGATGAATATGCAGGGCGGCATCTGCGGCTGTTCAGTCAAATTGATCAAGACCAGAACAGCAGCCTGACCCCGGCTGAGGTCCGTTCACACAGACAAAATAGCGGGCTGTTACAGCTGACAAGCTATCAGTAACAACAGCCTTGATTTCTGCCCTGACCGCACGGTCGGCCAGGTGGCAGCCCTGACTGGCAATAGCGTGAAGCGCACCGGTTTTCTCCTCTCCCGACAGCTGCGCAGCTATTGCCAGCATCGGGCTTGGCAAAAAACAGGGTCCCTACGCCTCGTCTTCAGCCTCTAGGTCAAGCGCAACAGAATTGATGCAGTAGCGCAACCCGCCAGCATCAACAGGCCCATCTTCAAACACATGCCCCAAATGGGCTTCACATTGCTGGCAATGCACTTCTGTTCGGACCATGAAAAAGCTGCGGTCAGACCGGGTGCCAATCGCTGCCTCATCACATGGCGCGGTGAAAGAGGGCCAACCAGAGCCAGAATCAAATTTATCTTCGCTGTCAAACAATGCCGCACCACAACAGATACAGTGATAGGTACCGGACAGCTTGCAGTCATTATAACGACCAGTAAAAGCCCGCTCTGTGCCATGTTTGCGGGTAATATGATATTGTTCAGGGGTCAGCTGTTCCTGCCATTCCTGATCTGTTTTGACAATTTTCAGGCTCATGCGGCGTCCTGTTTTGCTTTCATAAGCTGCCAGATATTCTGCAGTGTTGCAGGCATATCGATATGCACAATCCCCAACGCATCACAAAGCGCAGAGATCACCGCAGGCGGGGCACCAATCGCCCCCGCCTCGCCAGCTCCTTTTACCCCCAACAGGTTATTCTGGCAGCGGGTTCCGCGGCGGGAGATTGAAAAAGACGGCATATGATCTGCCCGCGGCAAGGCATAATCCATCAATGATCCGGCCAGCAGCTGGCCATCCTCATCATAGGCAACATGTTCATATAAGGCCTGACCTATCCCTTGTGCTATCCCGCCATGAATCTGACCTTCCAGTGTCAGCGGGTTAATCACCTCGCCAAAATCATCTACTACGGTATAGGTGACAATTTCGGGACGCAGTGTCTGCTGATCAACCTCGATTTCAACCACATGACATCCATAAGGGTAGGTTGCCCCGTCTGTTGTATATTTATGCAGCCGGTTCAGCGGATGGTTGGCCGCATCATCAGTTGCAATCAGCCTGACCAAATCTTCAATCGTGACCGACTGGTTCGTTCCTGCAGCGGTGAATATCCCTTCGGCAAACTGGATATCGCTTTGGTCAGCCTGCAGATGGTCTGCTGCAAACGGCAGGGCCGCATCAGCGATCAGGCCCGCAGCCTGCATCAAGGTTGAGCCCAATACAGCTGACATCCGCGCGCCACCAGTTGTACCTGCAGGTGTGCGCAGGCTGTCTCCCTGAACCACGTTAATCAGTTCAGCATCATATCCCAGCCGAGAAGAGAAAATCAGTGTCAGCGTGGTTCTGTGTGCCTGGCCATTATCCTGTTGCGCTGCATATATGGTAACGCTTCCATCCTTGTTGAATTCAATGTCAACACCGGAATCACCGCCACCACCACATTGTTCTAAATACATTGCCAGCCCGATACCGCGCAACCTGCCCTGTTCCATACTGGCTTTGCGCCGTGCGTCAAATCCAGACCAGTCAGCCTTTTGCAGGGCATCTGCCAACAGGCCAGGCATATCACCTGAATCAACTGTGCCACCCTCAACCATCGGATAAGGGATTTGCTCTGGCTTAATCAGATTGACCTGACGAACAGCGACTCTGTCCATACCCATCTCGGCAGCGATATGATCAATCAGCCGTTCCAGCAGGTAATTCGCCTCTGGCCGGCCAGCCCCGCGAAACGCATCAACAGCCGGGGTGTTTGTCACAACGCCTCGCACCTCCATACCGGCAACAGAAATATCATATGGTCCGGTCAAGGTCCGGCAGGCAGACAAAGTCGGGATATAAATGCTGAAATTTGACAGCCAGGCGCCCATATTGGCATGCACCAACACGTCAAGGGCCAGAATTTTGCCTGTCTTATCCACCGCAGCACGTGCCTTGGTCCGGTTGTCACGGCCATGAAGGTCAGACAAATAGCTGTCTGACCTGTCTTGTTGCCAGCGCACCGTCTTCCCCAGCGTTCTGGCAGCCCAGGCAATGCAAAGCTGTTCGGGGTGCAGAAAAATTTTATAGCCGAAGCCACCGCCAACATCCCCGGTGAGCAGCTGAATGTGCTCTTTTTCCATGTTCAGGGCCTTGGCAATCTGGGCAGACAGGCCCACAGGCCCTTGTGTGCCGCACCACATCCGCAGGCCACCTCCCTCTTCAGAGGGCTGGGCGACCATCGGGCGGGTTTCCATTGCATTTGGCATCACCCGGCTGTTGATCACATCTACTTCAACCAATGTTGCGCCTGCAGCAACAGCCTTGTCTATCTCTGCCCGGGCAGCGTCAATTGTGCCAGCCTCCCAGCTGAACACGGTATTGTTGGGATAACAGTCATACAATTGTGGTGCAACAGGCGCGGTTGCGTCATACACATCGCACACCGCATCCAGGGGTTCGTAATCAACATCAATCATCTCCAGCGCATCCAGCGCCTGCTGGCGGGTTTCAGCGACGACCATCGCCACCAAATCCCCTGCATGCCGAATAATATCGCGGGCCATGGCGGGTTTTGTGGTCCGCGGAACCTGGCTGCCGTCTCTGTTATCCACATAATGCTGGCAATGAATATCACCAACCTTATCAGCATCCATATCAGCTTGCGCTGCAACCAGATGCACCCCGTCTGCGGTTCGCGCTGCGGCAAGGTCAAGATGGGTCAGGCGCGCATGCGCAAAAGGAGACCGTAAAAATGCCACCGCCAGGCCTGTACCGGGCATTTGATCATCTGTATACCGCCCTTTGCCCACCAAAAGATTGGCATCTTCAAGCCGCTTTACCGTCTGTCCTACACCGAATTTCATAATCGTCTTTTCCTGAATATCACTTGATTTACGTTAGGCAGGATGACCCTTTTTGCACCCGCAAAAAAGCCTCATACTTGAAAATAAAAGGTTTAGGCGCGTTTTCAACCATCTTTTCCAAATTCAACCCAGCTTATATAAACCCGGTAGATGGTGGTCACCCAGCACAAAAGGCCGAAGCCGATGGCAAGCGGCACAAACCAATCAGGAAATACTATAAATAGTGCCAAAACCGCAATCGTCTCTGCCCCTTCGGTCAGCCCGCCCAGATAGGCAAAGCTCTTATTTTTCGCCCGTTCCTTTTGATTTGACTGTCGTTTGGATGCGGTATGCTGATGTTTCGCATCCAAAATTGCATAAGCCAGAAAGCTGGTTCCTGTCCCTGCAAAGCTGAGCATTAAGAACGCCGCTGCGACAGCCTGTTCAGGCTGGCTGACCGCAAAACAGAACGGCACAAAAGCGTAGAATAAGAAATCGCAGACAATATCCAAAAAGCCGCCAAAATCCGTTGGCCGGGTGAGCCGGGCCACAGCCCCGTCCAGCCCATCCAGTATCCGGCTGACAAACAAGGCCAAAAGCGCCCAGAGATAGGCTTCAAAGCAAATCAGAAGGCCACAGACCAGCCCCACGCCAAACCCCATGATCGTCAGGCTGTTGGCACTGAGACCAGCCGCCAGACACAGCCTGGCTATCCGGTGCAGAACCGGATCAATGACAGGTCTTAACTTTGCATCAAACATCTGTTCTGTGCTCCAGCCAGGGAATTCAGCACGCATCCGCCCGCCGCAGTTGCGACTCTTACCGACTTAGCCGATGTGACCAAGACGTGTTTGTGCGGCAAGACACCGCCGACCAGGTACCAGTGACGGGGCCAATGTCCCGTTAAAGCTGATCGCAACAACACCGCCAAATAAGGCCAGCCCAAGCTGATCTGAAGGGCGAACATCCCTGCCCTCACGCAGAAAACACTGAATCAGACGACAGCCGCGTGCCCCATATTGACTCACCACAACCTGATGTCCGGCTGCTGTTGAAAAGGTGATCTCGCGCCGCACTCTGTGGTCATCTGGTGGAAAATCAAGGCCAGCATGAGCAAAACTGCCGTCAATCCATGTAATGTCTTCTGTCTTTCCTGTAACCGGCACATAATGCAGGTGGCTGTCAAACAGGTCAGGCGCCAAAAATACCCGGTTGCGGTTTTCGGCATCGGTATCAATATGCACCACCCGGCCATCAATCGGCGCATATATATCTGCAATATGATCAGATGATAAGGCTGTATTTTCCAGCGGGCCGGCAGCGGCGATCCGCACCCGCAAAATCAACAAGATATAGACCAGCAGACACAGCCCCAGCACGCCCAGGGGTAAGGCCAAGGCCAATCCTGCCACACATAACAGACCTGCGCACGCCTTTATCGGCCAGCCAGGCACCTGTGCGGGGGATTGAAGAAAATCTGTCACATGTGGCTCGTCCTTCACTGTGCCTCCTTGGTCTCAGCGCCCGCAGTGGCTGCGTCTGGCAGCGCAAAAATCTGGGCAGGGTAAATCAAGTCCGGGTCTGAAATCCGGCCTTGATTCCGTTTCACAATATCCAGATAACGAATGCCATCACCATAAGTCCGGTAGGCGATGCGCCAGAGCATATCCCCTTTTTCGATGACCACCATTTCACTGCCGTCGCGCCCGATATCCAATTGTGCAAAATCAAAATCAATCTGGCGTGCGGCAACAACCTCGCCTGTTTCATCCAAAAGCTGGCTGAGCAGTTGTGCAGCACTGGCGTTCAGCCCTGTGGTGTCAATCTGTGCGGTCCAGTTACCTGTTTCAGCGTCAACCCGGGCAACAAAAGGTCTGCTGTTCAGTGCCCCGCGAACCGACTGGCCACCTGCAGAGTTGCCGTTAATCTGCAGAATCCTGTCATCTGCCCAGCTTAACGTGAGCAGCTGAAGCCGGACTGGCTCAACAAGTAAGGCAGCCACCTCAGGAGAAAGATCTTCAGCTTGTGCTTCCGTCCCTTCGCCAGCAATGACTTGTTCTGGTTCAGCAACCAGCTCATCAGGAGCCTGGATTAATTCAGCCTCAGCCTGCTCTGTCATTGGCACCAACGCCACCAATGGCTTGTCCGCGCCAGAGGCAGCCAGCTCGACCACCACAGCACGGTCAGCTCTGATAACCTGGCCATCAACAGTGTGCATTTCCACAATGATCAGATGGTTGCCAGGGCTGAGCGGGGTGTCTGCTATTGCCACCCATTCCCCTGAAGGTGACACTTTTGTCTGCGCCAGAATGTTGTCCTGTTCGAAAATATGAATATCAGCTGCTGCACTGCCGCGGCCGGCAAACACCGCCGAGCCATCCGGACCAATACGCACAACTTCAATCTGCAGGTCAGCTTCTGTTTCTTCAGCCTCGGCCTGGCTGTCTGTTGGCGCAGCATCAGCGGCAGGAGCAACAGTCTGTGATGTGGCCTCTGTCGGGGTCTCAGGGATAGTTGCCGGACCCTCTGTTGCGGCAGGGGCAGCAGCCTGTTCAGCAGAGACAGCCGGGGCTTGGCCGGAGACTATGGATGCGGTTGACGGAGATGTCGGGCTTTGTGTGCTGTAAAAGGCCCACACAAGAGCCAATGCCGCAAGCCCCCCTCCTGTCACCAATAACCCGGCGATGAACAGCCGCATATACCGATCCCCCGTCCTGTTTTTCTCGTTAAAACCTGGTTTGTGAATATGGTATCGCTGAAAGATGGTGAAGACAAATAGAATTGGCGGCACGCCCGGCAGAATTGGCGGCACGCCCTGCTGAACAGCAGATGATTCAGGCCTTTCTGTTTTTGATGTGGCAGCAATTTATGAATTCAATTACCCTAGAATGAGGCAGAGTTGTGAAGGTACAAGGTCTGTCCAAAAGATTATGTTAGGTTCAGCTTAAGGGGACAGACATGGCAAATTTCTGTGTATTTGGTGGTGCAGCAAAAGGCACTTCAGATCAGTTCGTGGCAGATGCTGAGACCATCGGGCGGATGCTGGCCGCAAGGGGCCATAAGCTGACCTATGGCGGCGGACGCACCGGGCTGATGGGTGCGGTATCTGGCGGCGCATTGGACGCTGGCGGTCATGTTCACGGCATCATTCCCCATTTCCTGGAAAGCCTGGAAGTCGGCAACCACAAAGTGCAGGAGCTGGAGGTTGTTGAGAATATGCATGAACGAAAAGCTAAAATGTATGGACAAGCAGATGGCTTTATCGTTCTGCCCGGCGGTCTGGGGACCATGGATGAATGGATGGAGGTCATGACCTGGAATCAGCTGGGCCTGTTGAATGCACCTGTTTTCGTTTTGAACACAGACGGCTACTGGCAAGCCTTGCTGGATATGCTTGAACATGCAAACAAAACAGGCTTCATCCATTCCAAAGGTGTGTTTGAGCTCTATATCGGGGCGACTCCTGATCAGTTGATTGACCTGATTGACGGCCAGAAGCGCGCAACAGGCTGATACAGCCACCAGCAGCGCAAAGGCTTGCGCGTCCGCTGATTTCGCAGTAAACATCCCTCACTGGCCAGACCAATAATGATGGTGTGGCAGAAGAGTTTGACAGACCAGACCGGCAGTTCCGTCCGGCAGGCCTGTCATTTATTTGTTGCGGGATAATTGTGAGATTAAACGGGGAAAAGACATGAGCAAAATCAAGGTAAAAAATCCTATTGTTGAGATGGACGGCGATGAGATGACCCGGATCATCTGGCAGAAGATTAAAGACAAGTTAATCCATCCCTATCTGGATATTGATCTGAAATATTTCGACCTTGGTATGGAAGCCAGAGACGCCACAGACGACCAAATCACAATTGATGCTGCCAATGCCATCAAACAATATGGTGTCGGGGTAAAATGTGCGACCATTACACCTGATGAAGCCCGGGTTGAGGAATTCTCCTTAAAAAAAATGTATAAATCACCAAACGGAACCATCCGAAACATTTTGGGGGGTACCGTCTTTCGCCAGCCGATTATCTGCAGCAACGTGCCACGTCTGGTGCCCGGATGGACCAGACCAATCGTCATCGGCCGACACGCTTTTGGCGACCAGTACCGCGCCACAGACATGAAAGTATCAGGTCCGGGCACATTGACCCTGACCTTCCAGCCAGCAGATGGCAGCCCGGCAACCACAGAAACGGTTTACGATTTCCCGGATGGCGGTGTGGCCATGGCCATGTACAACCTGGATGAATCAATCAAAGGGTTTGCACGGGCCTGTATGAATTACGGTCTTGATTTGGGCTGGCCAGTTTATCTGTCCACCAAAAACACCATCATGAAAGTATATGATGGCCGCTTTAAAGATTTGTTCCAGGAGGTGTTTGACACTGAATATAAGGACAAATTTGAAGCTGCCGGTATTACATATGAGCACCGCCTGATTGATGATATGGTCGCCTGTGCCATGAAATGGGATGGCGGCTTCGTCTGGGCCTGTAAAAATTATGATGGCGATGTGCAATCTGACACGGTCGCCCAGGGATTTGGCTCATTAGGGTTGATGACATCTGTGCTGATGACACCAGATGGCAAAACAGTTGAAGCAGAAGCCGCGCATGGCACGGTGACCCGTCATTACCGCCAGCATCAGCAAGGCAAACCAACCTCAACCAACCCAATCGCCTCTATCTTTGCCTGGACCCGCGGGCTGGCCTATCGGGCGAAATTTGACGACACACCGGAAGTGGCCCGTTTTGCCGAAACGCTGGAGCAGGTCTGTATCCAGACAGTGGAAAAGGGTAAAATGACCAAAGACCTGGCCATTTTGATCAACCCTGACCAAAGCTATCTGAGCACAGATGAGTTTCTGGATGAGCTAGACGAAAACCTGCAGAAAGCGATGGCCGGCTGAGCCCAGCCCATTTCACATCACCATTTTTAACACAGACCAGCCGGGATCCTGTTCCGGCTGGTTTTTTTAACCATCAGCCTGAGGCCTGTCAGCCACCAATAGCGGTGCGGACGGCTGCCAGCGCGGCTTCTGCCTGCGCTGTGTCTGGCCCACCTGCCTGGGCCATATCCGGCCGGCCACCGCCGCCCTTGCCCCCCAAAGCCGCAGAGGCCAGACGCACAAGGTCAACCGCATTATGCGTTGCGGTTAAATCATCAGTCACCGATACCACGCATGACGCTTTCGCCTCGTCAGTGGCCACCAGACAAATCACTGTTGCGCTGGCGCCCTGGCGCAGCTGATCAGCAGTTGCTTTCAAATCCTTTGCAGGTGTATCCGGCAACAGCTGGGCGATATAAGACAGGTTACCAATCTGTTCAGCTGCTGCCGCACCGCCGCCTGTCGCCAGCTTCTGGCGCAGCTCGCTCACCTCACGTTCCAGACGCCGCCTGTCCTCCAGAATCTGGCCGACCCGGGTCGCCAGCTGATCAGGCGCCGTTTTCAGCTGTTCAGCCAGCGCCCCCACCACCGCGTTCCGCTGATCAAGAAAGGCCAGACCTGCTGCATGTGTCACTGCCTCTATCCGGCGGACCCCGCCTGCTACAGCTGATTCAGAAATAATTTTCAGTAAGGCAATATCACCTGTCTGGTCAACATGGGTACCGCCACATAATTCAACTGACCAGGCAGAGCGCCCCGCCACATCAGCTGGTCCCCCCATAGACACAACCCGAACCTCATCACCATATTTTTCGCCAAACAGGGCCAATGCACCTTCTGCAATCGCCTCATCAGGAGTCATAATGCGCGTCGATACCTGGCTGTTCATGCGGATGCGGGCATTCACAATCTGTTCAACAGACCCAAGCTCGTCAGCTGTCATCGCCTTCGGATGCGAAAAATCAAACCGCAACCGTGTGTCCGTCACAAGAGAGCCCTTCTGCGCCACATGATCACCTAATACCTGACGCAGGGCCTCATGCAACAGATGGGTAGCGCTGTGATGGGCTTTCAACGCGTCCCGCCGCACCCCGTCAACAACAAGCGTTACGGGCTGGTCCGGGCTGAGGCTGCCGGTTTCAATCCGGGCCTGATGTAAAAACAGCCCCGCTGTCTTGGTGGTGGCGGTCACGCTGGCACTGCCCTCTACCCAGCTGATGGTGCCTGTATCGCCAACCTGGCCACCTGACTCTCCGTAAAATGGGGTCTGATTGACCATGAGGATAATCTCATCACCCGCCTGAGCAGCAGGTACCGTCACCCCATCCTGAACAAGACTGGTCACCACAGCTTCTGATGAAAGGCGGGTATAGCCCAGAAATTCAGTCGGGCCATGCTGATCAGCAAGCTCTAAGAAGATTTTTGCATCTGCAGTCTCTCCAGAGCCGGCCCAGGCCGCACGTGCCGCCTGTTTTTGCGCCTGCATCGCCGCATCAAACCCGTCCGAATCAACAGTCCAGCCATAGCCACGCATAAAATCTTCGGTCAGATCAAGCGGGAAGCCATACGTATCATAAAGCCGGAACGCTGTCTGGCCATCCAGCACGCCACCTGATGCTTTGCCGTCCACTTCTGTCGTCAGCAGCTTCAGCCCCCTTGCCAGCGCTTCTTTAAAGCGGGTTTCTTCCAGTCGCAGGGTTTCTGTGATCAAGGGCTCTGCACGCACCAGTTCAGGGTAATGACCACCCATTTCCCGGACCAGTGAGGAGACAAGGCGATACATCACCGGTTCTGCACAGCCCAGCTGATGCAGATGACGCATGGCCCGACGCATGATCCGCCGCAGCACATACCCCCGCCCTTCGTTTGAGGGCAATACCCCATCCGAAATCAAAAATCCTGCAGAACGCAGATGATCCGCCACCACCCGATGAGAGGTATTTTGTGGCCCGTCCGGATCAGTGTATGAGACATCCGCAGAGGCCTCAATCAGCGCCCGCATCAGATCAATATCGTAATTATCGTGTTTGCCCTGCAAAACAGCAGCAATACGTTCAAGCCCCATGCCGGTATCAATAGACGGGCGCGGCAAATTCAGGCGTTCAGTTTCGGTCTGTTCATATTGCATGAACACCAAATTCCAAATTTCGATAAACCTGTCGCCATCTTCATCAGGTGAACCGGGCGGACCACCGGGAATATGTTCGCCATGATCATAGAAAATTTCAGAGCATGGTCCGCAGGGCCCGGTCGGGCCCATTGACCAGAAATTATCAGTTGTGGCGATGCGGATAATCCGGTCATCAGACAGGCCCGCAATTTTCCGCCATAAGGCAGCTGCTTCTTCATCCTCAGAATAAACCGTGACCAGCAACTTGTCCTTATTGAGGCCAAATTCACCTGTGACCAGAGACCAGGCCTGTTCAATCGCAACTTCCTTGAAATAATCACCAAAGGAGAAATTCCCCAGCATTTCAAAAAACGTGTGATGCCGCGCGGTGTAACCCACATTTTCCAGATCATTATGTTTGCCGCCAGCCCGCACACATTTTTGCGAGGTTGTGGCCCGGCTGTAGGGCCGGCGTTCAAGCCCGGTAAACACATTTTTGAACTGCACCATGCCAGAATTGGCAAACATCAGCGTCGGGTCATTTTGCGGAACCAGAGGGCTGGAGGCGACAATTTCATGGTCACGCCCGGCAAAAAAGGACAAAAAGCTGGAACGGATATCAGTAACAGAGGTCATAATCGGATCTTGTCAGTAAGGGCAAAAAAAAACGGCGCAGCCAGCCTGGCAGATATCTGAATTGCCAGACTAACCGGCCCCTGTTCCGTTTTACGCAAAACCGCCCGCAATTGTCCAGTGCTACAACAGCAAAGGCCGCGGTTTGACTGCACATAAAATGCCCCGTCCGCCGCGGCCCGCCCGTTGTGATCAATAGCGGCTGTCCATCCCTTTGGCAGGGCAGGCAAATGCCCTCATCATGACTGACAGATGCCGGTATTAAGACTCAGCTTCCTCATCATTAGCGATTGACGCATCCATCATCTGTTCTTGTACCAGGCCAGCATTTGCCCGGATGGCCGTTTCCAGCTCGTTCGAGATATCCGGATTTTCCCGCATGAAATTCTTGGCATTTTCCCGCCCCTGGCCAATCCGTTGTGTGCCATAAGAGAACCAGGCACCGGATTTTTCCACCAGCCCGGCAGCCACGCCAAGGTCAAGCAGTTCTCCTGTTTTGGAGATCCCCTCGCCATACATGATGTCAAATTCAACTGTACGGAACGGCGCCGCCACCTTGTTTTTGACAATTTTCACCCTGGTCTGGTTCCCCACCACATCATCTTTATCCTTAATTGCACCAATCCGGCGGATATCCAGACGGACAGAGGCATAGAATTTCAGCGCATTGCCGCCTGTGGTGGTTTCCGGATTGCCGAACATCACGCCGATTTTCAGCCGGATTTGATTGATGAAAATCACCAGACAGTTTGACCGCGCGATTGACGAAGTCAGCTTACGCAGCGCCTGACTCATCAGACGGGCATGCAGACCAACATGGGTATCGCCCATCTCGCCCTCGAGTTCAGCCCGCGGCACCAGCGCAGCGACCGAATCGATCACCAACACATCAATCGCACCAGAGCGCACCAGCGTATCGGCAATTTCCAGAGCCTGTTCGCCTGCGTCAGGCTGAGAGATCAGCAGATCATCCAGATTCACACCCAGCTTGCGGGCATAGGTCGGGTCAAGTGCATGTTCAGCATCAACAAAAGCACAATTTCCGCCTGCTGCCTGTGCTTCGGCAACAGCATGCAAGGCCAGAGTGGTCTTACCAGATGATTCGGGACCATAAATTTCGATGATGCGGCCTTTTGGAAAGCCGCCAATCCCCAGCGCGATATCCAACCCCAGGGACCCGGTAGAGACTGCCTGAATATCCACAACACTGTCTCTTTGGCCCAGTTTCATTACCGAACCTTTACCAAAAGCTTTTTCAATCTGGCCAATCGCCGCTTCAAGCGCCTTGGACTTATCTGTTTCGTTCATCTTCAATTCCACAAGTTCAGCACCCATTTGAAGCCTCCATCTTGCATATTTTACCCAGCTTGCCCAGCGCTAATCTGAGCAGGCCAAGCTGGCTGTTTCCGCTTATTCACGGCGATTTGATGAAACCGGCTGTTTTGGTGAGGTCTTATGCCGCCTGACCTGACCATCTGCCGATCATAACCCCAATATGTACTGTATTTGTTCCATTAGTCAACATAAATATTCACCTTTTGTTCTTTTTTTATAATTCAGGCGCAATTTCAATGCGTTCAGTCGGCATTTTCGCGCCTGAGGCAAGTGACGGGTGATTATTTTGCAACTTTAGGATTGTTTCTGAAGGGTGTTGATCAGGCCAGACTGAAGAGTCAGAGAACCGGTCATATTCGGGATCAGATATTATGCTTGGCATCGATATCAATATTTTATTTTCCGCGCTGTTCACCCTGTTGGGGATGGCCGGCAGTATTGGTGTTGTGCTGTTTATTGGCGGGCGGTGGATCGCGCGTATTGAGGAGAAGCAGCGTTCGATGGACCGCCGGTTTGATGACGTGGACCGCCGGTTCAATGATGTGAACCAGCGGTTTGATGATGTAAACCTGCGGATGACTGAAGGGTTCGCCGCGGTTCATCAACGCATAGACAGCCTTGAGACCCGAATCGCCAGGCTGGAAGAACGGGTTAGCCATCTGGAGGAAAAGGTCAGCCATCTGGATGTCAGAATGGCAGAGATACCGGAAGTGACCATTGACCGGCTGATGAAGCTGTTTCAATTAAGAGAAGCGGTTATTGCCACCACCACAGAAGCCAGCAAAAATGCAGGATGAGGCTGAGCTGCGGATGCCCCCCACCCGGCCATACTATCCTGTCAGGGCTTAATCGTCGCGATGCACACGTTCCATGCGTTCATGCTGTTCCTGGGCAGCAAGAGACATAGAGGCAATCGGGCGGGCTTCGAGACGGGCAAGGCTGATCGGCTCGTCAGTTTCGGCACAATAGCCGAAGGTGCCATCTTCGATCCGGCGCAGGGCTGATTCGATTTTCTGCAGCAATTTACGCTCGCGGTCACGGGTTCGCAGGTCAAGAGCAGCCGCGCTTTCAATCTGCGCCCGATCCATCTGATCAGGTTTATGCAGGCTTTCGGTAGATAAATTTGCGATCGTCTGGTTGGCTTCATCCAGCAGCTCAGCCCGCCAGGCCAGAAGCTTCTGGCGGAAATATTCACGCTGGCGGTCATTCATGAACTCTTCATTGGCAGAGGGCTTGTACCCTTCAGGCAAAACCGTAATCGGTGTATCAACAGACGCAGATGAGGTTGGTGTGCCCATAATACGATATCCTTTGCTGTCACAAAAGCGCACATCATCACGACACCAGAACACACATATATATGTTCAGTGTCGTGACTGGACCTTCTGTTACTTGATTCCCGATTGCGTTTCAACCCCTGTTGCCATGCCCAAAAGACGGAACAGATGCTCGAAGGCATAGCGATGCGCCCGATACCCCTGTATTGCCGGTTATTTGTTAATTTTGCTTTAATCACGCGAATGTGATTTGCCCTGCCCATCCAATTGAAAAATGCTGAACAGTGGAGTTGTTCTGGTGGGTCCGGTATTTTGTTTTGTTGACCAGATACAGCCCCCAAAGGTGACGGGGTCACAGAAACCACCTTCATTTCGGTGCATCCAGACCCCCGTTGGTAAAATTAGGGCGCATGTCTTGTTTCGCAGCAGAGCTGAAACGGCAGCAAAAAAGGAGCAAATTTGTAAATATTCTGATTGTTGAAGATGATTCCATGATAGCTGATGCGATAGGGATCACCCTGTCTCAGGCCGGTTATCACCATGTCCATGCCCAGACCATTGAAGGGGCCTTGAATGAGCTGGAGCATAACCCGGTTAATGCGGTGCTTCTGGACATTAATCTGCCTGATGGTGAAGGAACCCGCTTAACCCGTCTGATCCGGAAAAGCCATATGCCGGTCCCGATGTTGGTGATTTCCGGGAACAGCCGTGTGGATAACCGTATCACAGCCCTTGGCGCAGGTGCAGATGGCTATCTGACCAAACCATTTAACCGGCATGAGCTGATCGCCACATTAGAAGCCATTATCCGGCGGTCTAACGGGCATTCCTCTGCGCAGATTGAGGCCGGCAATATGATGATCGATTTATCCCGCAATGTGAACACCATTGATGGAGATTTTGTGGCGCTGACCCAAAAAGAATATCAGATCGTGCATTTGCTGTGTATGCGCAAGGGCGCCGTGCTGAGCAAGGAAAGCTTCATTGCACATCTGTATGGCGGCATTGATGAGCCTGATTCGAAAATTATTGATGTGTTCATCTGCAAGCTGCGCCGCAAGCTGGAATCATCTGGTCTAAAACGGGCCAGCATTGATACCGTCTGGGGTCCGGGCTATGTGTTGCGTGATGATCTGGCGATTGCCAGCTGAGCTGCCTGTCCTGCCCCGTCAACGCACAGCCACAGACACGAATGACAGATAAAAAAACAGGTAAATCCGACCTAAAAAGCAGGATAAGCCCTGACCGACAGACCGCCGGACAGCCCCGTTCCGGCGGTCTTTTCTGGCCTGAACAGCGTCTGGAAGACAACAGAATCAGTGAGGTGTTGCCGGTGTCAGCTTCGCCGGCCACAAAGTTAGACAGAGGACCGGTTTTGCCGTAAACTCTGCCCCGAAAAGTCAGGCTGTGCAGAGCTGATTTTAAAGGGGGGCGGGACAAGATGATTTTCGATTTTGAAGTTGGTGACTTTGTCCGCCATCCCGCCCGTCCTGACTGGGGAGACGGTCAGGTTCAGTCCATCATTGGTCAGGTGGTGACCGTCAGTTTTGAAGAGGCCGGAAAGCAAGTCATCCATGCAGAGCATATCGCGCTGGAGCTTGTCGCAGAGAAGACAGAACAGGCCAGAAATCGATAAAAGAGAATGGCTGTTTCTGGTCACAGTGGTCTGACGTAATTACGCTGTTACATGTCCAGACGACCGAAAAGTCTTAAGGAACCGCTAAAGATGCCAGATACACATATCAGCTCAGACAGCCTGCCCCAACGTAAAGGCCGGTTCAAACCCAAAGGCCGCCAGGTTGACCCACAGCGACTCGCCGCCGTAGGAGCCAGTCTGGCCCCGTATCTGGCAGGTCAGCCCCCACAGCGGGACAAGCTGATTGAATATCTGCATATTCTGCAGGATGAGGCCGGCTATCTGGCCGCAGCTGACCTGGCGGCTCTGGCAGTATTGATGCGGCTGCCGATGGCCGAAATCTGGGAAGTGGCCAGTTTTTATGATCATTTTGAGCTGGTCCGCGACACAGATACACCGCCGCCACAGCGTACGATTCGGGTCTGTACTTCGCTGTCCTGTGCGCTGGCCGGTGCAGAGGATATGCTGGCACAGCTGCAGGCCGAAGCCGGAGAGGATGTGCGCTATGTTGCAGCCCCCTGCCTGGGCGCATGTGACAAGGCCCCGGCAGCAGCAGATGGGCATCATTTACGTGAATATGCAACAAAAGACAGCCTGCAACAGCTGGCAGAGGCTGGCCCGGCACGCCAGCCGCTGAGCGGCTATACAGGGTTTGATGCCTATTGCCAGACAGGCGGATATGTGCTGGTCAAACGCCTTGCTGCAGGGACTGCCGACAAAAATGAGCTGCTGGAGGTGCTGGAAGCCTCTGCCCTGCGAGGGCTGGGCGGAGCCGGATTTCCCACCGGCCGGAAATGGCGGATTGTGTCCTGCTATGACGGGCCGCGCTATCTGGCTGTGAATGGGGATGAAGGAGAACCCGGGACATTCAAAGACAGGCATTATCTGTCGACTGACCCACACCGGATGATCGAAGGCGTACTGATCGCCGCCCATATTGTGGGCATTGAAAAAGCCTATATTTATATGCGGGATGAATATCCTGAGATTATTGACATGCTGAAAGACGAGCTGAGCAGAGTCCGTTCAGCCGGGCTGGCCGGACATGTTGAGATAGAGCTGCGGCGCGGGGCTGGCGCTTATATCTGCGGCGAAGAATCAGCCATGATCGAAAGTATCGAAGGCAAGCGCGGATTGCCGCGTCACCGCCCCCCTTATGTTGCAGAGGCCGGTATTTTCGGTCGTCCGACATTGGTCAATAATGTGGAAACCCTGTTCTGGATACGCGATATTCTGGAGCGTGGGGCGGCATGGTATAATGAACAGGGCAAAGCCGAACATCCGGGCTTCCGGACCTATTCTGTGTCTGGCCGGGTCAAGCGCCCCGGCCTGGTAACCGCAGCAGCAGGAAGCACAGCAGAAGAGCTGATTGCCGCCTGTGGCGGAATGGCCGAAGGGCACAGGTTTAAAGCCTATCTGCCCGGGGGGGCGTCAGGCGGGATTTTACCTTCAGATAAAGCAGATATCCCGCTCGATTTTGGCGGGGCATTGGCCGAGGAAGGCTGTTTTGTGGGGTCCCATGCGGTGGTTGTGCTGTCAGACAAGGATAATATCTGGGACGCCGCGCAGAATTTAATGCGGTTTTTCGCCCATGAAAGCTGCGGACAATGCACCCCTTGTCGTTCCGGCACACGCAAAGCAGCAGAAATGATGGCCAGCCCTGCCCCGGATACAGAACTGTTAGCCGAGCTGGCTGTGGTGATGACAGATGCCAGCATCTGTGGTCTAGGTCAGGCCGCACCGAATCCGCTGGTCAGTGCAATGAGGCATTTTCCGCAAGATATCGACCAGGACAGCAACGCACCCGAACAGGCAGGTGAATAATGGATGACATGACACCAAAGCAACAGACTGTCCGCTTCGTGCTGGATGGAAAAGAAGTGACTGCTGATGCCGGCCAGACCATCTGGCAGGTGGCCAGGCAGACCGGCACAGATATCCCGCATCTGTGTTACAAAGATGATAAGGGCTATCGCGCCGATGGGAACTGCCGGGCCTGTATGGTGGAAATTGAAGGCGAGCGTGTGCTGGCCGCCAGCTGTCAGCGCAAAATCGCAGATGGGATAGTGGTGAGCACAGCGTCAGCACGGGCTGAGACAGCCCGCAAGATGGTGATGGAGTTGCTGGTTGCTGACCAGCCTGAACGTGATGTTGCCCCCTCACCCTCGTCCCAGTTATGGACCTATGCCGACAGCCAGCAGGTGACCAGCAGCCGGTTTGACAAGCTGGACGGACCGCAGTCAGACAGCAGCCACCCGGCGATTGCAGTGAATATGGATGCCTGTATTCAGTGTAATTTATGTGTGCGGGCCTGCCGCGAAGTGCAGGTCAATGATGTGATCGGCCTGGCCGGACGCGGTGCAGATGCGCATATCATCTTTGATTTTGATGATGAGATGGGCGCGTCAACCTGTGTGGGCTGCGGGGAATGTGTCCAGGCCTGTCCAACCGGCGCGCTGATGCCGAAAACGGTTCTGGATGAGACCCAGAAGCTGGCCATCACCCCTGACAGTCAGATTGATTCTGTATGCCCCTATTGCGGGGTTGGCTGCCAGCTGACCTTTCATGTGAAAGATGAAAAAATCGTATCTGTGTCCGGGCGAGACGGCCCGGCCAACCAGAGCCGGTTATGTGTGAAAGGCCGTTATGGTTTTGATTATATTCATCACCAAGAACGGCTGACCGTCCCGATGATCCGAAGAGCAGATGTGCCTAAATCAGCCGGGGATACGTTTGATCCCGCCGCCCCCCACACCCATTTCCGTGAAGCCACATGGGAAGAAGCCCTGAATGTGGCCGCAGCCGGCTTCGCCACGATTAAGTCAGAACATGGTTCTGCAGCACTGGCAGGGTTCGGGTCTGCAAAAGGCACTAATGAAGAAGCATATCTGGTGCAGAAATTTGTCCGCACCTGTTTCCAGACCAATAATGTGGATCATTGCACAAGGCTGTGCCATGCCTCATCAGTGGCGGCCCTGCTGGAAAATATCGGGTCCGGGGCCGTGACAGCGTCCTTTTCGCAATGTCAGCATTCAGATGCCATTATCGTTATCGGGGCAAACCCAACGGTGAACCACCCGGTTGCGGCAACCTTTATTAAAAACGCCGCGCAGAGGGGGGCTGAGCTGTTTGTGCTTGATCCGCGCGGACAGGCTCTTGATCGTCATGCCACGGCCAGCCTGAGATTTACGCCAGGCACAGATGTGGCGCTGCTGAACGGGATGATCAACACCATCATCACAGAAGAGCTGTATGACACAGCCTATGTTGAGGCACATACAGAAGGTTTTGCCAGCCTGGCAGAACAGACGGCCGCTATGACACCAGAAGCAATGGCCCCGGTTTGCGGCATTGAGGCTGACGTCATCCGTGATGTGGCCAGACGGTTCGCGCGGGCAAAGGCAGGCATGATTTTCTGGGGCATGGGGGTATCGCAGCATACGCATGGAACAGATAATGCGCGGTGCCTGATTTCGCTGGCGCTGATTTGCGGGCATGTCGGACGTGAAGGTGCAGGACTGCATCCCTTACGCGGGCAGAATAATGTGCAAGGCGCGTCTGATGCCGGGCTGATTCCGATGTTCTATCCTGATTATAAATCAGTAACAGATGAGGATATCCGCTCAAAATATGAATCTGTATGGAATGTTGAGTTGGATACAGCCCGCGGCCTGACTGTTGTTGAAATTGCAGATGCCGCATATGAGCGCACCATCAAAGGTATTTATGTGATGGGCGAAAACCCGATTATGTCTGATCCTGATCAGAACCATGCCAAAGCCGCCTTTGCCCGGCTTGAGCATCTGGTGGTGCAGGATATTTTCATGACCGAAACCGCCGCCTATGCGGATGTGATTCTGCCGGCATCAGCCTTTCCGGAAAAAACCGGTACTGTGACCAATACAGACAGGCGGGTACAATTGGGCCGGATTGCGGTGCCTATGCCAGGAGACGCGCGTCAGGATTGGTGGATCATCACCGCACTGGCCCGCCGGATGGGCCAGGAGTGGGCCTATAAACACCCGCGTGATATATTTGCGGAAATGCGGCTGGTGATGCCGTCACTGACCGGGATCACCTGGGACAGGCTAGAGGCTGAAGATGCGGTCACCTATCCTTGCGCAGATGAGCATAGTGACGGGCAGGATGTGATTTTTTCTGACAGCTTTCCCACTGTTTCGGGCCGCGGCCGGCTGACCCCGGCTGACGTTTTGCCGCCAGATGAAGTGCCGGATGAGACCTATCCGTTAGTGATGTCAACCGGACGTTTGCTGGAACATTGGCATACCGGTTCGATGACCCGGCGGGCATCGGTTCTGGATGCGCTGGAGCCTGTGGCAGAAGTACATGTCAGCCCGGCTGATCTGGAGGCGTTGCAGATTTCAGCTGGCCAGCAGGTGCAGGTGGAAACACGGCGCGGCCAAATTCAGCTGGCTGCCCGGGTTGACCCGAAGCTGCCGAAAGGGATGATTTTTGTGCCGTTCTGTTTTACCGAAGCACCGGCCAACCAGCTGACCAATCCGGCCCTGGACCCGTTTGGCAAGATCCCAGAGCTGAAATTTTCAGCTGCCCGGCTGAGCGCTATCAGCTGACCAGGTAAAGGACAGCAGAGACGCTGTATCTGGCAATCAGAATCAGTCTGATTGTCGCACCGTGGGTTTTGCGGTTGTTTCGCATAGGCAAAGGCCTTATATTAGGGCTCGGACTGGCGACGAGAGCACGTGATTGTTCAGGGACAGCCACGGGGAGCATCGGGGGATCTGTTGGATTACCAGAGCCTATTGCAAGATAAGGTTGACCGGTTAAGGCTGGAGAACCGCTATCGTCACTTTGTAGAGCTTGAGCGGCTGACCGGCCGCCATCCGCATGCCCTGTGGCATACGGATAAAGGCCCGCGTGACGTGATCATCTGGTGTTCAAATGATTATCTGGGCATGGGCCAGTCAGAACACGCGATTACAGCAATGTCTGAGGCGGTCAAAGCCCATGGCACAGGCGCCGGCGGTACCCGCAACATCTCAGGCACATCTTCATCAATTGTGGCGCTGGAAGACGAGCTGGCCAGCCTGCATAACAAAGAACGGGCCTTGGTTTTCACCTCTGGCTATGTGGCGAATGAAGCGTCATTATCAGCGCTGATCGCGCTGCTGGATAATCCGATTATCCTGTCTGATTCGATGAACCACGCTTCTATCATTTCAGGGATCCGCTATGGGCGGGCAGAAAAAGCCATTTTCAGGCATAATGATCTGGCCCATTTGGAAGAGTTGCTGAAAGGTATTCCGGCTTCACGCCATAAAATCATCGTGTTTGAATCAGTTTATTCTATGGATGGTGATACGTCGCCTATTGCCGAGATTGCCGCATTGGCGCGCAAATATAACGCCATGACCTATCTGGATGAAGTTCACGCGGTAGGCATGTATGGCCCAACCGGTGGCGGGATTGCACAACGTGACGGCGTTGCTGATCAAATTGACCTTATACAAGGCACATTGGGCAAAGCATATGGCGCGATGGGCGGGTATATTGCCGGCAGTGATGCGCTGTGTGATGCCATTCGCGGTTATGGTTCAGGCTTTATTTTCACCACGGCGATGCCACCTGCCCTTGCTGAAGGCGCGCTGGCCTCTATTCGGTATTTGCGCAGCTCATCCGTTGAGCGTCAGAAACAACAGGATATGGCGCAATATCTGAAAGACAGGCTGGCAGACCGGCTGCTGCCCGCCCTGCCCAGCACGACCCATATCGTGCCGGTGATGGTCGGGGATGCGACCAAATGTTCCGAGATCAGCTGGACCTTGCTGGCTGATCACGGGCTGTATATCCAGCCGATTAATTATCCAACTGTGCCGCGCGGTACAGAGCGGCTGCGGATCACGCCAGGCCCGCTGCATACCCAAGAGATGGCCGACCAGCTGGTTGACAGTCTGGCTCGCGTTTTTGATGCGGTTCAGCCGCCCGCCTATACCGCCGGACAGGGCAAACCACATACATTAGCCGGATAATCACCAACGGGCTGGTCAGCCCGGCTGGTGCGTCCTATATCCTTACTTATCAGGTCATCACGCCCTGATGTAATCAAACGATGTTTGAGGTGTTTTGATGAGCGTTAAACCCTTACCCGGTGATCACCCCACCTGGCCCCGCCATGCCAAAACCGGCTTATTGCTGGTGAATCTGGGCACGCCTGATGCCACAGACAAAACATCCATGCGGCGGTATTTGAAGCAGTTTTTATCGGACAAACGGGTAATCGAAGTCCCGCGGCTGCTCTGGTGGCTGATTTTGAATTTGATCATTTTAAATATACGGCCCAAAAAATCAGGCGCGGCTTATGATAAAATCTGGCTGCAGAACGACCCCGATGGCAGCCCGTTGCGCAAATATACACGTGAGCAGGCAGAAATGCTGAAAGCTGAATATGGCGAACGCGATGATCTGATGGTGGATTGGGCAATGCGCTATGGCCAGCCATCTATCCCGGATCGGCTGGAGGCCCTGCGTCAGGCAGGATGCAACCGGTTTGTGATCATCCCTTTATATCCGCAATATGCCGCATCAACCACAGCCACTGTGAATGATGAGGTGTTTAAATGGGCGTTGTCTTTACGCTGGCAACCCGCCATCCGCACCGCACCGCCCTGGCATGATCACCCGCTTTATATCAAGGCCCTGACCCAGTCGCTGGATGCGCATTTCAAAGGCCGGAAGAAGCCGGAACATCTGATGCTGTCTTTTCATGGCATTCCGCAACGCTATTTTGTGCAGGGCGATCCCTATCATTGTCATTGTATGAAAACAGCCCGTCTGGTCAGAGAAGAGCTGGGCTGGGCAGATGATAAATTTCATGTCACCTTCCAGTCACGGTTCGGGTCTGAGCCATGGTTGCAGCCTTATACAGATGAAACCCTGGAAAAGCTCGGGGGCGAAGGTGTTCAATCGCTGGCGATTATGGCGCCTGGATTTTCAGCTGATTGTCTGGAAACGCTGGAGGAGCTGGCGATGGAAGGCCGGGAGAGCTTTGAAGAACATGGCGGCGGCGAATTTGACTATGTGCCCTGTCTGAACGCGTCTGAACCCGGCATGGCTGTAATCCGGCAAATCACAAAAGAAAATCTGGCCGGTTGGGTGGAGTAAGACAGAGGTATTTGCCTGTAAATCTTAACCGTCCTATTGTGTCTTTATGGATGACGGGATTGTCTTTGACACCCACCGGTTTATCAAACGGCTTGTGGAAACCGGTATGGATGAACGCACAGCAGAAGTTCTGGCCGAAGAACAGATCAGCCTGCTGAACAGCAATCTTGCGACCAAATTTCAGCTGACAGAAGTGGATATGCGCCTGTCTGCCCGCATATCAGAAGTTGAAGCTGGCTTGCTGAAAAAACTGGCTGAGCTGGAAACCCGCCTTTTGAAATGGATGGTGGGGCTGTTGGTGGCACAGACTGGTCTGGTGGTCACCCTGATCAAGCTGTTATAAGCGCCCCGGTTTCTTTACTCTTATTTTTTCTGATCGCCCCCGTCAGATGAGCTATTGGCGGCAGGGCAGATGTCTGGTTAAACTGGTCAGCACGATATGCAGATCAGGAAAAGGGCGGCGCTTAGACAGATGTTTGATGCTTCGATGAATTTTGGCCTTGGCGAAGAAATAGACCGTTTGCGTGAGACAGTGCGGCGGTTTGCAGCAGATGAGATTGCCCCGCGTGCCGCAGACATTGACGCTAGCAATCAGTTTCCGCCTGATTTATGGGAAAAAATGGGCGCGCTGGGCCTGCATGGCATTACCGTTGATGAAACAGATGGCGGGGCAAATATGGGCTATCTGGCGCATGCTGTGGCGATTGAGGAGATCAGCCGGGCATCCGCATCTGTTGGCTTATCTTATGGGGCGCATTCCAATTTATGTGTGAATCAAATCGCCAGATGGGGCACGGCTGAACAGAAAAGCCGATATCTGCCGGGGCTGATTTCAGGTCAGCATGTCGGATCGCTGGCGATGAGTGAGCACGGATCCGGGTCTGATGTGGTGTCGATGAAGCTGGCGGCTGAAAAGCGGAATGACAGATATGTGCTCAATGGTGGCAAAATGTGGATCACCAATTCACCTGATGCGTCAACATTGGTGGTTTATGCCAAGACAGATATGCAGGCTGGGCCGAAAGGCATCACCGCGTTTATCATTGAAAAAGAGATGGCCGGTTTCAGTGTCGGAACCAAGCTGGATAAGCTGGGCATGCGCGGGTCCAACACAGCTGAGCTGATTTTCGAGGATTGTGAAGTCCCGTTTGAAAATGTGCTGGGCGAAGACGGCAAAGGCGTTAATGTGCTGATGTCCGGGCTTGATTATGAGCGGGTAGTGCTGGCCGCCGGGCCATTGGGGATTATGGCTGCGGCAATGGATGTGGTGGTCCCTTATGTACATGATCGCGAACAATTCGGTCAGCCGATTGGCACGTTCCAGCTGATGCAGGGCAAGCTGGCAGATATGTATACAGAAATGAATGCCTGCCGGGCCTATGTCTATGCGGTGGCCGCAGCCTGTGACCGCGGCGAGACCACACGCAAAGATTCAGCAGGCTGTATTTTATATGCAGCCGAAAAAGCCACGAAAATCGCTCTGGAGGCGATCCAATGTCTGGGCGGCAACGGCTATATCAATGATTACCCCACAGGCCGTCTGTTGCGGGATGCCAAGCTGTATGAAATCGGCGCAGGCACATCAGAGATAAGACGCATGCTGATCGGACGCGAATTATTCGCCGAAACCGCATAGAAAGACGCTTCGCATTATGCAGACCCTCACCTCTTCCTTATCGCCGGCATCTGATGAGGCGCAGACAAACCGGGCCGCGATGCTGGGCCATATCACGCGGGCTGAGGAAATCGCCGCAGAAGTGATGAAGGGCGGCAGCGAGACCGCACGCGCACGCCATGAAGACAGAGGCAAATTACTGCCGCGCACACGCATAGACAGGCTGCTGGACCCGGGCACGCCGTTTCTGGAAGTCGGGCTGTTTGCAGCTTATGGAATGTATGAAGGGGCCGTGCCGTCAGCAGGCCTGATTGCCGGCATTGGCCAGATATCAGGCCGGCAATGTATGATCATCTGTAATGATGCGACAGTCAAAGGCGGGACGTATTTTGCGCTGTCTGTGAAAAAACATCTGCGTGCGCAGGAAATTGCCGAACAAAATCATCTGCCTTGTGTGTATCTGGTGGACAGTGGCGGTGCCAATCTGCCGAACCAGGATGAGGTGTTTCCAGACCGCGATCATTTTGGACGGATATTTTATAATCAGGCGCGGATGAGCGCGAAAGGCATCGCCCAGATTGCAGTGGTGATGGGATCCTGTACCGCAGGCGGGGCCTATGTTCCGGCGATGTCTGATCAGACCATTATCGTTGAAAATCAGGGCACGATTTTCCTGGCCGGACCGCCTCTGGTCAAAGAAGCGACAGGTGAGGATGTGGATGCCGAACGCCTGGGCGGCGGTGATACCCATACCCGTCTGTCCGGTGTGGCTGATTATCTGGCCAAGGATGATGATCACGCGCTGATGCTGGCCCGCCAGATAATCTATAATCTGGGCCCGGGCAGAGAAGAGACAGGCTTGCGCCCCCCTGCCCCGCCCGCCTGTGATGCAGAAGAGTTATTATCTGTGATCCCGGCAGATCCCAAACAGCCCTATGATGTGCGCGAGGTCATCGCCCGGCTGGTTGACGGGTCTGTATTTGAGGAGTTCAAAGCCCGTTACGGACCCAGCCTGGTTTGCGGTTTTGCCCATATAGACGGTCGTCCGGTGGGGCTGATTGGCAATAACGGGGTGCTGTTTTCGGACAGTGCGCAAAAAGGGGCCCATTTTATTGAGCTGTGCTGTCAGCGCGGCACCCCTCTGATTTTCCTGCAGAATATTACGGGCTTTATGGTCGGGTCTGCCTATGAGGCAGGCGGCATTGCCAAAGATGGGGCGAAGCTGGTCGCCGCTGTGTCCACCGCCGCCGTGCCTAAAGTGACGCTGATTATTGGCGGGTCTTATGGGGCAGGCAATTATGGCATGTGCGGGCGGGCTTTTGGGCCTAATTTTGTCTGGATGTGGCCAAATGCAAAAATTGCGGTGATGGGCGGCGAACAGGCCGCCGGTGTCCTGGTACGTGTGCGCAAAGAGGCTCTGGCCAAAAGGGGGGAGCAGCTGTCTGATGAAGCGGCAGTCGCGATCCGCCAGCCTGTTCTTGACCAGTTTGCCGAACAGTCTGATCCCTTTTATGCCTCTGCCCGGCTGTGGGATGACGGGATTATTGATCCGCGCAAAACAAGACAGGTTCTGGCGCTGTCATTAGCTGCTGCGGCGCAGGCCCCCGCAACAGAAACAAGCTTCCCGGTATTCCGGTTCTGAAGACGGTTCAGTAAAGGTGAAACACATGACTATCCAGCGCCTTCTGATTGCCAATCGCGGGGAAATTGCCTGTCGGATCATCGATACGGCGCTCCAGCGCGGCATTCATACCATTGCGCTCTGTTCTGAGGCTGACCGGCAGGCCCGTCATGTGCGGCTGGCAGATGAAGCGGTCTGTATTGGTCCGGCAGAAGCCAGCCAGTCATACCTCAACCAGAAGGCGGTTCTGGATGCGGCCCTGAATACAGGGGCTGATGCCATCCATCCAGGGTATGGGTTTTTATCCGAAAACCCTGACTTTGCCGAAGCGGTCCGTGCAGCAGGATTGATTTTTGTCGGGCCACCCGCAGAAGCCGTGCGGGCAATGGGGCTGAAAGATGAAGCCAAGCGGCTGATGGCAGCGGCAGGTGTTCCGGTTGTCCCTGGCTATGACGGTGCTGACCAAAGCCCGGATGTGCTGGCCAGAAAGGCCGCAGATATCGGCTATCCGGTGCTGATCAAGGCGCGGGCCGGTGGCGGCGGCAAAGGCATGCGGAAAGTGGACACCGAAGACAGATTTGCTGAGCTTCTGATGAGTGCAGTACGTGAGGCCATTGCCGCCTTTGGTGACGGGCATGTGATCATTGAAAAATACATCACTGCCCCCCGCCATATTGAAGTGCAGCTGCTGTCTGACCGCCAGGGCACCCATCTGCATCTGTTTGAACGAGACTGTTCGGTGCAGAGACGGCATCAGAAAATTATTGAAGAAGCCCCGGCCCCGAATATGCCAGATGAGGTCCGTGCCGCAATGACAGATGCCGCTGTCACCGCTGCACATGCGATTGGCTATGAAGGGGCCGGAACAGTTGAGTTTATTGCAGATGGCAGCGGCGCTTTGCGAACAGATGGTTTCTGGTTTATGGAGATGAATACCCGTCTGCAGGTTGAACATCCGGTCACTGAACAGGTCACCGGACTTGATCTGGTCGACTGGCAGTTGCGCATTGCCGCCGGCGAGGCGTTGAGCCTGCGCCAGCAGGATATCCAGCTGAAGGGCCATGCCATAGAAGCACGTATCTATGCAGAAGATCCGGCGCATGGTTTTCTGCCCAGCCCGGGCCGGATTGACCAGCTGATCTTTCCGGCTTTAAAAGGGGTCAGGGCAGATACAGGCGTTGAAGCCGGAGATGAGGTGTCAGGCTATTATGATCCGATGGTGGCCAAGCTGATCGTCACAGCTGCGCACAGAGATGAAGCGCTGACGCGTCTGGGCGCAGCGCTGGGCCGGACCTGTCTGATGGGGCTGACCAGCAATCTGGGGTTTCTGGCCCGGCTGTGCCGTCATCAGGTGGTCCGTGCAGGCGAGTTGACAACAGCCTTTCTGGACCAGCATCTGGATGAGCTGACAGAAGATGGCCCGCCGCCTGATGCCGTGCTGGCAACAGCCTGCCTCAGCCAAATACCAGCTAACGCCCCCCTTTCTGGCTGGCGGCAATGGGGACCAGGACATCTGCCCTTGCTGGTGCAGTCTGCAGCCGGGCTGCAGCGGGTGAGCCTGTATATATATGAGGCAGGACATATCGAGCTGGAGACAGACGGGCGGCGCATTCATTTTGACGTTGTAAGATGTGCTGATGCCCCCCTTACCGGCTGGACATTAACCGGGCCTGATGGATGTGTTGAGCTGATTTCTGTCAGCCAGGGCCATACCATCTGGGTCAGTGACAGACAGACCGGCTGGCTCTTTGATTTGGCTGACAGCACAAAATCTGACAGCCAGGAGCAGTCAGACGGGGTTGTCTGTGCAGTGATGAGCGCAACCATCAGCCAGATTTCGGTGAAAGATGGTGATCAGGTGGCGGCAGGAGACAGGCTGATGATACTGGAGGCCATGAAAATGGAACAGCCCATCCTGGCCCCGGTCGCTGGCCAGATTGACGATATTCCGGTACAGGCCGGAGATGCGGTCAGTGCCGGTCAGATATTATGCCGCCTGACCCCTGAAGATGAGGGATGATGCATCATGAGCAGAGTTGAGCTGGTCGAAGTGGGCCCCAGAGACGGGCTGCAGAATGAAAAGAGCCTGATCCCGACAGCACAGAAAATAAAGCTGGTGGACAGCCTGTCTGAAGCTGGTTTCAGCCTGATTGAAGCGACCAGCTTTGTCTCGCCCAAATGGGTTCCGCAATTAGGTGATGCAGCAGAGGTGATGGCCGGTATTCAGCGGAAAGAAGACGTGCGCTATATCGTGCTGACGCCGAACAAAAGAGGGCTGGATGACGCGCTGGCTGCAGGGATAGATGAGATCGCCGTGTTTGGGGCCGCAACAGAAGGGTTCAGCCAGCATAATATCAATTGTTCTGTAGCAGAAAGCCTGGATCGGTTCCGGCCTGTGGTCGCTGACGCGCTGGCCGCAGGTGTGCAGGTCAGAGGCTATATTTCAGTCGTGGTCCATTGCCCTTATGAAGGGGCGGTTGCCCCAGAACCGGTACTGAGGCTGGCAGAAGCGCTTTTGGCGATGGGCTGTTATGAAGTCTCGCTGGGGGATACCACAGGCCAGGGCACAGCAGACACCGTGTGCAGCCTGTTAGACAGGCTGTGTGCAGAGCTGCCTGCAGACAGGCTGGCAGGCCATTTTCATGATACTAATCATCAGGCGATCGCCAATGTTATGCATGCTCTTGACTATGGGCTGAGGCGGTTTGATTCGGCGATTTCCGGCCTGGGCGGCTGTCCGTATGCGCCCGGGGCAAAAGGCAATGTGAACACAAAGGCCCTGCATGACGCGCTGGCTGAGGCGGACTGGCAAACAGGCCTGGACCGCGACAAGCTGACAGATGCAGAACAGATTGTCACCGCTATGGGGCTGAATAAGGTAGAATGCAGATGAAATTTAGAACAGTGCAAATTGATACTGATCTGCGCGGTGTGGCGCGGTTATGGCTGAACCGGCCGGACAAACATCACGCGCTGAATGCCGAGATGATTGCAGAGCTGCATGAAGCGGCGCTGCAGTTAGGCCGGGATGATGCGGTTCGTGTGGTGGTTATCGGGTCTGACGGGCCTGTTTTCTGTGCAGGCGGCGATTTGCGCTGGATGCAGGACCAACAGCAAAAAGACGCCGCCGGACGCCGCAAAGAAGCCAAAACCTTGTCAGATATGCTGGCCGCCCTGAATAGTGTGCCCAAACCGGTGATTATGCGCGTTCAGGGCAATAGTTTTGGCGGCGGGCTGGGGCTGATGAGTGCTGCAGATATCGTGCTGAGCTCAGCCGAGGCAAAATTTTGCTTTTCTGAGACACGGCTGGGGTTAATTCCCGCCACAATCGGCCCGTTTGTTTGGCGACGCCTGGGTGAAGCGGGGCTGAGGCGGTTATTTATCACAGCAAAATTATTTACCAGCGAAGATGCCCTGCGCTATGGTCTGATCGCAGGGGCGGTGGCACTAGACCGGCTGGATGAAGCGGTGGAAGCGGAGATAGAGGCGGCGCTGAAAGCCGGACCAGAAGCCATGGCCGCGGCCAAAGCCCTTATCGCGCATTTCAGCCAAACCCCTGGACATACTGCGCAGAATGACGCCGCCATAGATGCGCTGGCCGCAATTTGGGACACAGATGGCGCAAAAGACGGCATTGCTGCCTTTTTTGCCAAAACCCCGCCACCCTGGGTGAAGACAGACCAGAACAGAACAACACGGCTTTGATTTCTGTGAAAATAGTGATATAGAAAATGCACTGGGCGTTGTTTGTGCGCAGTGTTGAGCGGCTGTGGTGTAGTGGTAGCACAAGAGCCTTCCAAGCTCTTAGGGCCAGTTCGAACCTGGTCAGCCGCTCCAATTTTTTCCTCAATGTGTTATTTGTGATCCCCTACAGGTAAGCAAGCCTGTGTTTCTGCCGTTGTGGGACATATGATCAGTCGTTTTATTTTGGTTTCATGTTTATGGTTTGGCCTGTTCAGCCTGGCCCCGCCCTCGGGCCTGGCCAGTGAGGATGATTTGCGGCGCAGCAGAGCAGCGCTGGCAGATGGACGCTATCTGACGGCCCTGTATCTGGCTGAACAGGCTTTGCTGGCTGGCACAAACCCACCTGCCGCGGCCCTGGTGATGGCCAGAGCCGCTGATTTGGGCAAAGCTGCAGACAGACGCACAGAGCAGCTGTATCTGAATGCGCTGGAGGTCAGCCAGAATAAAGCCCGCGTGTTAGGCTATCTGAGCTTGTTTTACCTGCAGCGAGGCCAGCATGAAAAGGCTGGCCAGGCAGAGGCTGATTTTATCGCTGTCTGCCGGTATCAATGTGCGCCGTTTAAACAGCAGATTAAAGCTGCAAAACAAAACAGATAAACATAGATAAACCGCTTGTCAGGCTTCAGCCAGAACAGACAGATGAGCCAAGACAGATGCGCCCAGCGCGTCCAGATTATAGCCCCCTTCAAGCACAGAAATCAGGCGCCCGTCACAGCAATCCGCCGCCAGCCCCGCAATATCTGCTGTCAGCGCGGCAAAATCAGCAGTGGTCATATTCAGCCCGCCAAGCGGATCATCTTCATGCGCATCAAAACCAGCAGAGATGATGATGAGATCAGGCTGTGTCTTTGCCACTGCGGGCAACAGATGTTGGCGCCAACCCTTCAGAATATCCGCCCCGCTCGTCTCTGCGGCAAAGGAAAGGTTAAAAATATTGCCATGAGCGCCAGCCTCGTCAGCTGCGCCTGTCCCCGGATAAAGCGGCATCTGGTGGCTGGAGGCATAAATAAGGTCTGACTGATCCCAAAACGCAGCCTGAGTCCCATTGCCGTGATGCACATCAAAATCAAGCACAGCAACCCGCCCTGCACCATAGGTCAGCTGAGCATGACGTGCTGCAATTGCGGCAGACGAAAACAGGCAAAACCCCATCGCCCGATCCGGTTCTGCATGATGACCTGGCGGGCGCATCGCCGAAAAGCCCTTGCCCCCTTCTGTCATCACACGATCAACCAGATAACAGGCCCCGCCTGCCCCGCGCAAGGCGGCCTCTAGGCTGTCTGGTCCGGCATAGGTATCGGCGTCAATTTGATGCAGCGTCTGTGCGGACAGGCCCGCCGGAGCCAATTCAGACAATATGCCGTCAATATAGGTCGGTGTATGGACAGAGCAGAGCTGTTCATAGCTGGCTTCAGGAGCCAGTTCTGTGTGCCAGTGCTGGTCAATATGAGGCTGACAGGCCGTCATTACTGCGCGGTAACGCGCCTGTTGTTCAGGATGACCATTTGGGGTCTGGTGGGCGCCTGCGCTGGGATGATGTGTGAAAAAATTTGTCACCTGATCGGAACCTTTCTGTGGGATAAGCTGGTCAGCGATTTTATTTCGGGCAAAGCTTTAATCATGATAGGCTGGTAGCCAGTCCAGTCTGGCAGAAGCTGTCTTACCAGACCAGCCCTTGGCGATGATGAAGGAAAAAATGTCTGGCCCTGCCCCGCTGAGTGATAAAGACATTGATGCCATATGTGAGGCCTTGTTGGCCTTTTATGCTAGCCCAATAGCCTGTTGGCAGCTGTCGGGGGAGCGTTTTATTGCCCATAAATCCCATATATTGAGTGCGTTAAGCCACATCCAGACAACGGCCAGACGGCTGAACCCCGCCTATCAGAAACAAAATAAGCCAGCCGCACGTTATGTTGACCAAGCGCTGGCAGATGCGCTGACCTGTCCGAGCGATCTGCGCGGCCTGTTATCGCGCTTTGCTGCTCAGGCCAAATGGCAGATCACAGAAACTTACCGGGGCCATTTTGAAGACCATTTTTTTGAGCAGGAGGCCTGGTCCGAGCTGATCGGCCCGTCTGGCCTGATTGTCAGTGAGGAGATCAGAATTGGCCTGTTGATAATGGGGCCGAACCTGGTTTATCCCGCCCATCATCACCCGGCAACAGAATGGTATCATGTCTTAAGCGGAACCGGTCAATGGGCCCAGGGCAATCAGCCCGCCTTGCCGCGAACCCCGCCAGCCACCCTGTTTCACCAGCCAAATAAGCCGCATGCCATGACCACCCATCATGAAGCTGTACTCGCCTTGTGGAACTGGGTTGGTGACCTCAGCACCAGCCCACAGCCTAGTTAAATTATAGGCATTTCATACGCCGCCTTCTGAATATTCCTCAAATATGTCTAATATTTCATCATATTTGAGTTATTTTGATTATTTTTTTGGCAGAATGACTCTTTCAGCGCTGTGTTTTTGATTTCTGTTCCTTTGAATCAGCTTTGCTGTCTATGCTGCGCGGCATTATCTGTTTTCGTTCGTGTTTAGGGGAGTTTGTTCACGATGCCGCGTTTTTTATCTCAGCTGTTGGCTGTGTCCTTCGCGATGCTGACGCCGACAGCCGCGTTTGCTGCTGTTGACAGCGGCGATACAGCTTGGATTTTGACCGCCACCGCGCTGGTGTTATTTATGACCCTGCCCGGACTGGCATTGTTTTATGCCGGGCTGGTCCAGTCCAAGAATATTGTGTCTGTGCTGATGCATCATTTTGCCGTGGCGTGTCTGATGTCTGTATTATGGGTGGTGGCCGGTTATTCACTGGCCTTTTCCGGTGACGGGGCCTGGTTTGGTGATTTGTCCAATCTGTTTATGGGGGCGGTGACCGTCACATCTGAATCAGGGACGATTCCAGAAAGCCTGTTTGCCGCATTTCAGATGACCTTTGCAGTGATCACACCAGCCCTGATTATTGGGGCCTATGTCGAGCGGATTAAATTTTCAGCTGTGCTGATTTTCTCTGGCCTGTGGCTTCTGGCGGTCTATGCGCCGGTCACACACTGGGTCTGGGGCGGCGGCATTATGGCCGGATGGGGCGTGATGGATTTCGCCGGCGGGATTGTGGTACATGCCACTGCTGGCACAGCGGCGATTGTGGCTGCCCTTGTTATTGGCAGACGCCGCAACTTTCCGTCAACACAGCCACCACACAGTCCAATCCTGACAATGATCGGGGCCTGCATGCTGTGGGTCGGCTGGTTCGGCTTTAATGGTGGTTCAGCCCTGGCCGCCGGTCAGAACGCGGCAATGGCTTTGCTGGTCACCCATATTTCGGCTGCGGTTGCCTCGCTGGTGTGGATGGTGATCGAATGGAAGAAATTCGGCCGGCCGTCTGTTGTCGGCATCGCAACAGGTATGGTGGCGGGCCTGGCCACAGTCACACCAGCGTCAGGCTTCATCGGCGTTCCCGGTGGTATTATTTTAGGTCTTGCCGGCGGTTATATCTGTTATGTGGCGGTCGATGTCATCCGCAACAAAATGGGCATTGATGACAGTCTGGATGTGTTCGCCGTCCATGGTGTCGGCGGTATTCTGGGCTCTTTGCTGGTTGCGGTTCTGGCCACAGACACGTTCTCCGGCATGGGGCTGGCAGAGGGCATGACTGTCGGCAGCCAGTTTATGGTTCAGGCCCAGTCAGTGGTGATTACGGTCCTCTGGACAGCTGTTGCCAGCTATATCATCCTGAAACTTGCGGCCATGTTTGGCGGGCTTCGCGTGGATGAAGATGCAGAGCTGGAAGGCCTTGATCTCTCGCAACATGGTGAGCGCGGCTATCATTCCAATTAAAGGCCTGTTGGCACCTGATTTTTTGACTTGTTCTGCCGCCCTCAGTCAGTCTGATTGAGGGCGGTTTGCCATTCTGCCCTGACCGTTTCATCTGTTTCACCGGCAGGATAAAGGGCGGCCAGCTCGCACCGGTTCATATAATGCGATAAGCCCCAGACCGCCATTGCCCGCAGGCGGGCATCTTTATGATCAAGATAGGGCCTGATCACACCGATAAGCGCCGCATCGCCCGCATTACCGGCTGCAATCAGGCAATTGCGCATAAAGCGGATATAGCCTGTCCGTTTTACAGGAGAGGCCGAAAAATATTGCCTGAACGCAGGCTCATCAAGGCTGAGCATATCCTGTAATGACGGCAGGCTGCGCCCATCCTGGGCGGCCAGTTTCAGATCCGCAGAGGCGCTGGCAAATTTATTCCACGGGCAGACCGCAAGACAATCATCACAGCCAAATACCCGGTTGCCCGTGGCCGTTCTGAATTCACGCGGGATATGCCCGTCAAATTCAATGGTGAGATAGGAAATACAGCGCCGTGCATCCAGCTGATACGGGGCAGGAAAGGCGTCTGTCGGACAAATATCAAGACAAGATGTGCATGACCCGCAGAAATCAGATGCAGGCGTATCCGCTGGCAGCAGCCCGTCTGTTAAAATGGTGCCTAAAAACAGCCAGGAGCCATAACGGCGTGACACCAGATTGGTATGTTTGCCCTGCCAGCCCAGCCCCGCCCGGGCAGCCAGCGGCTTTTCCATCAAAGGGGCTGTATCCACAAATATTTTGACCTGCCAGCCAGTACGTGCCGCCAGACGGCCAGCCAGCTGTTTCAGGCGGCCTTTCAGCACATCATGATAATCACGCCCGCGGGCATAAACAGAAATATTGGCAGATGAGGCCGCATCCAGATTTTCCATCGGATCATGATCAGGTCCGTAATTACAGCCGAAAATCACCGCGCTGCGGGCGTCCGGCCACATCGCAGACGGGGTGATGCGCCTGTCCCGGGTTTCGGCCAGCCAGCCCATATCCCCATGATGCCCAGCCCCGATATAGTCATCCAGCCCGGCGGCAACAGATGAGGGCAGATCCGCTGTGGTGACGGCACAGATATCAAAGCCTTCAGCTGCCCCTGCAGTGGCCAGCCAGTCCCTTGTTTTCTGGGGGGTGTGGTCAGCCATAACCCTATAGCGGCGGAATATCGCCGCGCGCCTGCTCCGCGTCAAAGGCAGCTGCAAAATCATCCAGCCTGCCTGCGTCTATCGCGCTACGCAATCCGGCCATCAAATCCTGATAATGCTGCAGATTATGCCAGGTCAGCAGCATCAGTCCCTGAATTTCATCAGCCTTGAACAAATGATGCAGATAGGCGCGGGAAAAACGGGTGCAGGCCGGACACGAACAGGTTTCATCCAGCGGGCGCAAATCTTCAGCATGACGGGCATTCCGGATATTGACCGGACCCCAGCGGGTAAAGCCCTGGGCGGTGCGCCCTGAACGGGTTGGCATCACACAATCAAACATATCCACACCGCGCCGGACCGCACCGACAATATCAGCTGGTTTGCCCACACCCATCAGGTAACGCGGCTTATCATCCGGCATCGCAGGACAAGTCACATCAAGCGTGTCAAACATCGCTTTCTGCCCCTCGCCCACAGCCAGACCGCCAATCGCATAGCCTTCAAAGCCGATATCGGTCAGCGCCTTAATCGATCCATGCCGCAAATCTTCATAAACAGAGCCCTGAACAATGCCGAACTGGCCATATCCTGTGCGCACCACGAAGGCAGCACGTGAACGTTCAGCCCAGCGCATAGACAGCTGCATGCTGGCGGCAGCCTCGTCATGGGTGGCAGGAAAAGGTGTACATTCATCAAACGCCATAGTGATGGTCGCATCCAGCATATGCTGAATCTGGATAGAGCGTTCAGGGGTTAAGTCATAAACTGTGCCGTCGAGATGAGATTTAAAGCTGACCCCTTGTTCAGTGATTTTGCGCAGCGGGCCAAGCGACATGACCTGAAAGCCACCAGAATCGGTCAGCAGCGGACCATCCCAGCCCATCAGGGCACGCACACCACCCAACCGTTCCACCCTTTCCGGACCAGGCCGCAACATAAGATGATAGGTGTTGGACAAAATAATCTGGGCCCCGGTAGACGCAACCTGATTAGGCATCATCGCTTTTACAGAGGCTGCTGTACCCACAGGCATGAAAGCAGGCGTTTCAACCACGCCAAAACCGGTGGTCACGCGGCCGCGACGCGCTGCCCCGTCCGTGCCCAACAGGGTAAAGCCAAAGTCAGGACGTGAATCTGAATGATTAGCCATCACCTTCTCTCATCTGTATGTTGTCAGCGGCAAGCTGGTTCCGGCATGCCAGCAGGCACGCATCACCATAGCTGAAAAACCGGTAACCGGAAACAAACGCGTGGGCATAGGCTGATTTGATAAAATCATAACCGGAAAAAGCAGAGACCAACATCAGCAATGTCGATTTCGGCAGATGAAAATTGGTCAATAACATATCTATCACGCCAAATTGATATCCTGGCGTGATGAAAATATCCGTCTCTCCGGTAAAGGGGGCCAGATGACCATGATGGCTGAAGGCAGCTTCCAAAATACGCAAACAGGTTGTGCCAACCGCAATAACCCGTCCCCCTGAGGCCTTGGTGTTCTGGATCGCCTGAACCGTTTCTGTTGACAGGCTGCCCCATTCTGTATGCATTTTGTGATCGCTGATCTTATCAACCTTGACCGGCAGAAAAGTCCCGGCGCCAACATGTAAAGTGACTTCGGCAAATTTCACCCCGGCCGCCAGCAGCTGGTCCCTTAGCCCGTCTGTGAAATGCAGACCCGCGGTGGGGGCAGCCACAGCCCCAGCATGGGTAGCAAACATAGTCTGATAATCGTGCTTATCCGCCTCACCAGCCCCGTCAGGACGCCGGATATAGGGCGGCAGCGGCATCTGGCCATGCTGGTGCAAACATGCATCAAGTGCCTCTCCGGCCACAGAGAACCGCAAGGTGACCTCGCCGCCATCTGCCCGGTCTGTCACCACAGCCGAAAACCCGTCAGCAAAAGTAATCTCTGTTCCGGGCGGGCATTTCTTGGCCGGTTTGGCAAAGGCAAGCCAGGTGTCAGCAGACAGGCGGCGATGCAGATTAATCCGGGCCCGCCCTGCACCGCGCTGGCCAATCAGAGCAGCAGGCAGAACAGAGGTATTATTAACCACCAGCAAATCACCAGCGCGCAACAGACGCGGCAGATCAGCGATAATATGGTCAGATAAAGCCGGACCAGTCGCATCCAGTAACCGTGCTGCCTCGCGCGGGCGGGCAGGTTCCTGTGCAATCAACTCTTCAGGCAGATGATAATCAAAGTCAGCCAACAGGCTGGGATGCTCAGTCATGTGGCGGCCCTGCAGAAGAAAGGTTAGAATATCTGGATTACACCCGCGACATGCTGGTCTTCAGACATCACTACGAGTGCCTGAATCCGGGCATCCAGCATCACCTCTTCAGCCTGACCATAAGGTGCATCAGCAGAGATGGTCTGCGGGGCGGGGTTCATTACCTGTTCTGCTGAACGGCTGGTCAGATCTGGTGCTTCTAGCAAGGTCCGGCGCAAATCCCCATCAGTGATAATGCCGCGCAGATCATCTGAAGTCCCGACAAGAGCCAGACCCAACCGCCCTTCAGTCATCACCGCCACAACCTCTGACATCAGTGTGCCTGGCGCAACAAAGGGCAAATCATGACTGCGCATATGATCTTTTGCAGTGTGCAAAAGCTGTTTACCCAGCTTGCCACCGGGATGGGTGGCGGCAAAATCAGCCGGACGAAAGCCACGCCTGTCCATCAGCGCCACTGCCAGCGCATCGCCAAGCACAAGTGCAGCCAAAGTAGAGGTGGTCGGCGCCAGGTTAAGCGGACAGGCTTCGCGGTCAATTGCCGCATCCAGGCAGATATCAGCCGCACGGGCCATGGTGGATTCTGTATTGCCAACCAGCGCGATCAAGGGCACAGACAGGCGTTTCAAAGCTGGCAGAAGCCGCGTGATTTCTTCTGTTTCTCCTGAATTTGAGATCAGAATGACCACATCAGTGCCGCGCACAATACCCAGATCGCCATGCATCGCCTCAGCAGGATGCAAAACCACAGCCGGTGTACCGGTAGAGGTCAGAGTCGCCGCAATTTTTGCCCCGACAAGCCCTGATTTGCCCATACCGCAAACAATCACATTGCCTGTTGTCCCGGCCAGAAGGTCAAGCGCATTGTTAAAAGCCGCGCCCTGGCGCAATTCCAGTGTCCGCAGCGCGGTCTGGTAAGCCGAAAACATTTGTGTGACAACATCAGGTGTGGTCATGACAGCCAGCCTTTATGATTAGGTCAGTCAAGATATACAGTTGAAGTCTGTGTAGCAGGATATCCGGCAAAAAGCGACGAATTTTCACCACTTACCGGTCAAATGCTGCCTGAGCAGCGGTAACATCTTCAGGGCGATTAACATTGGAAAACGGATCAGGCTCACCGGAAAATTCGACTATGGCCACCGAAAAACGATTTGAGAAATCGTCAATCTTGCGGATACCGTCATCCAGCAAAGCACTGCGCAGCTCAGCTCTTAACGCCACAGGCCAGAGGCCAAATACAGGATGGCGACGGCCAGAAGAGCGGGCCTGTGCCAGAACCGCACCCTGTGCGTTACGTTCTGCCAGCAATCGCGCAGCCAGATCAGACGGGATAAAGGGCGCGTCCGTCGCACAAGACAGCATCAGATCGCATTTGGGATGGGTTTCTGCCAACCAGTCAAGACAGGCCAAAATGCCGGCAAGAGGCCCGGGCCAGTCGGCAATATTATCAGCGACAACCGGCAGACCATAGCCAGAAAAGCGGCTCAGATCCCCATTGGCATTAATCAGACGAACAGAATGCTGGGCGGTGACCGCCAGCTGGCGATCCAAAATGGTCTGGCCGCCGACCGAGATAAAGGGTTTATCCTGCCCCCCCATACGCCGGGCCTGACCGCCGGCCAGAAACCCGACCGCAATATCCACAGCAGAGATCATCGGGAACTGTCCTGCTGGCTGGCCCGCTGGGCAGACGGCTTGTCCGCAGCCGCTGCAGCTTGTCTGTCTGCCTCATCCGCGTCAAAAATGATCCGCTGCTGACCAGATAAGGCAACAAAGCGTGATCCCTTGGCCCGGCCAATAAGGGTCAGCCCTGCCTGACGGGCCAGCCGAACACCTGCTTCTGTAAAGCCGGAGCGGGAAACCAGCACAGAAATCCCCATCAGAACTGTTTTAATCACCATTTCAGAGGTCAGCCGGCCAGTGGTGTAGAACAATTTATCATCAGCTGAAATCTGTTCCATAAACATAAATCCGGCAATTTTATCAACCGCGTTGTGACGGCCGATATCTTCGACATAAATCAGGGGTTTATCTGCTGTACAAAGCACGCAGCCATGGATCGCCCCGGCGGTAAGATACAGGCTGGGGGCGGTGTTTATCTGTTTGGACAAATGCATCAGCTGGCGCGTGGAAATCCGCATATCCGGGTTGAGCTCCACCTGGTCAAACCGATCCATGATATCACCAAAAACCGTTCCCTGAGCACAGCCGGAAGTGCGGATTTTCTTCTGCAGCCTGGCTTCATAATCTGTTTCATGCGCGGTGCGGACAATCACCACAGACAGATCATCATCATAATCAATGCCGGTAATCTGATCGCCGTGCTGCAGCATATTCTGGTTATATAAAAACCCGACCGCCATCTGTTCAGGCCGGTCGCCAAGAGTCATCGCCGTGACAATTTCCTGGCGGTTCAGATAAATGGTCAGGGGTTTTTCCGTGACCACAGGCAAATCAACCTGCTGTCCAGTTGCATCCACGCCCGATAAGGATGTGGTCAGCCCCGGCGCGTGCGGGTCTGGGGCGATATCAAAATCTGACATGGTTTTCGCTTCTTTTGACGTTGATCCAGATATGCTGACTGCAGATTTAGAACCAGTCCCCCGTGAAGAGCAAGGTGAAAACAGTGACTATTCCGTCAAGCGGCTGTGCATGAAGCACTGGTCTGACGGTGTGGTTTTGCTGTATAGAAGAAGATACAGCGATAGCCAAGATAAAGACAGGTGCTGACATGAAGCTTCATTTTGCCGCGTCAACCCATGCAGATTCACAAGCGCGGCTGGCCCAGCTGACCGGCAAATACGGCCAGACAGAGATTGAAAACGCAGATGTGATTGTGGTTCTGGGCGGTGATGGACAGATGCTGCAGGCGATGCGTGATTCCATCCGCCATAACCTGCCTTTATTCGGGCTGAATTGCGGGCGCATTGGGTTTTTAATGAATGAGTATGGAGATGACGCCCTGCCCGAGCGGATCGCCGCTGCTGACCGGGCTGAATTACACCCGCTGCAGATGGCCGCCACCACCATTACAGGGGAAACCCATGAAGCGCTGGCAATGAATGAGGTGGCGCTGTTGCGCCAGACCCATAACGCGGCGCATTGTGCGATTGATATCAATGGCAAACGGGAAATGGAGATGCTGGTCTGTGACGGGGTTCTGGTGGCCACCCCTGCCGGATCAACCGCCTATAATCTGTCTGCACATGGCCCTATTTTGCCGATCGGGGCCGAGCTTTTGGCACTGACACCGATTTCCGCCTTCCGGCCCAGACGCTGGCGCGGGGCTTTGCTGCCCGCAAAAAGCCGGGTGCATATTGAGGTACGGGAGCCTGATTTCAGGCCGCAATCGGTTACGGCGGATAATGTGGAGTTCAGACATATCACTGCTGTGGATATCTGGCAGCGTCAGGATATCTCTATCCCGCTGTTATATGATCCCGGGCGCGGCCTGCCAGAGCGGATTATCTCAGAACAATTCGCCCCTTAAGCAGAGCCCATTTCGGTTGTTCTCTGGTCTGTTTAATCTGCAGCCAGAAACTGATCCAGTTCAGCATATAGCCGGGACGTCACCTCAGGCAGCTCAGAGAGCAGCTCATGCCGTGCTTCAGCAAACCAGACCAGACGACAGTCAGGCAGATAGGCCAGCATATGGCGGCTGGCGGCAGGGTCAACCACACCTTCATCACCTGCCATGAACGCAAGTGTGGGCACATCAACAGCAGCCATGAAGGCAGGGTTGAGCGTGGTTTCCGCACAAGAGGCAAAGGCAGCTGCGATCCAGCCCACAGAGGCATGCACACGCCTGAGATCTGGACGGGTTTCAAAAATTTGGTATTGCCGGTCATAACCTTCAGAACAGCGGGTCAGCAGATTATTCAGCCGGAATTTCCGCCGCTGTTCAAGGCTGGGCATTGTGACAAAAGGCAGCGCCCGATAACGAAAGCCTGAACGGACCAGCAAGCCCGCCAAGATGCGGGTCAGCCAAACCGGCGGGGCTTTGGGCACAATCATTGGCGCAGATAACACCAGCCGTCTGACCAGATGCGGGTTAGATCTGGCAATATTCAAAGCCAAATGTCCGCCAAGAGAATGGCCAAAAACAAAAAATCGTTCCGCTTGCCAGCCTGCCTCAGCCAGCACCTCATCCAGCGCATCATAATAGGCAGAAAAATGGTCAAGATGGACAATCAGCTGATGCGCGCCAAGCTGGCCGGAGCGCCCCTGACCCGGCCAGTCAATGATGAGACAGTCATAACCTGCTGTAACCAAACCCCGGGCAAACAGCGCATATTTTTCACAAAATTCGGTAAAGCCAGGCAGAATAAGGACATTGCCCCGTGCAGACGGGCCAGCTGACCAGAGATGCGCGCGCACAGGCCAGGCCCGTTTATCATTGGCAGGCAGCAGAATATCCCGCCCGCCAAGCTGGCCGACAAGAGCAGCAGCATCGAGCTGCGCCGCGGCCACCGCCACTGAGGCCCAGACCGTCATGTTGCCTGGCGGGCAGCCACATCAAGGGCTGCCTCTCCTCTGTCTGTCTCAAAGCCTTTGGACTGGCGCTCCCACATCGCTGCATAGAGCCCGTCTTTTTCCAGCAAATCCTGATGCGTGCCGCGTTCAGCAACCCGGCCCTCCTGCATCACCAGAATTTCATCCGCATCAACAATGGTCGAAAGCCGGTGCGCAATCACCAAGGTGGTGCGGCTGGCAGAGACCTGGTTCAAGGCGGCCTGAATTTCTTTTTCAGTCTGGCTGTCCAGCGCAGATGTGGCCTCATCAAACAGGAAAATAGTCGGTTGCTTCAGGATTGCCCGGGCGATTGCCACACGTTGTTTCTCACCACCAGAGAGTTTCAGGCCGCGCTCGCCCACCAACGCGTTATAGCCTTCTGGCAGGCGGCTGATAAGTCCGTCAATCGCGGCCAGAGACGCGGCCTGTTCAATTTCAGCCTGGCTGGCCCTCTGCCGGCCATAGCCGATATTATAGCCGATAGTGGCGTTAAACATCACACTATCCTGGGGGACAACACCAATCGCGCCCCGCACAGAGGCCTGTTGTACAGAGCGGACATCCTGACCATCAATCAAGACCCGGCCCTGATCAGGGTCATAAAAGCGAAACAGCAGCCGAGAGATGGTGGATTTGCCTGCCCCGCTAGGCCCGACAATGGCGACACGCCTGCCCGCCGGCACAGTAAAGCTGACCCCTTGCAAAATCGGCCTGTCTTTATAGGCGAAATGCACATCCTCAAAACACACCTCTCCCTGACCAAGGTCAAGGGCCGATGCGCCGTCAGGGTCGCGTACATCTGGATGTTCATCCAGCAGCGAGAACATACGTTCAAGATCAATCAGGGACTGGCGAATTTCACGATACACCCAGCCCAGAAAATTCAACGGCAGATAGAGCTGTAACAGATAGGTGTTTACCGTGACAAAATCACCAACAGACAGATTGCCCTGCTGGATGTCATGTCCGGCTATCCCCATAATCAGAACCAGCCCCAGCGCGATAATCGCCCCTTGTCCGATATTCACTGCCGCCAGTGAGGTGCGTGACAGAACTGCGGCATCTTCATAAGCCCGCATGGACTGATTATAGCGATCTGCTTCAGCAGCTTCAGCGTTGAAATATTTCACCGTTTCGTAATTTATGAGGCTGTCCACAGCCTTGGTGGCGGCCTGTTCATCTGCGCTGTTCATCTGGCGGCGGAATTTCATCCGCCATTCCGTTACTTTCAAAGTAAAGAGCGCATATAAACAGACAGTTACAAAGGTAATCACCGCATATTCAAAGCCAAATAAGCCCCATAACAAGGCGCTGACAAAAATCACTTCAATCAGAAGAGGCACAACTTCAAACGCCGCGCTGGTCATCAGGAATTCCATGCCTTTTGCCCCGCGTTCAATCGCCCGGGTCAGCCCGCCTGTCTGGCGGTCCAGATGAAACCGCATCGACAACCCATGAAGATGGGTAAAGGCAGTCATTGCGGCTGCCCTGACCGCCCGCTGGGCGACCCGGCTGAACAGATATTCCTTGGCTTCTGAGAAAATCTGCTGGCCAAGGCGGGATAAGGCATAGCCCCCTAAAAGATACCAGAGGATCATCATGGAAAAGCCGTTATCGCCATTCACCAGATCAACAGACCAGCCATATAAAAGAGGGGTGATGATATTTGAAGCTTTGGCCAGCACAAGACACAAGAAGGCACCGATGATCCGGTTCCGGATAGAGCGGTTGCCGCGCGGGGCGGCATAACGGGCAATTTCCCAGAGCAGCCCGGCCATAGTCCGGGTCCGGGCCCGGTCTGGCGGCTGTGGTGCGTGGTTTGTCATCTAGGAGACTGTAAAGCTCTCCCCACAGCCGCAACGCGCGGTTTCATTGGGGTTGGTAAAGGTGAAAGATGAGGCAAATTTATCTTCTGCCCAATCCATTTCAGAGCCGATAATGAACATCACCGCGGCAGGATCGATAAAAATGGTCACGCCTTTATCTTCGATTTTATCTTCGAAAGGCTTTTGGTCTTTGGCGAATTCTACCTGATATTGCAAGCCGGAACAGCCAGCTGTTTTAATGCCGACACGAAGGCCAATTGCCTCGCTATCTGCCTTGCCCATTAATTTACGCGCCTGTGCTGCTGCCGCATCCGTTAAGGTCAGGATAGGCTGGCCTGTGCCGAAAGGCGTTGTTGTATTCTGGTCAGTCTGTGTCATCTCATCACACTCCTGTTCTTGTCTATCCTGCGCTGATTAAAACCCGTAATCAAGAGCCAGTTTGGCATCTTCGCTCATCCGATCTGGTGTCCAGGCCGGCTCCCAGACCAGCGTAACCGCAATGCGGCCCGCCCCCTCCACAGCCGCCACAGCTTCTGCGACCTGTGCCGGCATCTCGCCAGCAACAGGACAGCCAGGTGCGGTTAAGGACATGCTGATATCAACATTACCATCTTCATGCCGCAGAACCTCATAGATCAGTCCCAAATCATAGATATTGACCGGAATTTCAGGATCCTTCACCGTTTTCAAGGCGGTGACGACCGCGTCTTCTGAAAGGGTCGCGCCCGTCCCTTCGCCGTGAGCTGTACCTGCATAGGCGGTGTAGCCAGATGAGGTGTCAGGCAGGAAATCGGCTAAAGACGGCCCGTCTTCGGCGAAAGCCTTGCCAGGAGATGAGGATGTGCCGGTCATATCTGGTCTCGCTTTTGGTCAGCTGAAAATCCGGTTAACTTTTTCAAGCGCGTCTGCCAATGCGTCAAAATCAGAGGTTTGCGTATAGACCCCGACAGAGGCGCGGGCGGTAGAGCTCAGCCCGTAAAATTTCATCAGGGGCTGCGCACAGTGATGGCCAGCACGAATGGCCACGCCATCCTGATCAATCAGCGTGGAAATATCATGCGGATGTGCAGCGTCAAGCGTAAAGGAAATCACCCCTGATTTACCCGCGGCCGTGCCAATGAAGTTCAGCCCCTTGACAGATGCCAGACGCTGGTGCCCATAGCGTAGCATATCCATTTCATGATCCCGCAAATTGGCCATACCGATCTGCTGGACAAAATCAACCGCCGCGCCAAGGCCGATACATTCAGCAATTGGCGGTGTACCTGCTTCAAACCGCAAGGGCGGTTCAGCATAGGTTGACCGGTCAGCATCCACATCATCGATCATATCCCCGCCACCCAGGAATGGCGGCAGTTCTGCCCAAATCTCTGCCCGGCCCCAGCATACACCAATGCCGCTCGGCCCATAGAGTTTGTGGCCTGAGAAGACATAAAAATCACAGCCCAGTTCAGCCACATCAACAGGCAGATGCGTGACCCCCTGACAGCCATCAACAACACAGACCGCCCCATTTTCATGCGCAACAGCCGCAATTTCAGCAACCGGAAATACAGTGCCCAACACATTAGAGACATGCGGAATGGAGATGATCTTTGTGCGCGGCGAAATATGCGCTTTAAAGCTGTCCATATTAAAGCTGCCGTCAGCATCAACCGGAGCGGCAATGGTCTTTGCCCCCACACGCCCGCCCAAAAGATGCCAGGGCACAATATTGGCGTGATGATCAGCCACCGAGATCAAAACCTCGTCCCCTTCAGACAAATAGGTGTTGCCATAACACTGCGCAATCAGGTTCAAGGCCATTGTCGCGCCAGAGGTAAAGACCACTTCTGATTCAGACCGCGCGCCGATAAGTCGGGCCACCTTGCCCCGTACCGCTTCATAAGCGTCTGTTGACGCTTCAGACAAATAATGCAGACCACGATGCACATTTGCATAGGTCTGGCTGTAGGCAGAGGCCAGCGTATCCAGAACCAGTTGCGGTTTCTGGGCAGAGGCCGCTGAATCCAGATAGACCAGTGGCTTGCCATTGACCTGTTGGTTCAGGATCGGAAACTGGGCCCGGATTTCAGCAGCATCAAAGCCTGGTGTCTGGTGTAGGGCCGTATCTGTCATCTCAATGCTCATTCAGTTAGGCTGCCCGGGATGCCCCGGTTATTTTGCGCCGGTCTGGCTGGCGGTCCAGCCAGAGACCTTATCACGCAAAAATTCGGCAAAAGGCGGGTAGCTGATTTCCTCCAGCGTATCGACAAGAAAGGCATCAATCAGCATGGTCCGTGCCTGTTTTTCGCCAATGCCACGGCTTTTCAGGTAAAACAGCAGCGTTTCATCAAGTTCACCCACGGTTGCACCATGGCTGCAGACCACATCATCAGCGAAGATTTCAAGCTCTGGCTTGGCATCTGCCTCTGCATCGCGGGACAAAAGCAAGGCCCGGCTCATCTGCTGACCGTCTGTTTTCTGGGCATCAGGGGCCACACGCACACGCCCCTGAAACACGCCACGCGCTTTGTCATCAAGTACGCCGCGAATCAACTGGCGAGAGGCACAATCGCGCATCTCGTGACTGACCACAGTGGTGATGTCATGATGCTGGCTGCCCTGGCCCAGATAAACAGCGGACATTGCCGCTTCAGCATCAGAGGCAGCAAAGAAACAATGTGTTTCCATCCGCGCCATCTGGCCCCCTTTGGAGACAGCAAAGCTGTTTATATTTGCCTGGTGATCAAGCCGGAACAACGTCAGCCCTAAATGTGTCGTCTGTTCACCCTCATCCTGAAATTTGATGTGGTCCAGGCGCGCATCTGCACCCAACCGGACAAGGATCAACGGCTGTGACAAGCTGGCCGCCCCCTGATGAAGTTCAGCAAGGTTAAGATGTGCCCCATCAGCCAGATCAATAAACACAAACGGGTGTGTGGCCTCGCCCGCCTTTCCCCCGGCAAAGTGAAGAATAAGCGGGGTATCAACCTTTGTATCTGCCGCAATGCTGATCCGGACAGCTGAGGTCTGGCGGCTGGCAGACAGCGCGGTCAGATGATGACGGTCCGGCAGTAAGTCAAAGGCGTGCCGGCAGGCCTCATCATCAGCAGAAATATCGCTGGCCACAATTCCGTCAGCCAGAGACAGGCTGGCCAGATCAGGAGCCAGGCCAGCGGTAAAGTGAACCGATGCGCCCGCAAGACCAGATACAGGATCACTGACTGGTGCAGCAGCAGGTGCCTGAAGCGTGGTTTGAGATAAATGTGACAGAGATGTGAATGTCCAGGCCTCAGTCTTGCCCTCTGGCCAGTTCACATCGTCAAGATAAGACCGGGCTGCCGCCTGTCGGTCAGCCCAGCTGCTGTAATGTGTATCAGGCCGCATCACCAAGCCCCGCATAACCATTTTGTTCAACATCCAAAGCCAGCGATTTATCACCTGACTTCACAATCCGGCCACCGGCAAGGATATGCACATAATCAGGCACAATGTGATTCAGCAGGCGCTGATAGTGGGTGATGACCAGCATGCCGCGATCATCTGCGCGCAATGTATTGACGCCATCAGAGACAATTTTCAGCGCATCCACATCCAGCCCTGAATCTGTTTCATCCAAAATCGCCATAGATGGTTTCAACAGAGCCATCTGCAGAATTTCATAGCGTTTCTTCTCGCCACCGGAAAAGCCCACATTGACTGCGCGCTTCAGCATATCATCCTTGATGCCAAGGCCTTTGGCCTCGGCCCGGACCATTTTCACAAATTCCAGCTGGTCAACTTCATCCTGACCCGCTTCACGCAGTCGTGCATTCACCGCTGCCCGCAAAAAGGCCATCCCGCCTACACCCGGCAATTCAACCGGATATTGAAAAGCCAGAAACATGCCCGCACGAGCGCGTTCATCAGCTTCCATCTCGAGAAAAGATTCGCCATCCAGCAGGATATCACCATCGGTGACCTCATAACCATCACGGCCAGACAGCACATAAGACAAAGTGGATTTGCCAGACCCATTCGGGCCCATAATGGCATGAATTTCCCCCCGATTAATCGTCAGATCAATTCCATGCAGAATTTCTGTATCGCCAATACGGGCGTGCAAATTTTTAATCTCAAGCAAAGACATTTCGTTATGATTCCTTCTTCTTAACCGACTGAGCCTTCAAGGCTGATTCCAATCAGCTTTTGCGCCTCTACAGCGAATTCCATAGGCAGTTCTTTCATCACTTCTTTACAGAAGCCATTCACAATCAGGGAGACGGCCTCTTCTTCATCCAGACCCCGCTGCAGACAGTAAAACAGCTGATCTTCTGAAATCCGCGAGGTGGTTGCTTCATGTTCAATTTTTGCAGACGGATTGCGCGAGACCATATATGGCACTGTATGCGCCCCGCAGGTATCACCCACCAGAAGCGAATCACACTGGGTAAAGTTGCGGGCGTTTCCCGCCCCCTTATTCATTTCGACAAGGCCGCGATAAGTGTTATTTGACTTACCCGCCGAAATCCCCTTGGAAATAATGGTCGAGCGTGAGCCCTCACCCAAATGGATCATTTTGGTTCCGGTATCTGCCTGCTGAGCTCCGTTGGTGACCGCCACGGAATAAAATTCGCCAACCGAATCTTTGCCTTTCAGCACACAAGACGGATATTTCCAGGTGATGGCTGAGCCTGTTTCCACCTGGGTCCAGGAAATTTTTGACCGATCGCCACGGCAGGCCCCGCGCTTGGTTACGAAATTATAAATCCCGCCCTTGCCGGTTTCATCACCAGGATACCAGTTCTGGACGGTGGAATATTTAATCTCTGCATCTGTTTGCGCGACCAGCTCAACCACCGCGGCATGCAGCTGGTTTTCATCACGCTGAGGCGCGGTACAGCCTTCGAGATAAGAGACATAAGAGCTGTCTTCGGCAATGATCAGCGTGCGTTCAAACTGGCCCGTATTTTTTTCATTAATCCGGAAGTAAGTGGACAGCTCCATCGGGCAGCGCACCCCTTTCGGGATATAGACAAATGAACCATCGGTAAACACAGCCGAATTCAGCGCTGAAAAATAATTATCCGAGACTGGTACAACAGACCCCATATATTTGCGCACCAAATCAGGATATTCACGGATCGCTTCTGAGATCGGGCAGAAAATCACCCCGACCTTGGCCAGCTCCTCGCGAAAGGTGGTCGCAACAGACACTGAATCAAACACTGCGTCAACAGCCACACCGGCCAGCATTTTTTGTTCATTCAGCGGAATGCCCAGCTTTTCATATGTCCGCAGCAGCTCTGGATCCACCTCATCAAGTGATTTAGGAGCTTCAGCTGTTTTCGGCGCGGCATAATAATAGATATCATTATAGTCAATCGGCGGAATATTCAGCTTGGCCCAATCCGGCGACTCCATCTTCAGCCAATAACGATACGCCTTCAGCCGCCAGTCCAGCATCCATTCAGGCTCGTCTTTCTTTGCCGAGATGAAACGAATGATATCTTCCGACAAGCCTTTTGGGGCCTTTTCGGTCTCAATATCGGTCACAAAGCCATATTTATAGACACCGGTCGCCTGTTCAACCGCTTCAATAGTCTCAACTGTCGCTGCCATATGCTTTCACCTTTTTATCTTCTTTTATGCGTTTGCCCGCGATTATATGTCTGATCTGCTCTGTTGCCCGGATGATGGTTCGGGAAACAGGCTGGCCGGATCAAATAAATCTGCCAGGCTGACAGATGACAACGCGCCGCGCAGCGCGTTATTCACCCGGTTCCAATTCCCGCCCATAAAACAACCCTGCTGAACCGAACAGGGCTCTTCGGCACCATCCACACAGGCGGTCAGGGCAATCGGACCTTCAATCGCCTCAACCACCTCAGCAATGCTGATCTGGCTGACCGGACGAGCCAGCTGAGAGCCGCCATGGGTGCCGCGGTGGGTTTCCACCAGACCCGCTGCAACCAACGCCTTAACCAGCTTTGCAGCGGTCGCTTGCGTCAGTTGCGCTGTTTCGGCAATCTGGCTGCTGGACAACCACACCCCCTGGCGGCTGTGCAGAACGCCCAGCACCAAAATGGCGTAATCTGTCATCCGGTTTAACCGAAGCATATCTTCTTTTCACCATGCTGCCCGGCAACCACAAGCATCTGTAATTGCGAATGATTATCATAAACAGGACTATATTAGTCTTGTTTACCTGAAGATAAGGACTGCCGCACAAAAAACAAGTCTGCACAGCACTATTTCAGCCTGTATGGACAGAATTAAAGAGGTTTTTCCAGATGGTGGCAGACCGGCTCTACCCGTGCGGCAGCCGGGCTAGTTATAGGCTTCGGGACGCAGCTGGTACCGGCCTTCTTCAAGACCTGTGAACACATCCTCAATATCGGGATGGCCAACCGGACCATTTTCATCATCAGACAGCAAATTCTGCTGCGAGACATAAGCTGAATAATAGCTGTCCGCATTTTCAGCCAGCAGATGATAGAACGGCTGTTCACGGTCAGGACGCACATCTTCGGGGATTGACGCATACCATTCTTCAGTATTGTCAAATTCCGGATCAACGTCAACAATCACGCCCCGGAACGGATAGAGCCGGTGGCGGACGATATCGCCAATACAAAAAAGTGGAAGTTGAGTTGGTTTTGTCACGGACATGAGTCGGCCTGACCGGCTCAGAATCTGTCTTTGACTTTCAGCACCTGCTTGCCACCATACATGCCTGTCTTCAGGTCAATATGATGCGGGCGGTGCAGTTCGCCTGTCACCTTATCTTCAACATAGGCGTCGCTTTTCAGCGCGTCATGGGCGCGGCGCATATCACGCTTGGATTTGCTGATTTTACTCTTTGGAACAGCCATAGTCTCGTTTCCCTGGGTATTTGTTTGTCCTGCGCTGTATCACACATACAGCCTGGTCGCCGCTTCCCCTGTGGCCAGAGCCAGCATTGGGAGTGATAAAAGTGGTGGAGCCAGACGGGATCGAACCGACGACCTCATGCTTGCAAAGCACGCGCTCTCCCAGCTGAGCTATGGCCCCTTACCCCTTTATCACACCGCCCCGCCAAAAGCAGGGTGGTACGGAGACGTTTATATGGGTGAAATGCCGCATAAGGTCAAGCAAATTTTCACCCTTCTTCAGGTTTTTTTGGTTTTTAACCTGAACAGCCCTATTCAGCAGCGCTGAGCTGGCCAAGCGCATCAATTACGGCGGGGTGAACCAACTTGCCCTGATGCACATTCAGACCGGCTGCCAGATGCGGGTTCGCCTCGAGAGCGGCCATGCCGTTATCCGCCAGTGCCAGCACATGAGGCAAAGTTGCGTTATTCAACGCTTCAGATGAGGTGAGCGGAACCGCACCCGGCATATTTGCCACACAATAATGCACAATATCATCAACCACATATGTGGGTTCCTGATGCGTGGTCGGGCGTGAGGTTTCAAAACAGCCCCCCTGATCAATCGCCACATCAACCAGAACCGCGCCAGGCTTCATGTCTTTCAGCATTGCACGGGTAACCAGCTGTGGTGCTGATGCCCCCGGAATAAGCACTGCCCCGATCACCATATCTGCTTCCCGCACCGCCTCAGCCAATGCCCCGGCAGTTGAATAGCGGGTAGACACAGAGGCGCCAAAAATATCTGAAAGATACCGCAGGCGTGGCAGAGAGCGATCAAAAATTGTCACCCGCGCCCCCATGCCAACAGCCAGACGGGCCGCATTTGTGCCCACCACACCGCCGCCGATAATCACCACATCAGCTGGTTTTGTCCCGGGAACACCAGAGACCAAAATGCCGCGCCCCCCTTCATGTGCTTTCAAATGCGCAGCCCCTTCAATAACAGACAAACGACCCGCCACTTCAGACATTGGTGCCAGCAATGGCAGCCCGCCATGATCATCTGTAATGGTCTCATAGGCAATCGCACTACAGCCAGATGCCATCAGCCCGGCAGCCTGATCCGGATCAGCTGCAAGGTGAAGATAGGTAAACAGAATCTGATCAGAAGACAGTTGCGCCCATTCAGCGGCTTGCGGTTCTTTTACCTTCACAATCATCTGGGCCTGTTCAAACACAGCCTCAGCAGACGCAAGAATCTGTGCGCCAGCAGCTTCATAATCTGCGTCCGTTGCAGCAATCCCGCGCCCCGCACCTGATTCAACGAGCACCTGATGGCCCTTTGCTGTCAATTCTGTCACTGATGCCGGCACCAAACCGACTCTGTGTTCATTTGCTTTTATCTCTGCTGGTACACCGACACGCATAGCTGCCCCCTTTATCCGATTAGGTTATGAATTCCGTTCTGTTGATACTGTTCAACAGTCTCTAAGTGTAGCTGAAACAGCCAGAAAGAGGATTGCAAATATATGCGCAAAGAAAAGTAATTGTTGAATAATTATTTAAACCTGCTATATTTTTGCAATTATTATTGCAGACATTAGAGAAAATTAAACATATCTCACACACATCAGGAGAGTGTAATGGACCGGCTGGACAAATCGATTCTGTCAATCCTGCAGGAAAATGCCCGGATTTCTAATGTTGAACTGTCTGAACGGATTGGTTTGTCTGCCTCTGCCTGTCTGCGGCGCGTGGCGCAGCTGGAAAAAGAAGGCTTGATCACTGGTTATCACGCCAATCTGAGTCTTGAGAAGCTGGGCCATTCTGTGTTGGTTCTGGTGCATATTACCCTGCAGGGTCAATCGAAGGAAATGCTGAGTGACTTTGAAGCTGCCGTCAGCAACATACCGCAGGTTCTGGCCTGTTTTTTACTGGCTGGGGAGAGTGATTACCTGCTTCGGGTCGCCGCAAAGGATGTAAATGATTTTGGCCGCATTCATTCAGATTATCTGGCTGCGCTGCCGCATGTATTACGCATGGAAAGTAATTTTGTGCTGCGCGAGGTGACCAATCGCGGGCTGTCTGTCGACGGGCTGTAAGATCAGCGCCATCAAAGGCTATTCATCACGTAAATGTGCGCCAAAGCGGCGGATATCACCAATTGCCGCATTCAGTGGCGCCCAGTCATCAGCCTCGGCTATGGGCGCCCAAAGCCCCTCTACTTTTGAAATTTCCAGACTGACAAACGGCCCAGCCTTCAGCGCCTGCACAGCGGCAACGGACTGACGCGGGACAAAGCCGGCCAGCTTGTCGGCCAGACGGCCCAGTTCAGCAGAGTGATGCCAGGCCGGGTCTGGCCCCTCGCCTTCATCAGGCGCAGATAAACGTCCACCATACAAATCATAAAACAGGCGATCCCAGCTGATCTGGCTGGTTTTTGCCGCTTCAAATAACTGGCCTGACATCTCGGCTGCAGTGGCGTCATCCGGGCTGTCCACACCCAAACGCCAGCACAAACGACGAGACAGATGACGCTCCATCGCCGGATAAAAGCCAGAAAGACTTTCGGCCAGCAGGTCGGGGTCAAGCAACGGCACAAAGCAGTCTGCCAGACGGCACAAGGCCCACATCGCCGCAGAAGGCTGGCGGCCATAAGCGTAACGGCCGGCTTGATCAAAATAGGCAGCCGTAAAGCCCGGGTCTAAATGCGGCAAAAACCGCCACGGCCCGTAATCAAAGCTTTCACCAGTGATGTTAAAATTATCTGTGTTCAGAACGCCATGCACAAATCCGGCCACCATCCAGCCCGCAACCATGTCCGAGACCCGCAGGGCAAAGGCAGGTAAAAACGCCTGGATCAGGTCAATATAGTCCTGATCCGGGTCAATATCTGGATAGTAATGACGCACTGTATGACGCAGTAATATTTCCAGATTATCCGTCTGGCCGAGATAGGACAGGCGCTGAAAGCTGCCAATCCGGATATGGCTGTGCAACAGGCGCACAAGCACAGCAGATCGGGTTGGTGAGGGTTCATCATGCCGCTGCAAAGCCTCACCCGTTTCGATCAGGCTGAAGGTCTGAGAGGTGGGCACATCCAGCGCACTGAGCAATTCGGTGGCCAGAACCTCTCTGACGCCGCCTTTTAAGGTCAGGCGGCCATCGGCCGTCCGCGCATAAGGGGTGCGCCCAGACCCTTTGGTTCCCAAATCAAGCAGCCGGCCGGTCCGGGATTCGGTATATTGGGCAAACAAAAAGCCTCGCCCGTCACCCAGTTCCGGATTATAGCTGCCAAACTGATGCCCGTGATAACGCAGTGCCAGCGGCGCCGTCAAACTGCCTGGCAGAGGTGTAAACCGCCCAAAATGATTAATAAAATCATCATCAGACAGCCCAGCCAGACCAATTTGTTCTGCAGCTGTCTGATTGCGGTAGCGCAAAATATGCTGCGGAAAACGGGCCGGCGTCACAACATCATAGAATGCTGGACCAAGCTGTCTATGGATGATCTGAGGTGCAGAAAGGGTCATGATAAAACAACAGCAGGCATTTTTTAAACAGACTTTTCCAAAATTCGACCTGAGCGGCGGGGTCAGAATAGACAAGCGGTCCGCGCCTGCCTAGCCTTTGCAGCAGATAAAAAGGTGGCCGGGCTGCCGTTTTCTGTATGAAGGAGGTCCAGAGATGGACGGATTTGACACTGTTTTAAAGCCGATTGAAACCGCACAAGGTCTGCCAAATGCCTGTTACACAGACCCGGCCATGTTCACCCATGAATCAGACCGTCTGTTCATATCTGACTGGGCAGCAATCGGATTTGGTTTTGATGCCCCGCAGCCGGGCTGTGTGTATCCGGTCACATTTTTAGGTATTCCGCTGGTGATGGTGCGTGACCGGTCAGGCGAAATTAAAGTATTTGAAAATGTGTGCCGTCACCGCGGCATGATTCTGGTCAATGAGCCAAAACGGCTGAACGGGCCGATAACATGCCCGTATCATGCCTGGGCTTATGATTTTGATGGCCGTTTGCGCGCCACCCCGCATGTGGGTGGGCCCGATATCCATGAACATGGGTCTGTTGATTGTTCTGCTTTATCCCTGAATGAGGTGAGATCTGCGGTCTGGCGGGATGTTGTATATGTAAATCTGTCCGGAACGGCTGCCGCCTTTGCCGAGAAGGCCGCCGCGCTGAAACACAGATGGGCTGAATTTGAATCAAAGGTGCATTTTGGCGGGGCTGATTCCTATTTTGAACTGGAGGTCGCATGCAACTGGAAATTGGCGGTGGAAAATTATTGTGAGGCTTATCACTTGCCTTTTGTGCATCCCGACCTGAACAGCTATTCCAGGCTGGAGGATCATTATAATATTCTAGATGATGACAGCTATGCCGGTCAGGGCAGCCACGTATATGCGCCGCAAATATCAGCCGACGGGCAGCAATTTCCTGCCTTTGACGGGCTCAGCGAAAAATGGGACAAAGCAGCTGAATATTGCGCCTTTTTCCCGAATGTTTTGTATGGTGTGCATAAAGATCATGCCTTTGCAATTGTGCTGGTCCCGACAGGCCAGAAAACAACCAGGGAGCGGATCGCGTTATATTATGCTGATGAAACCGCACAAGGCGCGCATTATGCTGAGATGCGGGCAAAAAATGCAGCAATGTGGAAGCAAGTTTTTGTTGAGGATATCGGTGTTGTCGAAGGTATGCAGGCCGGCCGCATGGCCCCGTCTTATGATGGCGGCAAATTTTCAGCCATCATGGATCATCCCACACATCATTTCCATCAATGGGTTGCCAGCAGGTTAAGATAGGTCAGCTGTGTTATCTGTTACACAGAATGGGTGTTCTGAAGTTCATCTTCGTACATCTGGCTGAGCTTGCCAGACAGCACATAATCACGAATAAAATCGCCAAGCCGGCCGAATTCATCATGAAAGCGGGTGCCTTTGGCCGCCTCAAGGCCTTTGAATTCACCTGACATCTGGCGCACCAAAGATAAATCAGACAAGGGCGGGGCCAGCACTACATTCAGCCCTTCCAGAATTTCCGAAATAGCGGATAAATCACGCTGTGACGGCGGAATACGGTTCGGCACAATAATCAAATGTGGCAGAACAGAATCCTGGCCGTCTTTGCGGTCATCCATTTCGCGCACAAATTCTACTGTGGGGCGCAGATCAGCCCAGGATAATGAGGTTGGGATGATGATACATTCACACATCATCGCAATTTGCCAGATATTGCCAGGCCAGCCCGCACCGGTATCCACAATGGTCAATGATTTCGGGTCAGAGCGCATCCGGCGCAAAATGCTGTCCAGTGTAACCAAAGACAGACCGTCAAACCTGTCGCTGACAGGCACATGGCGGATATCGCGCTCACTGGCTACCGCGCCAAGCAGCTCGTAAGACGTGCCCTGGCGGTCTGTATCCAGCATCTGAATAGGGCGATCGGGATAGTGCGTGCGGAAATAATCATACAAAAAGGCTGTGATGGTACTTTTGCCCACACCGCCCTTGATATTGCCTACAAAAATGGACTGTCCTTGTTCCATTTATCGTCCCGTCACTAGATTGCTGAACTCATCATCTTGCAAAATTATTGCCAATATAGCACATCCGCCTGATAAGGGACAGCGCAAACCCCTGCTCTGTGCTTTGGCTAAAAGGCCACAGACCGGTTCAGCCAGCTGACCATCTGGTCAGAATCACAATAGCCAATATGCAGCTTGTTCACCGGAACGGATAAATCATCCACAAATGAAGCGGTCTGTATGATCACCATCCCTGCCCAGCTGGCTGGTTGCTGGCGGCTGGTCCCGTGAGCGGCAGACAGATACAGATTATCTGAAAATGTGGTACAGGGCTGGCCCTGCCGGACAGGCTGGCCAGCAGCAATAAACGCAAAGGCCGGCGCAGCGTCATCACGGCTGATGCTGTTTTTCAGCCCTGCAAAGGGCTGGCCTGGTGAAACCATATCAGAAAAACAAAAGGATAAGGGCTGATGCTGGGTGATGCTGCAGCGTTCGGGTTCCAGAACCGCACCCCGCAAACGGGCCTGATGGGCGGCAGACACCCAAACAGATACCGCCTGGGCCGTGCTGTGCAGCTGATCTGTTCTGTTCTGCGTCAGCCTGTTCTGTAAAAAGATAACAGCAAAAATGACACCGCAGATCAGCAGAATCACCAGCACCCATACTTCTGCCACAGATAAGCGGCGGTCAGGTGCAGCCTGTTCAGATGACGGCGTTTTGTTAACAGGAGATAGCGGCGAAAGGCTCATAACAGGGACAGGCAAACAACAATAACATGATAATTACAGAAAAAGGATTATCGCCCGACCATAGCGCGATCAGATGATAATGACCATAAAGGCCACTGTCGGTAATTTGACGAGGGTCAGGAGATTGAAGACAGGCCGCGCGCCTGATGATAAAGTGACCGGGTTTCATCAACATACATATCCCGGGTGATATGCCCGCCCTGATACAGATCCCGCAACCTGATCATATTTTTTTCAATCAGCTGCAAATGTTCTGTTGTTGACAGATTTTCATCTGCAGAGGCAACAGGAGCAGTTCGTACTGGTTTGGCAGAAGCCGCTTTGGGACGTTTGAAAATCCGGAAATCTTCCAGCTGTTCAGTTTCCGGCAAGGCCGGGCTGGCCTCAACAGCAGGCGCAGCAGAAGCCAGCTTATCAAACGCCGGCTCAGACGAGGAAAGAACAGGCGGTTCTGTCTTGTCAGGCACAGATGCGGATGCAGGAACGGTTGCAGCTGCAGGTGCAGACCGGCCACGCACAGCAATCAGAATGATCAGAACCAGAAGCAAGGCCAGAACAGCACCAAGCAACAACACCAAAATCTGTGCCGAATCCGCAATATCGAAGGCAGCAAATAAATCACGTATCGAATCTGGAAGCTGGATGTCAGTCATGCCTTTGTTTGTGCATCAATCTTTATCAAAATTCAACTGTGAATCCACCACATCTCAGACTCTTGCAGGCCCCTATCATCGCCCACATCAGCGAAGGGCCAGTGACAAATTGCCTGTGGTCTTTTTTTCAATTGACAGACCTGCTGAATTGACGGCTAGGTAGACGCTTTATATGAATGCTGAGCAACGATGAATTAAAGAGGTCCACCCCATGACACAGACCATGACTGCAGTCGCCTTCCGGCGGATGGATGAAGGCACTGTTGCGGATTATGAATTTTTGCACAAGCTTGAGCAGGACTATGTGCGCGGCCTGCCAGACCGGATTTTAGCTGCGCTGAAAGAATTGGATGACAGCCTTTCAGGCTATCAGGTCACCCGTCTTGAGCATTCCCTGCAGTCCGCAACACGAGCCGAAGAAGATGGTGCTGATATTGAGCTGATTGTTGCAGCCCTGGTGCATGATGTCGGAGACGCGCTGGCCCCGGAAAACCATTCCCAAATGGCCGCGGCCATTATCCGCCCGTATGTGCGTGCGGAAGTGACCTGGATTCTGGAAATGCACGGGCTATTTCAGATGTATTATTATGCCGATAAGATGGGTCTGGATAAAAATGGCAGAGAGGCTTATCGTGATCATAAATGGTTTGATGCGACAGTGCGGTTTTGCGAAGATTGGGATCAGATGTCATTTGACCCAGATTATCCGACCAAACCTTTGCACCATTTTGAGCCGATGGTGCGTGAAATTTTCAGCCGGGCGCCGTTTGATCCCGCCATCTTGCGTGAACAGGACTGACCGGACCGGACTAAATACAGATCATTCCTATGTTCACCCGTTTAAGCCAGTCCCTGTTTGAAGCGTCCATCCGTTCAGCCTACAGCCGCCGCTTTCAGGAAAAAGGCGCACAGGCAAAAGGCGTATTCTGGGCATCGCGCCTCAGCCAGCAGGCAAGATTTGAGCAGGTTCTGCAGGATATGAAATCAGAACAAGGCTCAGCCCGTTTCAGCCTGGCTGATATCGGATGTGGCTATGGCGCCTTATTTGATTATATCCGCCGTACAAAAGCCTGGCGCGATATAGATTATTTTGGTGTAGATATTAACAAAGATATGATCGGATATTGCCAGCGCGAACATGCCCCGCATAAACACCGCTTCAGAACAGGACGGCGGCCGCACAGCCGGGTTAATTTTGCGGTTTTTGTCGGCACTTTCAATTTATGCCATACAGATGATTACACGTTATGGGAGGATTATATTTTGCGCCAGCTGGCCTTCAGCTGGGAACAGGTCAAAACCGGGATGGTACTGAATATCACCAGCCAGCCAGAGGCCCGCATCAATAATCATATCTTTTATGTGCAACCAGATGCGTTCGCCGACAAGCTGGCGGCGGCGTTCGGACCAACAGCTGCCTGTCCCACCCGGTATGTCGATCAGGATGTGACCTATGTAATCAGCAAGGAGACATCATGAGCAAGCCCCAGATGACGCGCCGCATGTCGTTCAGTGACAACACCACCGGAGCAGCCCTGATGAGCGGTGCCGCGCTGGCCTTTGTGCTGAATGATTTTTTAATGAAGCTGGTGTTTGACGAGCTGTCAGTTGTTCAGGGTGTGTTTGTGCGGGGGATGATGGTCTGTCCGCTTCTGGTGGTGGTCTGCTGGTATAACCAGCAGCTTGTTGTCCGCTTGTCTGCACAAGATCGCGGGTTAGTGTTCTGGCGCACGGTGCTGGAAATCGCCATTACCTTTTTGTTTTTGCTGGCATTATCCAAATTATCGCTGGCACATGTAACCGCGGTTCTGCAGGCGGTACCGCTGATTCTGACGGCGATTGCCGCACTGGTGCTCAATGAACAGGTTGGCTTGCGGCGATGGGCGGCAGTTTGCGCCGGATTTATCGGGGTGATGTTTGTGATTAAACCCGGACTGGACGGTTTTTCGATCTTTTCATTATCCGTCCTGGCCGCGGCAGCCTTTATTGCCGTGCGTGATATCCTGACCCGCCGGTTAAGCACACAGACCCCCTCATTATTTGTCGGACTGGTCACCGCAGCAGCGATCACAATTGCCGGCGGGCTGGCGACAACACAAAGTGGCTGGCATCCCCCTTCGGTAACAAGCTGGCTGTTGATGGGCGGAGCCGCACTGGCGATACCGGCTGCTTATGTGTTGAGCATTGCAACCATGCGTGTTGGTGATGTCAGCTTTGTCACCCCGTTCAGATATACAGCGATTGTATTTGCCACTATTTTATCCAGCGTGATGACAGGTCATCTGCCTGACCTTTTGTCCTTAATCGGCACGGCATTGGTGATCGCAGCTGGTTTATATTGTCTGCATCGTGAACATCTGCAAAACACAGCCTGAATTACGCGCCTTCCTTTTCACTGGCCTTTTCATCTGCGCAGAACCACCCTAGGGATTAACCTGATCAAAAGATAAGCGCATCATGGCGGCATAGGCCAGTCGCCGGATAAGATGAGACCGCCTCTGGCCAGCCAGTCTGCGGATTGGCGCTTCGCGCAGAATATGCGCATCAAACCCATCTGTGATGATCAGCCCGCAAACCGTTTCATCTGGCAGCCTGTCCAAGGGAAAGTCATCTGCAACAGCAAAATAGAACCGGTCTGCCCATTCCAGATATTCTGGCCACTTTTTGTCGCTGGTGAAATCCGCCAGAGATGATTTCACCTCAATCACACAAATATGCTGATCGCGGCTGAGGGTAATCAGATCAACCCGCCGTCCTGATTTGAGGGTGAATTCAGATAAGCTGGCATCGCCCATCTGGTGAAACAGCCGAGCGGTGGCAGCAGTGATTTTGGCCGCCGTAATTTTGGCCGCAACAGCTGGCGATGTGTCCATCAGAAGAGATATCCTCTTTATTCCTTACGTCCTGTCTGAACAGGCTTGCGGTACAAAATGCACCCGGTCCGCACGCCCCTGTCAGCCTGAGTGTCAGCATAATAAAGCAGGGTCAGTCAATCGGTTTAAACTCTCTTACCGCTTGCAGCAATTTGGTGACATAACGTTTCTGTGCTGAGACAGCCGGCGGTGGCGGGGCGGGCGGCTGCCCGTCAGGGTCAGAAATTTTTGCCTGATATGCCGCATCAGCAGTCCGCCCCTGAAGCCCTAATTTTTCATAAATTTGTTCCAATAATGCCCAGAGATTGTGATCATAAGGCCGCGTTTTCAGCCTTGATTCTGCAATCTGCCTGGCCCGCAGATAGCGCCCTTCAGCCATCATCTGTCTGACCATGGCAAAGGACGGCGCAGACGACACAAAGGCCCCGTCCCCTTCTGTGGGTGCGCCGGTCGCAACAGATTGATTTGCTGAAGCGGCTGTTGCCGGCGCCATGGCCTCTTCTGTGTCACCTGCATCATCCGCGTCATCGGCTGGCGGCGCAGAATCAGTGTCTGACATGCTGTCATCATCGGGGGGATCATAGCAACATGCCTGTACCGGATGCACAGTGCCCTGCCCCAGAATTACTAGCAGAAGGACCACCCCAACCAGCCCTGCAAGGCCCATCTTTGCCGCAGTTTGTCCGGTGCGTCTTAAGGTCATCATAAGGGCAGCCTGACGACTGAGTTAATCGCATATTCCGGCCGGCCACCAGATCCGCCGCCGGTAACAAGCTGTTTTAAATGGGTGTCAAACCGGATGCCCTTATGCCCCAAAAGAGACCGGTTGATATCAATGAAATAAGAGATCGTATCTGTGTTACGGTAGCGGTCAACGGACAGGCCAAATGAGGTATGGCCTTCATTGTCTGCCATCATCTGGCTGAGGCTGGCTGATACACCATAACCACAGCTGGAGCTGCCTGTACCCGAACCACAGCGGACAGAGGGAGCCAGCTGAAGATTCGATGGTTGTTTATCTTCTGCATCCTGCAGATCAAAGATAAATTTCGGGGTAAAAATGGCGGATGTGTCAGTCACTGTGCGGGAACTGATTTGTGCACGGTAGCTTGAGCCCCCGACAAGAACGCTGGCATAGCGGCTTTGCTGGCGGCTGACCAGACTTTCAGCAGCCATTTCCCAGACCATCATCATACCCGGGCGATGTATTGTGCGGGCCAGAGACACGCCAGCTTGTGCATTTAAGCTGGTAAAGCTGTCTTTTACCGCAGCGGAGGATACGGTGAGATCAAGATCTGTCTGGGCGGTACCAAACGAGATAAAGGCCGTCACCAAGTGATCAACCTTCGGGCTGTAAACCGTGTAGACGCCTGCAGAAATGCCCTTGCTGTCCTGTGTGCCGGACTGAGAGAAACGGAAATCTGCCTTGGTCTGAGACAGATGCAGGAACCGGCCATAAACAGAGTCGCCATCTGAACTTTCTGTCTCTAGAGCAAAGCTGGCCAACAGATTACTGGTTTCTGGCCCGTTATCCTGGTCGCTGAACGCGGCGGTGATTTTTGTGATCAGCGCAGAATTCTGGCCCAAAAGCGGCTCATATAAATCAAAATCAAGTGCGCCTGTATAACCTTTATCATCCGTATCGACCCTGAGCAGTTTCACCGCATCGGCCAGACGATGAGCAAGAGAGGCCTGTTCTGTAAAGCTGGCTGATGGTACTGGTGCGGGTTGCGGGCTGCCAGATGCTGCCCCCCCAGAGCTTTGACCAACAGAGCTTTGATTGGCAGAGCTTTGATTGCCAGATGTTGGGCTGCCCGCAGAAGGTGCACGAGAGGCTGTTTGTGTGCTTGTGCCGCCTGATTTTCTGCGTTTTGCCTGAAGCTGGGTGCGGACAATCAGATGGTCAATACTGGTCTGGATCAAATTCTGGGACGCATGAAGCAGGCTTTTGCCCTGACTGCTGACATGTTTGGCAATGATGGTCTGGGTATCCAAAATCGCGTCATCCACAATGGCCTGATTCGGATCAATGGTTGGCGCTGTATCATCATCGGTAATTGTCAGCGTTCCGGAATTATCAGATATCGTTGCTCCGCCAGTGGGGTTAGACAAAGAGATAATTACTGTCTCGTCACCTTCCACATCAGAATCCGCAAGAACCGACACAGAAATGGTTTTGCTGGTATCGCCTGCGGCAAAGCTGAGGGTGCCAGACGTAAAGGTGAAATCAGTCCCAGATGTGGCCGTTCCGCCACCAAGTGCATAATCAACAGTTACTGTGGCAGATGAGGCTGGTGACAAAGAAACGGTCAGGGTCTGTGCGGCCGCGTTTTCATCCGGCGTGGTGGCATCAGCAATAGAGAAAGACGGCGTGCCATCATTGTCAGTGATGGTGTAAGTATGGCTGGTGGTCGCGCCGAAGCTGGCATTCACAGGAGAAGACAGTGTAAGAATAAGGGTTTCATCCCCTTCTGCCAGGCTGTCATCCACAATCGGGCTGATGGTAATGCTTGCAGATGTGCTGCCCGCAGGGATGGTCACAGAATTGCCCGTATGCGTAAAATCAAGGCCGCCACCGGTGGCCGTGCCTGAGAGGGCATAGCTGACGCTGACAGGCTGAAAATAGCTGTGTGACAGGGTGAGCGCAACACTGGCAGATGAGCTGGCCTCAACCGCAGATGAGCTGGCACTCGCAAAGCTGACAGAGGGCTGGCTGTTATAACTCCAGCTGAAGGTGGCTGAAGCCGCATTGCCGTTTGCTGCGCCATCGCTAAAGGCATTGGCAGCTACAGAT